>JAKEFB010000182.1 GCA_022616275.1 Chloroflexota bacterium
ATCGTCGTTGGTTGTGTTTGTACCATCAAGACACCTCCTTGCTTTATTTCATCCTATTTCCTCCTCCCGTGCAATCCATCCATTCATGCGATTACCCTAGGTGAGATCGTTGCCGGCTATTTGAAGCAGTCAGGTGGACCGGGCCGAGATTGAGGCCAGGTAAAACCTAACCCCCTGGGATGAGGGGATTTTTCTGCTATCATTCTCGAATCCCGGCACCTACGCGGCGCGGGGGAACGGGTTGGTCGTTTTGACGAATAGCGGCCGGGGTGAAGGTGTATAAGTTGGTGGTACGGGGTTTCTAGGCTATACGCATCCGGGGTTATCATAGATTTAAATACCGGCTAAAGCAAACTGTGCTACTTTGAAGAAACCACTAACAGTAGACAATGGGGTGTAGAAGCCGTAGAATCTCTCATGTGATATACCTCAAGGAAGGAAACCACCCAGAGTTATAAATTGGCCGACTTGGGGTAAACTGCAAAACCTCACACGGCGTACAAGTTAATTCTTTTTTAGTGAACTATGAGAATTACTATTCCTAAGAAGAAAGACATCGTCAATCATTGCCTACAGTGGGTTAAGGAAAACTTCAAAGTTTCAGACAATGGTTCCACCATTTCTTTTCCCTTTGACATTGCTTACATCGTTGTCAAAGAAACTATAGATAGCTATGTATGCTTTCAAGACCCATTACCAGAGGCGACTCGCAGAAAGATTATTAGCTTGGGACTTCGCCGCTGGGTTAAATACAAAAAATACCAAAACCAGTCTAATGTTATAATCAGCTTCATACAAGCTTTAGATGTTGAAACCAGACGGCTTCAAAAAGAATTCAATATCTTTCAGGTCTGGATGTTCCTCAATATGGATCGTCGCCAACTCTCCACTCTGGAGCCCATCAAGATATTAGGCGATAACATAAAAGTTAAGCAATGGAACGAAATACCCAAACCGGATTTGCTAAATAAGATTTGGTCTGAAGATCACTCAAATCCAATTCTCCAGGATACTGATCAACCCCTTTGGAATCGGTCAAAATTCATTCCGGTTGTGCTTGACGTTAAGGCGTCTGACCACGAGGCTGCAGCAGATATTGCAAGCGACAGATTAGATATTTTGAGAGGTGCTCTTAATTTCTCAAAGCTGTGCGGCGTATTCTCTCTTTTTCGTCAAACCCCTAAACCTCTTTCAGTCATATTACCATCCCCTGTGTATGCTGTTTTTACTACTAAAAACGAGCTTGTTTCGGTGTATTACACTATTGAGAAATTTGACTATCAACGGGCGGACTTTCAGAATGATAAGCTAGTGGATGCAGCTGGTTTGCTTTCTCTATTCGGAAAGGATTTACGTTACCCTGATACTTACTATTTCATTCTCAAACTAGTCCAGCTTTATCAAAACACCTTAGATATCTCATCCCCTCAACATGCTTATCTTGCTATGTGGCAAGTCTTTGAGGTAGCTTTATCTCTTGAAGAAGAGCAAGTTAGTCAGGGCGCACTGATATCTCGTACTAAAATAGCTGTCAAACTAGATAGTCTTTTTCAGGACGCGCTTGAATTATTAGTTAAGCATAGAAATGAGTTGGTACATACTGGAATCTTCCCAGAGAGAGGTGACTATATCTTGTTCACTTTAAAGGTAATCGTTGATTCTTGTATGAATAGTTTGATAAAACTCGCAAAACATTTTTCAACAGTTCATGAACTACGAGAGTACTTCTCGTTTGCAAGCTTAGGGGATATGGACCTGGCCAGGAAAAAGGGAACAATTTCCACAATAGAAGGTTTTCGTCAAAAGGCAACAAGAAGATAAAGCTGTTTTCCTTGCCAGGTGGTTCTCTCGCTCAATTTGCTGGTATCCTTCCGGAGGCTCCGTCAGAGAAGGCAGTATCCTATGAAAGCTTTCGGGAGAGTTGAAGACTTAGCGAGAAGACCACTAAGTTAGAATAATAATAGCCACACATTCATACTCAAATTATGCCAATTACCTGGCTATAGACCGTAAATCCCCGTGGTCCATCACAGAGGGATATTGGTGTTTATGGTTCCTGGTTCAGCAATTGGTATTAGAAAGATCAACATCATCTCATTTGTAATTTAGGCATGACTATAATTCGGTCAATGTGGCGAGATCCTTTCACTTATAAGGTATCCTGAGCAATTTTCGTGGTCTTATTTAGTGCATGTAATAGGTACCGATCATGAGTGTCATAGATGACATAAGATCATTATTGGCAGGGTATAACGAAACCAACTTCGACCCTGCTGCCATCGTGGCAGAGGCAACCAACTTACTAGACAGAGCCTGCGCCCCTGGTGGTGAATTCGATATCATGGTTACCGACGAAGCCGAACAGGCCTGCCATGCTTTTGGAGGCTTTGCCCAAACGCTACTGGGGGGAAGGTACGCTTTTGCTGCTGAATCGCTCCTAATTAAAGCCTGGAATATGTTTGGAGAACGGCAACGTCAGACGAGGCAACGGGTGTACCGGGCTGGATTGGCAATGCATCTGACGCTGATTTACCAAGAACTTGGTGACATGGGAGCGGCGTTCTGGTGGGCATTGCATACCCAAGCAGATGACGTTTTGGGAGAACACCCATCAGGCGGAGGGGCTGGAAGACATGTGTTATTGACCAGACTTCGCATGACGTCGGACGCCTTGAGCAGTTTTAATGATGTGGCAAGTGCCAATTTGGTGACAGTTACTCAGGAGCTTAACGGAGATTGGTCTTGTCCAGCCGCCTTTGCAGAGGATGTAGTCCGCCGATTCGCCGTGGAAAACAGAGAATATGCCTCGCTATTTTCCCTGCCAACACCCCTCCAGGAGCTTCCTCTGTCGAAACCGTATTTTGCTGCGCTCCTGAGTGCGGTAACATCGGCGAGTGCTGATCAAGTTGGAAGGTCGCTAGAGACATTGACAACATATCTCTTCCTACTCGTGCCGGGCTGGGTTCCCTGGAGAAATGTGCTTCATAACCTATGGGCGTTCGAGAGTGATGTCGTCGTGCGAAACCTTAATCCGGCCGGTAATATTACTGCCGAACTCTTGGGCCGTCACTTCATTGTCGAATGCAAAAACTTGGAACGTCGCGTTGCAGTTGTAGATGTCGGCTTTTTTCTGTACCGGATGAAACTTACTCACTCAAGATTTGGAGTCATAATCGCCCTTGAAGGAATTTCGGGAGAGGGTGTACAAAGGTTAGGCGAGTGGGCAGGCAACCAGTTAATTCGTAATGCCTTTCACGAAGATGGTAGTGTTTGTGTAGTCATCACCCTAGCTGACTTACGTGCCCTTCTTAGAACACAACGTAGCTTTTGGTCGTTGCTGCTGGAAAAGATCGAGTCGTTTCAGTTCGGTCACCCGAGGTCACAAAGCACCCCGTCTGACCTTCGCAAAATAGCTGGAATTGGTACAGAATACGAGCGCCGCCTCATTGAAGAGGCAGGTATACATAGTCAAGCAGAGTTATTAGCCGCGGATCCTGAGGAGCTTGCCCCCGTAATTGGTGTGAGATCGCTAAAGATTCGCCAGTGGCAATCCAATGCATCATAGTGTGAACGGAGCTTCTTAAAATAGGAACCCCTTGTTATTCTAGGATATGTTCATAGCTCTACTTAAAAACCTGTAGGGTGTCCCTGTTTCACAAGACTCAACAATGTGGGACGTTATCATCGTCGCGGCGGCTACTACGGCGTCACGGCCGCCACCAGCCTGCGCCAGCCATCCCCCGCCAGTCGCGCCGCTCCCCAAGCCAGAACTACGACACTCGCGACCGGCCGGCCAGCGGCCACATTGCTCCCCTGCCCCCCAGCGCATGTATGCGCCGCTCCCCTTGCCCTCTATCCAGCAAGCACCTCGCTCCCAATTTCCCCTATCGTCCTACCCACCCCCATCTCCCGCGCCCGGCTAATAACCTCAACAGGCAATTGGCTCTCCAGCCCGGCCAGCAGTTGCGCCGCCCGGTCTTTCGTTTCCTTCAGGATGCCCGGGTGATGGATGGCAAACGCCAGGTATTCCGCTGCCTGCGCCTGCCCTGCTTCCCCTTGTTTCATCAAGACCGCCGCCGTCCCCACCAGGCTATCCAGAGCGCTTACAATGATCTGGTTGTCCAGTGCAGTTTTGAACCCTTGCCGGTAGTAATCAATTGCCGCCTGGTGGTCACCCAATCGCTCGGCCAGCCTCCCCAACGAGTCATACACGTCGGCAATCCCTCCCTGGGCGCCTGCTTCACGATACATCTCCAGGCTTTCCTTCAACAGACGTTCGGCCTCGCCATAATCTTCTAGATAGATGGCGTTCAGGCCGAGGTTACCCAGCACCAGGGCGATCGCATATTGGTCGCCGGTTTCCTGGCGAATCGCCAGGCTCTTCTCGAAGAGCCGCCTGGCTTCGACGTAATCGCCGGTCAGGTAAGCATTCCAGCCCCAATTATTGAGCGCCAACGCCACACCATATTCGTGGCCCACTTCTTCGTTCAGGGCGATACTTTCGCGGAAATATGCTTTTGCCTCCTCGTACTCTCCCAAATTGTTGCCGGTGGCTCCTAAGTTGTTGAGCGATGCGGCAATCCCTCGAATGTCCCCGATCGCCTGGCGCAACGCCAGGCTTTCCTCGTAGAATACTTTGGCCGCTCGATACTCGCCATTCAACATACCGGCCACGCTACCCAGCGTATTCAGCGCCATCGCCATCCCATAGTTGTCGTCAATTTCCCGGGCGAGCTTCAGGCTCTCTTGCGCCAGTTGCCAGGCCTCCGCCGACTCTCCCTGGCGGTAAGCCACCTGGCCCAGTTGGTTCAGGACAAATGCCACCTCCTGCCCGGACGCCGGAGACTGGCTTCTCAAAATCGCCAGGCTTTCTTGCAAGATGGCTTTGGCGGAATCAAATTGGCCCAGCAGTTCAGCGAATACCCCTTCCCGAGCCAGAATCCGGCCTAGCAGAAGGACCTGCTCCTCGCCAGACCTTCTAAAAGCCTCGGCCGCCGTATGGAATGCGTCCCAGGCCTCCTGAAACAGGTTCCTGGCCCGCAGGAAATGGAACAGGCTGTCCAGGGCTTGCCCGATTTCCCCGCTTTTCCTGCGCTCAACTGCCCGGCGCCAGGCCACCCGAACATTATCAATCTCCTCCTCGATTTCCCTGATGGCTTCGCCTTGCCCCCTTCCCTTGAGCCTGCTTTCCCTTTCCTGAAGGACCGCCGCAAAATACCGGCCGTGGCGGTCATGGGCCTCCTCCAATTCGAGCCGATCAGCCTCCAACTCCTCGGCCCCAAACTGCCGCAACAATTCATGCACCTCAAATCGCCCTGCTGAGATTCGATACAGAAAGGAGTGGTCTACCAGCATCGTCAGATGGGCTAATGAAGCGCCCGCTACTTGCCCGGCCGCCTCTCTGCCGAACCCACCCCGAAAAACGGATAGCATGCGGAATACCCTTTTTTCAGCATCCGGGAGCTGCTTCCAGGAATACGCCATCACCACCCGCAGGCTGCGCTGCCGCTCGGGTAAGCCCTGCAAAGAAGTCGCCAGAAATCCCAGGTCGTGTTCGATCTCCTGGGCAATCTCAGCGCACGGGATAACACGCACCCAGGACGCAGCCAGCTCCAGACCCAACGGCATCCCCTCCACCATCTGGCACAGGCGAAGCACACCCGGCCGCTCCGCCGCCGAGAGCGCAAAATTCCAATTGACCCGGCGAGCGCTATAAAGAAAGAGCTGCACAGCGCTGAACCGCTCGATCACCCCAGAAACATCCTCTTCTGTGGGGAAATGCAGGCCGCGCAAATTGAGCGTTCGTTCCCAGGTAACGTTGAGCCTGGTCCGCGAGGTGACCACCACTTTCACCTGTGGCGCGGCCGCCAGAATATCGCTGAGCAAACTCGTCCCGTCCAACAAATGCTCGAAGTTGTCCAGCACAAGCAACAGGTTCCTTCTACGCAGGTAGCTGAGAAGCTGAACCTTGGGGTCGCGCCCGGCCGATAATTGAAACGCCAGCGCATCGGCGATAGCCGAAATAAGGAACGCCGGGGAGGCAACGGCGGCAAGTGGAACGAAGGTAGCGCCATGTTCATAAGCCACCTGGTGCAGGGTAGCTGCTTGCAGAGCGAGTCTTGTCTTGCCGATTCCACCAGGGCCGCTGATGGTCAATAACCGGCACTGTGGGTTGGCCAGGCAGCGGCCGATTTCCGCCAGCTCTTCTTCCCGGCCGACGAACGGGGTGGACGGCAGGTGCGCTCCCAGGTTGCTGTAAAGTAGTTGGTCGCCAACGACGTTGATTGGCGGAGGAAGCTCGCGCTGATCGCGAATCGTCTCGTACAATTGCCTCGTTTCAGCTTGCGGTGTGATGCCCAATTCCTTGTCTAAGAGTTCCACACACGCTTGATACTGGCGTAGCGCTGCGGCGCGCTGGCCTGTCCAGGCGTAGAGCTGCATCAGGCTTCGGTGCGCCGGCTCGTGCAGCGGATCGAGCGCCAGCCAGCGCCGGGCATAAGGGATGGCCACCTCAAATTCCCCCTGAGCCACGTAACCGCTAACCAGCCTGGCCAGGGCGCCGGCCTGCGCCTGGCGCAGTTCTTCGGCCTGGTAATAGCTCCATTCATCGAAAGCGGGGCTGTCGGGCAGGGTGAAGCCGGCCAGGAAGCCATCGCCATACAGCTCAACAGCCTCGGCCAGTGACGATAAGCACACCGGGCAGACCACTTCTGGCAAGTGGCCATGTGTTTGGCCCGATGTGATCCGGTCACGGAAAACAGCAACGTCCAGCGTCAGGTCGGCGCCGCTCTGCAAGCCGGCCATTTTCCGGTCAACCACCAGCCACTCTTCCCCAAGGGCTTTGTTGAGCGCCCACAAGGTACTCCGCAAGCTGGCGTGCGCCCGAGTCTGGTCTAGCTCTGGCCAAAAAAGCGTGGCCAGCGCTTCGCGGCTGTGGCTCTGGCGCGTCACTGCCAGGAAAGCCAGGAGGGCAGTGGCCTTACGCGTACTGACTTTAACCAGTACACCATCCAGCTCGATACGCAGTGGCCCTAAAAGCGATAGTTTCAGGCTGGCCATCCAAATAACTCCGCTGTCCCAAATTATACCACCCAGCATAGCGCCACCGGGCATATTTTCGCGGTGAGCTATGACCGTTGTGACGATTTTTTGACGATCTCTGAATAGAGTGAAGTGTACGTATTGGTATGTTCAAGACGAATGGAGACATTCATCTTGTGTAGCTTTAGACGGAGGCACAATGAAAAGTCGTCTGCTCTTTCTGGCCGTACCGGTTCTCGCCGGCCTGGCCGGTTTATCGTTCCTATACTTCATGTTATGCGAGATACCGATGGTTCAGGCCGACACACTCTGTGTCCGGCCGGGCGGCGGAGGCGGCTGCTATGAGGCCATCCAGATAGCGCTCACCAACGCTCAGGGTGGCGACACCATCCGCGTCGCCGAAGGCGACTATATCGAAAACGTGCGCATAACGAAAACCGTCACCTTGGAGGGTGGCTGGAATACACAGTTCACGGAGCGTGACCCGGCCGTTTACGTCACCACGATCAGCCCGGCTGAGACGAATGATTCGGTCGTCGCCATCATGGGGCAGTACCAGGACCCGGCACTGGTGGCCCCCACGCTCGACGGGTTCACTATCACCGGTGGGCGCGGCGACCTGGGTTTCTATCATGGCGGCGGGTTACAGATCAGGCACAGTAATGCCCTGGTGGCCAACAACGTCATCACCGGTAATATTGGCTATCTACTAGGTGGCGGCGTCTGGGTCCAGCAAGGCGCGCCCCACCTGGAAAATAACCGCATCGAGAACAACCAGGTTTTTGAAGAAGACGCTGAAGGGGGCGGCGTCGAGCTGGAGGGGACGCAGGCAGTTCTGGTGAATAATATAATTGCCAACAACGTTGTCAACGCCGGAGACGGCCAGGGTGGCGGCGTCTCCATCTCCGGCGGTGGCCCACTTTTCTTGACCGGCAACCAGATCCTCAGCAACACCGTCGGCCCGACAGGTTACGTTATCGGCGGCGGCATCTTTATGGAGTACGTCACCGCGACCCTCGAAGCAAACGTGATCCAGGGTAATGTCGCCAACTCGCCTGAGGCTGGTTTTGGCGGCGGGGTGGCCATCCTCTATTCTCAGGCGATAACACTCTCAGGGGAGTTAATCAGCGGGAACTCCATCAACAACGCCGTCGTGCTTGGCGGCTTCGGTGGTGGAATTTATACCCGCCAGAGTTCGGTTTTTATGGACCGCCTGCGCGTGCAGGCGAATTGCGCCGGCTTCGACGGCTGCCACGGCGGGGGCATATTCCTCGAGGGCCCATTTACACTGGTAAATTCGCTGGTGACGGACAATCTGGCCCCGAACTCTAGCGCCATTTATATGGTTAATGGTAGCGACGGGCACATCGCCAACACGACGATTGCGGCGAACGATGGCATGGGGATCATAACCGGTTCGCCACTCACTTTGAGCAACAGCATCATCATGAGCCACACCGTTGGTGTTCTCCTCATCGGGGCCGTGAGCGTCACCGTGACTTACAATGATTTTTACGCCAACAGCCAGGCCAACGTCCTGGGGTTCAGCCTCGATCCGAGCAATCTATTGATTGACCCACTCCTCGACGCCGATTATCATCTTAGCGACGCCTCGCCGGTACGAGATGCCGGGCAGCGCTCCGGCGCCGTCCCCGGCAAAGACCTGGACGGCGAGTCACGTTATATGATCGGCCCCAGCGGGCTCTACCGGGTAGACATTGGAGCCGACGAAGCGACAGGACCGGCGCAGCAATACCTTGATTTAGAGCAAGAAGCGGCCGACCTCACCATTGTCGGCCCGGGCAACCCGGCGGACAACCCGGACTCTATGGGGCCGAATGACTACATTGGCTCAGCTGTAATGGGCCAGGATGTCAACGGCGACGGCCGGCCCGATCTGATCGTGTCCGCCCACGATTGGGCCGAAGATTTCGATACCTATAATGCGACGGGCAGGCTCTTTGGGCTGTCCAACCCCGGCGCTCGCCTGACCGGCACGATTGACTTGTTAACCGACACGGCCGATCTAACCGTGGTCAGTAAATATTTGCTGCAACACGTTGGCGCGGAGTTGGTGGGCGGAGACCTGAATGGGGATGGCTATGATGATTTGATCGCCGGCTCAGCCCAGGACGATGGCGCCGGCAACGGCATGGTAACGCCGACCGTCTTTGCCTTGTGGGGCGGCCCCTGGCTCACGGGAACACGGATCCTCACCAACAGCACCCCCGCTGATTTCATGCTCCGGGCGCCAGGACAGGACTTTTTCGCCTTTTCTGTCAAAAATGCTCTGGCAACAGGCGATCTGGACGGAGATGGGGAGGTCGATCTGGCTGTCGGCGACTACCTGGCCGATGATGGTGGCACGGCCGGTACCGGGGCAGCTTTCGTTATCTTCGGCCGGCCGGGCCTGAATGGGCTGTACGACCTGGCCGTGACGCCGGCCGACTTCACCCTCTATGGTCCTGCGGCTGTTGCCGGCCTGGGTTCACTTGCCCTGGGACGGGTGAACGCCGGCGCAGAATTGGACCTGGTAGCCAGGACAAGCAACACCGCTTACGTCATCCTTGGTCCGCTGGGTAATGGGGCGCTGCACCTCAGCACCACGCCGGCCAACATCACCGTTACCAATCTACAGGATGGTATCCTGGGTATCACGGACCTGACCGGCGATGGGCAGGACGACGTGATTCTGGGTTCCGGTAGCAGCCTCTTCGTGGTCCCCGGCCCGCTATTGGATGGCCAGAGCTATGACGTCACCAGCAGCGCCCAGGTGACGCTCACCGGCGCGACAATCCGTATGTTCGCCGTGGGCGACGTGGTTGGCGATTCACACCCCGATTTAATCCTTGGAGATCCATCACTTCGTACGGTCTACGTGATCCAGGGCGGTATGGACCTGTCGGGAACAATCCCATTCGCTGATGCCGCGGCCGTCGTCCTCGACTCGGCTATCGGTGACATCCTATTTTCCGATGTGGCTGCCGGCGACCTGGATAACGATGGTCGGGCCGATCTCCTCCTCAGCGCCAACGTAAGGGTGGAGACACACCCCGATAATTTCAAGGATGCAGGCAAGGTATACGTCCTTTACTCCGAAACACCGGCCGTTACCCCAATCACACCCCAAATCTACCTGCCCATAGTAAAAAGTGATTGAGCCCAAGGGGGGCGAATGTTGCCATTCGCCCCCCTTCTTTATCTCTCCCTCTCCCTACCTCTAGCTCTTGCTCTAGCTCTCGCTCCCACCTGGACAAAAAGGGACACGAGCCTGTAGAATTCCCCTACTTTGCAAGACCCAGCCATGTGGGACGTCATCATCGTCGGCGGCGGCTACTGCGGCGTCACGGCCGCCATCGAACTTGAACGCCGCAGCCCCGGCATTCGCCTGCTGCTCCTGGAGGCGGCCGACCAACTGGGCGGCCGGGCCCGCTCGGTGACCCTGGCTGGCGACGGCCGCGGCCCGGCCCTCGACCTGGGCGCCCACTACTTTGGCGTCCGCCAGCGCCGGCTGCACGCCCTGGCCCACCGCCTCCTCGCCCCCGGCCAGATTTTCAGCCGCGTCCCCCTCTACGGCGACAACCCTGCCTTCCGCTCCTTCCTCGAAGGCGCCTGGCGGACGACGACCAAAAAAGAGAGCTTCTTTGAAATCCAGGGCCTGGACAAGCACGCCCCCCTCTACGACCGGATCAGCATCTTCAAATCGCTGGCCACTTACCTCATCCTGGAAAACCTGGTCAACACCCGCGCCCCCTGGCGCACCCCCCTGGCCCGCCGGCTGGACCAGACCACCGTCGCCGCCTGGATCGCCGGCCAGAAAGTGCCACAATGGATCCGGGAGATGTGGGGCCTGGCCTGCCTGGACATCCTCTCCGTTTACCCCCAACAGATCTCCCTCCTCTACTGGCTGTGGTACCACGCCACCAACCGCGGCTTCCTGGAAATAGCCAACGACATGGCCAACGGGCCGCAGGAGTTTGCCGTGGACATTGGCCTGGGCGGCCTGCTGCAGCGCTACGCCGGCGAAATCCGGGGCACGGTCCAGTTGAAAAGCCTGGTAGTTGGCATAGATCACAGCCGGCCGGACCGGGTCGTCGTCACCACCGCCGGCGGCCAGATGGAGGAAGCGCGGCGAGTCGTCGTCGCCGTCACTCCCCATGCCGCCGGCCACCTCATTCACTTCGATCCGCCCCTCCAGCCGGCCCGCGAGCTGCTCCACCGGCAGCCCATCGGCCACGCCGCCAAGGCCATCTTCGTCTACCGCGAGCCGTGGTGGTGGGACTGCCACGATTACCACTACTACGGCCTGAGCGCCGGCCCTCTAGCTACCGGCATCGAGTGGCTGCTGGACACCTCCCATCCCGGCGGCGGCCACTACTCGCTGATGACCTTCGTCAACGACCGCTTCTTTGAGCGCTTTGACCCGACGGCCGGCCGGGAAGCAATGAAGCAGGCCCTGGCCCGCGAGCTGGCCGAAGCCCTGGCCGACGAGCGCGCCCTCGACTTCGTGTACGTCGAGATTCACCGCTGGCAGGACGTTCCTACCATTGGCGGTGGCCCCAACACCAGCTTTGGCCCCGGCGTCCTCAGCCAACTGGAGCTGGCCTTCAACCGGCCGGAGGGGGTCTATTTCCGGCTCTACTTCGCCAGCGCCGAGTACAGCACCACCTTCACCGGCTACGTCGAGGGGGCTATGGCCGCCGGTGAATTCGTCGCCGCCCAGGTGGCCTACGATGCCCAGCGCGCCCGCGAACTCTCGCTCCCCAGGCCGGCCGCCCCGCCCAAACTGCCCGGCCGCCGGCCGCGCTACCTCCACGCCCTCCTCTTCTTCCTCCTCTGGCTCCTCCTCCGCCCCGTCGCTGCCCTCGCCCGCCTACTATCATCGAGGTAGAACGATTTTATAAAATCGTTCGACAACGCTCTATGAAACCCAGGCAACAAAATCTCCAATCCCCAATCTCCAATCTCCTCTTACCCACCCTCCTCCTGGGAACCACCCTCCTCTGCCACCTCGTCGCCCCGGCCGCCCGGCCGCCCAACCTGTCTCCCCTCCAGCAACGAGACTTGTCTTCGCTCGCCTGCCAGGTCGAGGACATGTCCGGCCCGACCTGGAGCCTCATCCGGGCCGAAGCCGCCGCGCCGTCGCTGGCCGCCTACGGCGAGCCGGTGGCCAACGCCTACAGCGTCTTATTGGGTGACCATTCCCTGGCCTATTTCGCCATTCAGTGTGAGATAGCCGTCTACCAGGACGAAGCGGCCGCCCGCCGGGTCCTGGAAAAAGCGTGCCTGTCGGGCCAGCCGGCCGGCCCCCCACCCGCCGTCGGCCAGGCTGCCTGCGCCTTGCACGGCGACAGCGGCGAAGCCCCCCGGCAGTTGTTCTTCCGCCGCGGCCCGGCCGTCATCTTCCTCCACGGCGACACCTCCCTCAATGGCCCGGCCGCCAGCGTGGACCGCCGCCTGGTTGGTTTCAATCCTTAGCGCCAATTAAAAACGCGAATGACGCGAATAGACAAATGCCGCAAATGAATTAATAAAAATATTCGCGCCATTCGTTCATTCGCGCCATTCGCGATGAACAATATCAGCGTTAATCAGCGAAAATCTGCGTCCTACTCAGATCAGGTTCTCGAAAATCCCGGCCGCGCCCATGCCGCCGCCGATGCACATGGTGACCATGCCCAGGTGGGCGTTGCGGCGTTTCATCTCGTGCAGGATCTGGACCGACAGCTTGGCCCCGCTGCAGCCCAGCGGGTGGCCCAGGGCAATTGCCCCGCCGTTGACGTTTAGCTTCTCCTCGTCCATCCCCAGCTCGCGGACCACGGCCACGGCCTGGGCAGCAAAAGCCTCGTTCAGCTCAATCAGCTCCATGTCGTCCAGGCTCAGGCCGGTCCGCTTCAGCAGCCGGGGGATGGCCGCCACCGGCCCCACGCCCATAATCTCCGGCCGGACCCCGGCCACGGCAAAACCAACGAATTTCAGCAGCGGCTTCAGCCCCAGCGCCTGGGCTTTTTTGCGTTCCATGACAATCACCGCCGCCGCCCCGTCGCTCAGCGGCGAGGAGTTGCCGGCCGTCACCGTGCCGCCCCGCTTGAAGACCGGCTTGAGCTTGGCCAGCCCTTCCAGCGTCGTGTCCGGCCGCAGGTGTTCGTCCCGGTCAAAGACAAAGCTCCGCCGTTCCGGGCCGTGCGCGCCGGGTGTCACTTCTTCCACCTCAATCGGCACAATCTCGTCCTTAAAGCGCTGTTCGGCGTAAGCGGCGGCCGCCTTCTGGTGGCTGCGCACGGAAAACTCGTCCTGGGCCTGCCGGCTGACCTCGAATTCTTCGGAGACGCGCTCGGCCGTCAGTCCCATGCTCATGTACGCTTCCGGCATCTCCTCCACCAACCCCGGGTTGGGACTGGTGCGGAAGCCAATCATTGGCACCAGGCTCATTGTCTCCGCCCCCCCGGCGATAATACAGTCGGCCCCATTGGCGATAATCCGCTCGGCGGCAATGGCAATCGTCTGCAGGCCGCTGGAGCAGAAACGGTTGACGGTCATGCCGGCCGTGTCCACCGGCAGGCCGGCCCGCAGGGCAATCAGCCGGGCAAAGTTCAGCCCCTGCGCCCCTTCCGGCATGGCGCAGCCAATAATCACGTCGTCAATCTCGGCCGGATCCAACCCCTCAGCCTTCCTCAGCAAGTCCCGGATAACGGCCGCCGCCATCTCATCCGACCGCCAGTTGCGCGTGCTCCCCTTCTTCGCCCTGCCCACGGCCGTCCGGCTTCCGGCCACAATCACTGCTTCGCGTTCCATAGTTACTCTCCGTTCACATCTATTCGCGCTAATAACTCTTCTGGCGTCAGGACAGGAATAGAAGAGTCCACAAATCCTAACTTATCTCTTGTCACTATAACGTCCAGACCAGAAGCAAGGGCACAAGCTACTTGTAAGTTATCTTCAAAATCTTCCCCTGGTAAAGCGTCTGCCTCTTCCAGTACATCACGGTTTACATCGCAAATATGAAATGTCTCTAAACAGGTCCGAATCGCTTCACGAGCACTCTTTCTGTCCTTCTGGCGGCGACCAATGTAAAAAATATCTGTGATAGTTGATGCAGTAATAAACCCTGTGATCTGTCCATCCTCGTGGGCTCGCCAGACACTAGACGAGGCAGACACCCAGGGCTCACGCTTGAACAACACATCAAGCAAAACGTTGGTATCGAGTAAAACGCGCATTAACCGTATTTTCTAATACGTTCTTCTTCTAGTAAGCGCTCGACTTCTTCGTCGGTTGGTGGAGGGGCATCTGTGGCCAGTAAACCTAATGCCTTCTCCAGAGTTCCTGTTGTTGTACGCGGGACGTTTACATCACTCTCAACCGTCTTGAGCACATCTTGTACCAGGTTAAGCCGTGTAACCGTCGGCCAGGTACGTATCGTTTCAAGAACTTCCTGATAATCCTCACGAGTCGCGCTTGCCATTGGCATCTCCTCAAGGGTCAACTGGGCTGAACCAATTACCAAATTAATTACTTCAATTACCCAATTACCTTCCTCTTAATTCCGCAACGGTTTTCCCGTTTGTAACATATACATGACCCGCTCCTGGGTCTTGGGTTCGCCGGCCAACGAGAGGACCGCCTCCCGCTCCAGATCCAGGATATACCAGGGGTCCACCCAGGCCGGGGCGCTCAGGTCGCCGCCGCACAGGACGTAGGCCAGCTTCTTGCTGATTTTGGCGTCGTGCTCGCTGGCGTAGCCAGCCCAGACAAAGGACGTCACGCCCAGCTCCAGCGCCGCCAGGGTATCCCGGCCGGCGGCGTAAACCTTCTCCACTTCCGGTGGCCTGGTTCCGGCCGCCACCAGCTCCAGCGCCTTGCGCTTGGCCATGGCCAGCCGGTGGTCGCTGTTCATCGCCACCTCGTCCTCCGGCCGCAGGTAGCCCAGGGCCTTGTCCTCCCAGGCGCTGGCGCCCACCTTCGCCGTGGCAATTTGCTCAAAGACCTCCTGCATCACCGGCAGGACGTCGGCGTTGGCCGTGCGCATGACCGGGTTTACTTTGCGGCGCAGCAGCTCCGTGCAGCCACCCCAGGAGGGAATAATGCCCACGCCCACTTCCACCAGCCCCATATACGTCTCGTGGTCGGCCACAGTCGCCCAACTGGCCATCGTCAGCTCCACCCCCCCGCCCAGCACCCGCTGATGGGGGGCCGTCACCACCGGCTTGGGCGCGTGACGGAGGTTGTAAAAGACCTTCTGGCCGGTGTGGAGCATCAGGTCTACCTGGTCCCACAGCCCCTGGGCGGCGGCCACGGCCAGCAGGGCAATGTTGGCCCCGATGCAAAAATCCTGGCCTTCGTTGCCAATAACCAGGGCGTCAAAGTCGCTGTTCAGCCGCTCCAGGGCGGCCGCCGCCATCTGGATAAAGTCGGGGTCTACGGCGTTAATCTTGGGCGCGTGCATCTCCAGCAGGGCCACCCCGTCGCCCATGTCCAGCAGGCTGGCGCTCATATTGCGTTTGACCTCTTTGCCGGCCCGGCGCAACTGCTCAATGGAGAGCAGCTTGGCGTCCACCGGTTTCGGCCGGTACTCCCGGGCCTCAAAGTCGTAATAGCTACCGTTCCGGTAAAAGCTCTCATGTCCCGTGGCCAGCATCTCCCTGACCCAGCCGGCCACCTCGTACCCGGCCGCTTCCATCTCCGCCGCCGTCTCGCCCACGCCCAGCATATCCCACAGCTCAAAGGGGCCGGCCTCGTGGGCAAAGCCCCAACGGACGGCGTCGTCCACGTCCTTCAACCAGTAGGCAATCTCCGGCGCGACGTGAGCAGCGTAGCTCAGCGCGTAATAGAGCGTGTGGCGGACGTACTGGGCCGCCCGGTCGTGGAACGTTAACAGTTTGCGCAGCCGCTCGCCGAGGTCCTCAATGTTGCGGACCTCACCTACCGACTCGAAGCGGACCTTCTGCGGCGGCTCGTAGGCCATCGTCTCCAGGTTCAGTTGCCAGAACTGGCGCTCGCCGCCGACGTTTTTAGACAGGTAAAAGCCCTGGCCGCTCTTGTTGCCCAGCCAGCCGTTGCCAATCATCCGGCCGATCAGCCCCGCGCTTTTCTCCGACACCAGGACGTCGCGGTACGGATCGTGGGCAATGGCCGGGTAGAGGTTGCGATTGACGTGGCCCATCACGTCCAGGCCAACCAGGTCCATCAGGCGGAAGGTAGCCGTCTTCGGCCGGCCGACCAGCGGGCCGGTCAGGGCGTCTACCTCGGCCACGGTGTAGCCATGCTCCAGGGCGTACTCGATACCATAGGAAGCGGCGATGGCAAAGTAGCGGTTGCCGATAAAGTTGGGCGTATCCTTGCAAACTACTACCCCCTTGCCCAGCACGTCCCGGCCGAAGTGGATCATGAAATCCACCACTTCGGGAGCCGTCTCGGCCGTGGGAATAACCTCCAGCAGCTTCAGGTAGCGAGGCGGATTAAAGAAATGGGTGCCCAGGAAGTGGGCCTTGAAGTCGGCCGAGCGGCCGGCGGCAATTTCGTTAATCGGAATACCGGAGGTGTTGCTGCTGACAAGGCTGCCCGGCTTGCGCACCGCCTCAATTCGCTCCATCAGCGCCTGCTTGGGGGCCAGTTGCTCAATAATGACCTCCACAATCCAGTCGCAATCGGCCAGCTTGTCAAAATCATCTTCCGTATTGCCGACGGCCGTAATCAGGTTGGCCCGATCCGGCCGGGCCAGGTGAGCCGGCTTGGCGCTCGCCATCCGGTCGTAAAGCCCTCGTACCAACCGGTTGCGCGCCGCCGGGTTATCCCGTTCCGCTTCGCTCAAGTTGGGCGTGGGAATATCCAGCAAGACCACCTCAATGCCAATATTCGCCAGGTGAGCGGCAATCCCCCCGCCCATCGTCCCCGCCCCAATCACCGCCGCCTTATGAATACGAAAACTCATCAATCAATCTCCTCAGAATAGTAATGAGTGACGAGTGATGGATGAGTAATGAGTGACATACTACTCATTACTCATTACTCATTACTTTCAACTCAATATATACCCCCCATCCACCGTAAAAACCCCACCGGTGGTGAAGTCCGCGGCCGGGGAGGCCAGGTAGAGGGCGATGCCGGCCACTTCTTCCGGCTCGGCCATCCGGCCGGCCGGCGTCCGCTCCACCAGTGAGGCATAGAGGACAGGATTGTCCCACAGCGCCCGGCTGAATTTAGTCTTAACGAAGCCGGGAGCGATGGCGTTGACCTGGATGTTGTTCGGCCCCAGCTCCACGGCCAGCGCTTTGGTCATCATAATGACGGCCGCCTTACTGACGCTGTAGACGCCCATCATCGGCCCGGGCGACAGGCCGGCGATGGAGGCGACGTTAATGAGCTTACCGCCCGTTCCCTGAGCCTGCATCTGGCGGGCAGCCGCCTGGCACAGCCAGAAATACCCTTTGACGTTGACCTCAAAGATTTTGTCCCAGTGGGACTCCTCGGCCGTCAGCAGCGGGCCAAAGTGGGGGTTGGTCCCGGCGTTGTTTACGGCAATATCCACCCGGCCGAAATGGGCCACCGCCTGCTCGATCAGGGCCTGGGTATCCGCTCGTTGGCCGGCGTGGGCCGCCACAGCCAGCGCCTGGCCGGGGTGCTCGGCGTTAATCGCCTCGGCCACCGGGCCAACGTTCTCCATCTTGCGGCTGCTAATCACCACGCTCGCCCCCGCCTGCACGTACGCCCTGGCAATTGCCTCGCCAATCCCCCGCGACGCCCCGGTCACAATCGCTACTTTCTCGCTTAAATCAAACTTCGTCACTTCGTTCCTACTTCAGTTCCCGGCGCGAATAGCCCAGGATACTACGGGCCACAATCAGGAGGTTAATCTGCTTGGTGCCTTCGTAGATGTCGTTAATTTTAGCATCCCGCATCCACTTTTCCACCAGCAACTCCTGGGAGTAGCCCAGCGGGCCAAGCAGCTCGACCGCTTTCTGGGTAATCCAGGTCACCGCTTCGCCGGCGCGGGCTTTGCACATACTGGCTTCCAGGCGGTTGGCCCGGCCGTGGTCCATCATCGAAGCCGCCCGCAGCGTCAGCAGCCAGGCCGCCTTGTATTGGGCTTCCATCTCCAGCAGGTCGCGCTCCACGGCCGTCAGGGCGTGGCGAGGCCTGGTGTAGTCTAGAACAACACCCTCTTCGGCCAGCCGGTCACGGGTGTATTCCAGCGCCGCCCGGGCAATGCCCATCGCGCTGGCCGCCACCACCGGCCGGGTGGCATCAAAAGTCCGCATCGCCCCCTGGAACCCTTTGGTCGTGCCATCGTCGGTCCGCTGCACCTCTGCGCTGCCCAGGATATTGTCGTAAGGAATGCGGGCGTCGCGGAAAACGATGGCCGCCGTGTCGCTGGCCCGGATACCCAGCTTGTTCTCTTTCTTGGCAATCGAGACGCCCGGCGTGCCGGCCTCGACCACAAACGGCTTCATCCCCGCCCGGCCGGCACCCGGGTTGACCGTGGCCCAGACGACGACTAGACCGTTGGACTCCTCCAGGGCCAGGGCGCCGTTGGTGCAAAAGATCTTCTCGCCGTTCAGCACCCATTCATTCGTCTCCTGGTCCAGCACGGCCGTCGTCCGAATAGCGCTGGTGTCCGAGCCGGCCCCCGGCTCGGTCATGGCCATCGCCCCCCACTTGGGATCGCCCTCGGTGAATTTGCGCAGGAAGCGCTCTTTCTGCTCCGGCGTGCCCACCGCCTCGATGGCCGCGCCGCCCAGCGCCGGGGTAGGGGTGGACAGGTATTGGCCGGCGTCGCCCCAACTAAACATCTCCACCAGCATCACCAGGCGCACCGTGGCAATTCCCGGTCCTTCCCGCCTGGTCTCCTGGCCGTTGGCCGAACGCTCCAGTTGTTTGCGCTGCTGGTCGCGCAAGACCGGCCACATCATGTTGATGTATTCCCACGGCCGCTCGTGCTCGTGCTCGTCGTAATAACGGGAGTGCGGCCGCAAGACCTGTTCGGCCACCATCCTGGCCATCTGCAACTCATTGGTGATTCTTTCAGGGAGTTCGAAGTTGATCATCGTGCCACTCTCTAATGGAGGGTAATTGAGAAATTCAGTAATTGGGTAATTACTCAATTACTTAATTACCTCCTAAACCATCGCCAATCCATCAAACGCGGCAAACCCCCGGGCGTTGCGCAGCCACAGCTCGGCCGGAAATTCGCGGATATAGCCGTAGCCGCCCAACGTCTGCACTGCCCGGTCGGCCACCCGGACGACCATGTCGTCCACGTACTGCTTCATCACCGTCGCCTCGCGGGTAGCGTCCTGCTCCCGGTCCAGTTGCCAGGCCGCCTCCCAGACCATCAGGCGGGCGGCGTCCACGTCAATGGCCATCTCGGCCAGCATAAAGGCAATGGCCTGCCGCTGGGCAATCGGCTCACCAAACTGGACCCGGTTTTTGGCGTAGTCGCGGGCGTAATCGTAGCCGGCCCGGGCCACCCCCACGGCCGCTGCTCCCAGGGCCACCCGGCTGTGGTTAAGGATCCGGCCGAAGTCAATGCCTGCCTCGCCGCCCAGCCGGTTGGCCGCCGGCACCTGGACATTGTCCAGCGCCAGGGAGAAGGTTGGCAGACCACGAATGCCCATCAGCTTCTCGCGCGGGCCAATAGCCAGCCCGGCCGTTTCCCGGGAGACAAAGAAAGCCTGCGTCTGGCCGCCCTCGTTGGCGTAAACCAGGAACGTGTCGGCCGCGTCGGCCAGGGGCACCATGCGCTTGGTCCCGTTCAGCCGGTACGTGCCGTTTTCGCGGGTGGCCGTGGTCGCCAGGCGGCGCGGGTCGAACTGGACGAATGGCTCGGTCAGCCCGGCCGTCACCTGCGGTGGCGCTTCGGCGCAAAACTGGGGTAAATACGTTTCCTTTTGCTCCTCCGTTCCGCCCAATAGCAGCGGCAGGGCCACCAGGCCGGGCACGCCAATGTTGAGGGCCACGGCCAGGTCGCCGTAGGCAAAGGCCTCTATGGCCAGCACCCCGGTCACGGCCGAATGCTCGCCAAAGCCGCCGTACTGCTCCGGGATGCTGGTCGGCAGCAGGCCAATCTCCCAACCGGCCTGGACGACCTCGGGCGGAATCTCTCTTTCCTCGTCTGCGTCCCGAAACACCTTGCGCACGCGCTCCTGAGCAAAACGGCCGATAGCCTGCACGAGCATCTTCTGTTCCTCGTCAAGCTCAAAGTCTATCATTCCTACCTCCTAAAGCTTGGTAGAAATTAGAGGTTGGAGATTAGAAATTGGCAACCAGCGGTTGCTCACAATCTCCGATCTCCAATCTCCAATCTCCCTTCATCGCCTGACAATCCGATCCGTCATCCTGGCCACGCGTACCATTGCTTTTACGTCGTGGACGCGCACGATGTCGGCCCCCCGGTCAATGGCGATGGCCACCGTCGCCGCCGTGCCTTCCAGCCGCTCCTCTGGCGGCAGGTCGAGGGTATAGCCGATAAAAGATTTGCGCGAAGGTCCAACCAGGATGGGATAACCTAACGGCTTGAACTGGTCTAACTGGTCCAACAGCCGGACGCTCTGCTCGACCGTCTTGCCGAAGCCAATGCCGGGGTCAATGATAATCTGGTTCTCTTTCACCCCCTGGCCAAGCGCCAGGTCTATGCTTGCTTGCAGTTCCCGGCGCACGTCGGCCATCAGGTCTTCGTACTCCACCCCTACGTACCGGCCGCCCAGCCGCTCGGCCTGCTCCACGTTCTTAGGCTTGCTGCGGTTGTGCATAATCACCACCGGGCAGCCAACCCGGGCTACCAAACCGGCCATGGCCGGGTCCATACGCAGCCCCCAGACGTCGTTCACCCAGTCCGCCCCGGCCGCCAGCGCCGCTTCGGCCACGGCCGCCCGGTAACTGTCCACCGAGATGGGCACGTCCACCACCTGGCGCACGGCCGTAATGACCGGAATGACCCGGGCCAGCTCCTCTTCGGCCGTCACCGGGACGCTGCCCGGCCGGGTGCTCTCACCGCCCACGTCGAGAATGTCGGCCCCGGCGGCGACAAATTCCTGGGCCTGGCCGACGGCCGCGGCCAGCCATTCGTCTCTGGCCAACAGGCCATCGCCAGAGAAGCTGTCCGGGGTGACGTTCAGGATGCCCATGACGTAGGTCCGGGCGCCCCAGGCAAATGCTTCCAACCCGGTCCGTTTGGCCGCCCTGGCGCCGGCCCGGCGGACGGCGCTGGTATCCACATCGGCCAGCAACTGGATAATGGTCCGGCCGCTGCGCGGGTCTACCATGTCGGGAGCAATGTCGGCCAGCGGAACCAGGACAAAGGCCCGTTCTGCCAGTCCGGGATGGGGAATAGCTACCTGCTCCTCGTCCAGGACCAGGTCGTCGTAAAACAAAAGGTCAATGTCGATCAGGCGTGACCCCCAGCGCACGCCGGGCGCGCGGCCCAACTCTCGTTCAATCTCTTTACAGGCCGCCAGGAAAGCGCGCGGCTCCAGGGTTGTCGTGCCGCCAAGACAAAGGTTCAGGAAATCGGGCTGGTTGGCCACCCCCCACGGCGCAGTCTCGTAGACCGGCGAGACGGCTTGCACGACCATAATCTCACCCAGCGCCGCAATGGCCCGGTCTAAGTTCCGCTGCCGCTGGCCCAGGTTACTCCCCAGGGCCAGAAAAACCTGATTGGTCACGTTCCCTCTGGAGGCTGCCGCAGTCCAGTAAAAAAATGACGCACCGCGTTATCGAGAATAATATAACACACTGCGTCATGAACGTCAAGCCACCAAAGTTCTAAACCGGTTGACAAATTTTTCACTCTTTATTATCGGCGGGTCATTCAGACCCTCTGCTATACTCATACCGGTGAAATTTGCCACGCTGCGGGCCTCTCTGGTTCCTGCACTCTTGAGGTGGTGGCTGGTGCTGCCCATGACGCTGATTAACGCCGATTCTAGTTACCTGCTTAGCGCTGGCCGGCCGGCATGGTTGCCGGGGCTCTCTCCGGCTGAAATCATCTTCCTGGCGGCCGTGGCCGGCTTTGCCCTGGCCTGCGGCGTGGCCTACGTCTTCTACCGCTTCCGCAACAAACGTATGGTCTCTCCGGCCGGGGTCAGCCTGGTTACCGGCCTGCCCATCCTGGCCAACGTCCACCTGCTGCCCCCGGCCGGCGACCCATCCCCGCTGGTCGTCCTGGACGAACCCGATGCTCCAGGCGTCCTGGCTTTCCAGTCGCTCTACACCAGCCTGCAATTTTTATCGCTTTACAAGCCCGGCCAGATGAGCTTGCTGATTACCAGCGCCTACCCTGGCGAGGGAAAAAGTTTTATTGCCGCCAACCTGGCCGTGGCGCTGGCCCAGGCCGGCAGCACCGTGCTTTTGATTGACGCCAACCTGCGCCGGCCGGCGCTCCACCACTTCTTCCAACAGCCGGCCGGCCCGGGCTTATCGGACCTGTTAGCGGCCGGCCAGCCGGATAACGGCAATGCGGCCGCCGCATCTACCTTCCTGCGGCTGACTATTGTCCACGAGTTGAAGCTGTTGCCGGCCGGCTCGCCACAACCGGAGGCGGCCGGGCTACTTGGCTCGGAAACGATGAAAAGCCTCCTGGCAGACCTGGCCGCTCAGTTCGATTACCTCCTCCTGGATAGCTCCTCTTTTTTAGGCGGACCGGAAACCCTGCTTCTCACTTCCCTGGTAGACCGGATGCTCCTCGTCATTTCGGCCGGCCGCACCCGGCGAGTCCAACTGCTGAAGGCCATGGACCGCCTGCACGCCGCGCGGGCCAATATCATCGGCATCGTCCTGAACCGCTGGAACGGACCGGCCAGGAACGACGAAAGCAGTCCCGCCCTGGATCACACCCCGGCCGTAATCCCTTCACCGTCTTTGACAGAAGCCAAAGAAACCCAGGAATGGCCGGTCATCGGCCGGCTGGACCACCGGTTGGCCAGCAAGAAGGTGACCGGGGATGTCTCCCCGGCTGAGACGGTTCCGGAGGAGAATGGCCTTCCCCCGGTTGTGGCCCAGCCTGAACCGGCACCAGCGGCCGCCGAACCGGCGCCTCAGTTGACTCAGGAATTGGCCCTGGCCCCAGCCGGCCTTCCGGTTCTGGCCGGCCAGGTCGAGCCGGCCGGAACAGGGGTTAGCCAGGCAACAGACGCCAGCCCACAACTCCTGCCTGGCCAGGCTGAATCGGCCAGGGCAGACGCCGGGCCGGCGCCGGCCGCCGCTCAGCCGGAAGCCGATACCCGGCTGGCCGGGGAGCTGGCAGAACAACGGCGCCTGGCCACCCAGGCAATAGCCGAGGTCCAGGCCCTGGCCGCCGAGCTGAAGCTGACCCGCATACAATTGCAGGAGAGCAACCAGTTGGTTGTCGGGCTGCGCCAGAAACAGGACACGGCGAAAGCCCAACTGACGGCTGGACAAGAGCGGGCCGCCCGGCTGGAAGAGCAGCTTGAACAAAGCCGCCAGGCGGCCGAGAGCCACCAGGGCCAGTTATTGTGGAGCCAGGCCTCGATACAGAGCCTTTCCGCCGAGCTGGCCCAGGCCCGGCGACTGCTGGGCCGGCAGCAGGAGCAATTGGCCTGGCTGGAAGCTGAACTGGCCGGCGTCCAGACCCAGCGCCAGCGGGAAACCCAGGCCCACCTGGACGTCCTGGCCGGCGTCCAGGCTATGCTGGAGGCCCGTTCGGCCGAACTGGAGGAAGCCAGGCAGACGCTGGCCAGGCAACAAGAACAGTTAGCCCGGCTGGAAGCTGAGCTGGCCGGTAGCCGGCAAGAAACCCAGGAGTACCAGAGCACCCTGGCTGGCGTCCAGGCTACCCTGGACACTCGCTCGGCCGAGTTGGAGGGAGTCCGGCGCCTGGCCACCAGGCAGGTCGTGCAGTTGCAGCAACTGGAAGCTGAGCTGGACGAAAAGATCGCCTACCAGCGACAGGCCAACCAGCGCCATCAACAAGAAGTGGCCAGGTTCCAGGAGCGGTGGGAAGCCCTGACTCAGGAACTGGCGGCCGCTCGAGAGGAAACAACCCGCCAGGCGGCGTTGCTGCTCTGGTTCCAAGCCGAGATAGAAACCCAGCGGGCGCTGGCCCAGAACCGGGAAAAGAAGGCCGACCAGTTGGTCCAATTGCTGGTCCGGGCCGGCCGGCGCGTGGAGCGATCGGAAACGGGCCGGCAACAAGAAGCGCGGCAAAAAGACCGGCTGTGGCAGTTGGCCAATCAGCGCATCCAGGTGCTGGAGGCCGAGCTGGCCCGGATGCGGCCACCCGTCACCCCGGCGGCCGGGGCCACCCCGCCCAATAGCCGAAGCAACGAAGAGACGTTATCATAACGCCCATGCGCGGCTTTTTATTGGCCGTGGGCCTGCTCCTGGTGGGGCTGGTCCTGGCCGTCTTGTCACTCCGGCCAACTGGAGCGCAGGGGTTTCGCCAGCACCTGGTCCAGCCGGGCGATACCTGGATTGCCCTGGCCTGGCGTTTTGGGCTACCCCCGGCCGAGCTACAAGGCGCCAACCCTTTTCCCAACCGCCAGCGGCAGCCGGCCGTTGGCGCAACCATCCAGGTCCCCGATTCCGGCCGCCCGGAACGGCCGGGCGTCCTGGTCCGCTCCGGCGATGGCGGGCTGCTGCAAACGGCCGTGGCCTATGGGGCCAACCCCTGGCAACTGGCCCGCGAAAATGGGCTGAGCCAGCCGTTCCAACCGCTCTTTTACCGGCCACTCTTTATCCCCGGCGGCCAGGCGCCACCCAGAGATTTGCCGGCCGGTTTCAGTAGCCTGGAGCTATCCCGCGTCCCGGCCCGGCCGGGCCAGGCCCTGGCCCTCCGTGCCGTGGTCGAGCCTGGTCTGGCGGCCACTGCCCAACTCAACCTCTTGCCTTTCAATACCTTCACCAACGGCCAATACCTGGTCGGGCTGGGCGGCAGCGGCGCTTTTTACGTCCCGGGCGATCACGAGCTGCTCATGCAGCCGGCCGGCCGGCCGGCGTGGTCCCAGCCCTGGCGGATGGTCGCCGGCGAGTGGACCTACCAGCAGATCACCCTCACCGGGGAGGCAGCGGCCATTGATGCGGCATCCATCGCTGAGGAGCGGGAACGCCTCTTCGCCCTGTGGAGCCCGGCCACCCCAGCCCCCCAGTGGTCGGCCCCCTTTCAATTGCCCATCAACGATTACCTGGAAATCAGTTCGCAGTATGGTGCCCGCCGCTCCTACAACGGCGGCCCTTACCGCAGTTACCACGAAGGGCTGGACTTCAGCGCCTACGGAGGGACGCCGGTGTACGCCCCGGCCGCCGGCACGGTCGTCCTGGCCGAGCGTTTGTACGTGCGCGGCGGGGCGGTTATCATTGACCACGGGTTAGGTATTTACAGCGGCTTTTACCACATGTCTGAGGTTGTGGCCCAGGTTGGCCAGGGTGTGACTCCCGGCCAGCTCATCGGCCACGTCGGGACAACCGGCCTGTCCACCGGCAACCACCTCCACTGGGACCTGCTGGTCAGCGGCATCTGGATAGACGCTCAGGCCTGGCTGGACCAGGACCTGGCCTGCTGGATTTTAGCTGGCTGGGGTCAGCCCTGTGAGCCGCCCACCAGCTAATACGATGCCTGAGTTTGAAATTCCAGCCCTGACGGGCCAAGTCATCTCGGCCGCGCTGTTCGTTTTCGTCATGCGCGTCATTGGCGTAGCCCTGGCCACAGTCCGCGTCCTGGTCATGACCCGCGGCCGGAAGCTGTTGTCGGCCTCGATGGGCTTCTTCGAGGTCCTGGTCTACGTGCTGGCCATCGGCCAGGTAGTCAACGACCTGGCCAACGTCTGGAACCTGCTCGGCTACTGCCTGGGTTTTGCCGCCGGAACGCTCATTGGCATGGCGCTGGAAGAACGGATGGCGCTCGGCTTTGCCACCGTCCGCATTATCTCCCGCTACCAGGGCCAACACCTGGCCGAGGTCATTCGCCAGGCCGGCTATGGGGCAACCATCGAATGGGGCCAGGGACGCAACGGCGCGGTCAGCCTGGTCAACGCCATCGTGCGGCGCAAAGAAGTCAATGCTGTCGTGGCCCTGGCCGACCAGATTGACCCTGACGCCTTCGTCACCATTGAGGAAACCAGGACCATTCGCCGGGGCTACATGCGCATCGCTCGCCACGAAAGGTAATTGAGTAATTGAGTAATTTGGTAATTATGGTTGGTTATGAAGCAATCGGCGATTGAAACCCTCCCCAGTCTACGTCAGGAAGTCATTAAGGCGGAACTGGCCTGGCACGAGCAAGAGTCTTATCGCCGCCATTCGCTGGACGCTTTTCTTTATGACCCCCCGGCTTTTGATGTGGTCGTCGAGTCAAGTCTGGCATTTTTAGAGCCGGCGCCAGGTGAGAGGGTGCTGGACCTGGGCTGTGGCGAAGGCAAAGAGACGTTGACGCTGGCCTCGCGCGGGCTGCTAGTCATTGGCGTGGACCTATCCCAGTTGCAACTCTCCCGCGCCCGGCAATTGATCTGCGAACAGTTTCCCGGCGCTCGGGTCCATTTCGTCCAGGCCAATGCCGAAGAGCTGCCCTTCAAAGACGGCGCTTTCCGCGTTATCTACGGCAAAGCCATCCTCCACCACCTGGATATTGAAGGCTCGGCCCAGGAAATCGGCCGGCTGCTGCCACCCGGCGGCCGGGCCACCTTTGCCGAGCCAATGAAGCGGCATCCTCTCTTCTGGCTGGCCCGCCGGCTAACCCCCCGCCTGCGGACGAAAGACGAGCACCCCCTGGACCCCGGCGAGTTTAATCGTTTCGGCCGGTACTTCACCAGCTCCCAAACCCACTCCTTTTTCCTCCTCGCCCCCCTGGCCTATCCCTTCCGCCTGCTACCGGGTGGAGAACCCCTCTTCAGAATTGTCCAGCGCCTCCTGCACCAGGCCGACACCTGGCTCTTCCGCCTGCTCCCCTCGCTAAAAAAAATAGCCTGGTACGGCGCCGTCCACGTCGAAAAGTGACAGTCACCGCTGGTCAAAAAACTTTGTGTTCTCGAAGAGAACCGTTCTCTCCGTGCCCTCTGTGCTCTCTGTGTTCCCTAATAAAGCCCCACACCAGGATCTACCTGCCGGGCATAGGCGTCAATCCCCCCGGCCATATTCCAGACGTTCGTCCACCCGTGGTGGCGCAGCCAGGCCGCGACCTGGGCGCTGCGCCGGCCGGTGTGGCACATAACCACAATCTCCACCCCTTTATCGTCAAACGCCGGCGGCAGCGCCGCCAACTGCTGGCTGGCCAGGGCCGTCATCGGCACCCATTCCACGCCCTCCCCCAGGTTGGCCAGCTCCAGCTCCATCTCTTCGCGCACGTCCATGAGGATAAAATCCTCCCCCGCCGCCCGCTTCTGGGCCACCTCCTGCACCGTCATCTCCGGCACCCCATACTCGTTAGCCATCAAAAACTCCTTCAAAAAAAGTGATGAGTCACGAGCAATGAGCAATGAGTGAAGCGCATCAAGTATGCTACTCATCACTCGTCACTCGTCACTCATTACTTAACTCCGCCAGGCCGCTACCAATAAGAGCAGCCAGCCACCCAAAAAAGCCAGGCCGCCCAGAGGCGTGATCGCCCCCAGCCAGCACAGGCCGGTGAGGCTGAGGGCATAGAGGCTGCCGGAGAAAACGACAATACCGGCCGCAAACAAATAGCCGGCCCAGTTGACCAGTCCGCCAGGCCAGCGCCCGGCCGCCCAGGCCACCGCCAGCAACGCCAGCCCGTGAATCAGGTGGTAGCGCACGGCCGTCTCATAGGTCGGGGCCAGCGCCGGGAACTTCTCAAAGTGCCCGCGCAGCCCATGAGCGCCAAACGCCCCCGCCCCCACGCCGATAAACATGAAAATCGAGGCTAAGACAACAAACGCTCTTTCCATATGGACCCAACCTTTAGGCCAGTTAATCTGTCAACTGTGAGATTATTTCTCTAAGTTCAGCTACCTCCCCAACATGGAACTCTGACACCCCGCAGTAACCACAACGATAGCCGTAACTAATCCGCACCGCCTCCCGTTCTTCATCTGAGAGCCTCATGTTGGCGTTAAAACTTCTCCTGTCAAGCGAGTGTATGTTTCCTGAATCTGTGAATGCCGCTTTTCAAACTCGGCTAACCAACGACGGGCTTCAGTAGCTAATTGCTCTTGCTGATTCAACAACCCAGCCAATTCTTCGTTGTCCTGATGCAGCTTCTCAATTCGTTCCCGCAGCACTGCCTGTTCAGCTTGCATGCGTTCAAGCGCTGGAGAGAGATACTGTATTTCTACTTGTTCAATTGTAGCCATCAGGCCAGCCAGCTCACTTTCCTCTGCCTTCGTCAGTTGGCCAGCCAGCTCGCGTAAGCGTAATTCAGTCAGGCGTGTTTGTTCCTTTTGGGTCATGTCTTGATCTTACCGTTGCGCGATGGCCGTGTCAATTCCGCTGTTGGCTACTCAACGTTTCTAGCGAGTCCGCCACATGTTGGACCAACTGCTCGGCCACGGCCGCCTTGCTTTGCAGCGGCATCTCCACCCGGCTGCCGTCGGCGCTCAGAAGAATAACCCGGTTTGTCTCTACGGCAAAGCCGGCGTCGGCCGCGCTCACGTCGTTCACGGCGATAAAATTCAGCCCCTTCCGTTCCAGCTTGTCCCGGCCGTAAGCCAGCGCGTTCTCCGTCTCGGCCGCAAAACCCAACGTCACCAGCGGCCGGCCGCTTTTCTCCTTCTGTGCCTTCACTTCGGCCAGGATGTCCGGGTTACGGGCAAGAGTAATGGCCAGGTCGTCGGTCTCGGCAACCGTCTTCTTGATCTTCTGCTGGGCCACCTGGGCCGGCCGGAAATCAGCTACCGCCGCAGCCATCAACAGCGCGTCGGCCCTGGCTACGGCCGCCAGGACGGCGTCGCGCATCTCCACCGCCGTCCCCACCGGCACGTGCTCCACGCCCACCGGCAGGGCCTCGCCGATTGGCCCGGCGACGAGCGTCACCTGCGCCCCTGCGTCCAGCGCCGCCTGGGCCAGGGCCAGCCCCTGCCGGCCGCTGGAGCGATTGCTGAGGAAACGCACCGGGTCCACTGGCTCCTCCGTCGGCCCGGCCGTGACGACCACCCGCCGGCCGGCCAGCGGCCCATTGCGGCCCAGCGCCAGGCGAATGTGCCCCAGCAGCTCGGCCGGCTCCACCATCCGGCCGGTCCCCACCAACCCGGAAGCCATCCGCCCTTCGGCCGGCCCGGCAAACAACACCCCGCGCTCCCGCAGCAACCGGACGTTAGCCTGGGTGGCCGGGTGCTCGTACATCCCACCATCCATAGCCGGGGCTACCAGCAGCGGGCAGCGGGCGGC
This sequence comes from Chloroflexota bacterium, assembly GCA_022616275.1. GTDB lineage: Bacteria > Chloroflexota > Anaerolineae > Promineifilales > Promineifilaceae. The sequence continues at coordinate 29,332 of JAKEFB010000182.1, forward strand.
CAGCGCCGTCACTGCCAGCAAATTGTCGGCCAGGCCGTGGGCCAGTTTAGCCAGCGTTTGGGCCGTCGCCGGGGCAATCACCAGCAAATCGGCCGCCTCCCCTAGCCGGACGTGGCGGACGTGGTCGTCCAGGTTCCACAGGTCGTCATGTACCGGCCGGCCGGTCACCGAACGAAAGCTGAGCGGGGTAACAAAACGCCCGGCCGATTCCGTCAGCACTACGTCCACCAGCGCCCCGGCCTGCGTCAGCTTAGAGGCCAGGTCCACCGCCTTGTAACAGGCGATGGAGCCGGTGACGCCCAGGACGATACGTTTGTCGAGCAAGATTGAAACGGTCATATGACAGATACCCTACCCTACCAGCCTACACAGAAGGATCTTTTTGCCCTATGCTGCTGGCAGCATAGGCAGCCGGGTGCCGGGCAGCGCCAGGTAATTATATGGCTAATCTATCCTCTGGAACAGAGCATAACGAGGGCTTATTCGCCCACACATCCACTGAGCCACTATGAAAGCCATCACAACAACATTTCTAAAATCAGATGGGACACGTAAGGTTGAGATATTCCAACGCGACAACCTCACCTTTGGGTTTGAAGAACTGGTTTGAGGCCAGGAGGAGGGCGCCTGGTTTCCTTTTTTGATCGCTTTACCCCAGCCACCCCAACTTTTCTTTCCTCCAATCGGGATTACAATAGGGGCTATGATGGATGCCCCATCACCAAGTGAAATACTGTTTGAAGCTTTGACTCCGCTTGGATTCCGTGTGCGCGTAACCCGCGCCAATTGGGAGTTGATTATTACGATCAAGCATCCGATAATGGCCGGACGCGAGAATGACGTTCAAAAGACGCTCAGGAATCCCGATGAAATACGATTGAGTCGTAGTGACCCGCAGGTGTATCTGTTTTACAGATCAGAGCGTATTGGGCGATGGATTTGTGCGGTGGTGAAACGATTAAACGGCGATAGTTTTATGATTACAGCCTACCCCACCGATGCGGTAAAGGAAGGAGAGCATATATGGCCCATGTAAAAGTATTCTATGACCGAGCTGGGAACAGTTTGACGGTTTGGTTTGGCAATCCACAAGATGAATATATATGTGAAGAAACGGGCGACGAAGTGATCTTGATGAAAGACAAAGCAGGAAAGGTAATAGGCTTCGAAAAATTGAATTTCACTACACCACAACCTACAGATTTACGAGTTGCTTTTGAAACAGTTACCACGTAATCCTGCTCCCGTTTACACACTAAGTCAACAACCCATCATTCCCATACCTTGCGCTTCGACTTGAGCAGGAGGCCAACCATGCCGGAGCAGCCAACCGTCACCCAGATAGCCAGCGACAACACGCTGGTCATGATGAACGCCGATTTTCCCCGACTCGCGCCAAAGGTCCTGTTTGATTACCTTACCGTGCCAGAGCTGCTGCAACGTTGGTGGCCGCCCACGGCCGCCGTCGAGCCCCGGCCGGGCGGCCGCTACCGCTTGTGCTGGCCGGAGATGCAGTGGGAGCTGTTTGGTGAGTTCACCCACTTTGAGCCCGGCCGGCGGCTGGCCTACACCTGGCAATGGCAGCACCGGCCGGACCTCCCCACCCGCCACGTTGACATCCTCATCGAACCCCTCATCCAGGGCAGCCGCCTGACCCTGACCCACAGCGCCTACTCCGCCGAACCCCAAGACCAGGAAGACCGCCAGAGCCACCTGGACGGCTGGCTCCACTTCCTGGGCCAGCTACAATCATTGACCTCCAACCCTACCTGAAAAGTTTGCGAGTAAGTGAGTAAGCCAGTAGGCGAGTTACCAACCCACCCGCAAACTCGCAGACTCGCAGACTTGCAAACTCGCAAACTCGCCCCCTCAGTCCTCCCCATGCCAACTCCCGACATTCTAACTGACCTCTCCCGGCCTGCCCTGACCGCGGCCGTCAAAGCCAATTTATACGCCTTCTTTCGCTCCCTCGGCCGCTCGCCGCAGGTTGATTTCTACGAAAGCCCCAACCTGGTCCGCTGGCAGTCGCCCATCCCCCACCCCTGGTTCAACGGCGTCCTCAGCACCCGGCCGCCGGCCGGCGACCAGGACCAGACGATCCAGGATACCCTGTCCTACTTTCGTTCACGCGGCGTCACCGGCATTACCTGGTGGCTGGAGCCACACGTGCCAACGGCCGGCTGGGCCAGCCATTTCCTGGCCCACGGCTTTCGCTACGACGCCAACACGCCCGGCATGGCCGTCGAGCTGGCTGCCTTGCCCTCCTCCGTCCAGCATCCTAACAACCTCGTTCTTCAAGTCGTCGAAGACCTGGAAACATTAAGCCTCTGGACTCACACCTTTTTCACCGGTTACGGCATAGCCGCCGCCTTTACCGCGCCCTTCTCCGAACTGTTAGCCGGTCTGGGGACTGGCCTGCCTTACCGCTATTACCTGGGCTACCTGGCCGGCCGGCCGGTGGCTGCCTCCACCCTCTTTCTGGGCGCGGGCGTGGCCGGCATCTACAACGTCGCCACTGCCATCGAAGCGCGTGGTATGGGCCTGGGCACTGCCTTGACGCTACTCCCATTGCAGGAAGCGCGAGAAATGGGTTATCGAGCCGGCATCCTGCAATCGTCCGCAATAGGCTTTAACGTCTACCGGCGGCTGGGGTTCGAGACGATGTGCCAGATGGAGCACTTTTACTACTCTATAGATAGTGGTGATTCCCATGCCTGATACCTTCTTTGAAGAACGGCGCGGCGACTTCCTGGTTTCCACCGACCCGGCGCGGCTCCAGGTGGACGTTATCCACCACTTTCTGGCCAACGACGCTTTTTGGGCCACAGGCATCGGCCGGGAAACAGTCGAAACTGCTATCCGCCATTCCCTTTGCTTCGGCCTGTTCCACGACCAGGCGCAAATTGGCTTCGCCAGGGTCATCACCGACTTTGCCACCTACGCTTACCTCAACGACGTCTTCGTCTTGCCGGCCTATCGCAACCAGGGGTTAGCCTCCTGGCTGATGGAGTGCGTGGTTGCCCACCCGGCTCTCCAGACCATCCGCCGCTTTGGCCTCACTACCCGGGACAAACAAAGCTTTTACCGACGCTTTGGCTTCCACTCCTTGCTCAACCCCGATCGCCACATGGAAAAGTTGTCGCCAGAGTTCTATACGGCCGTGTCTACAACATCTGCACCTCATTAGGGTGCGGTGATTTAGGTTATGATGAGGTTGAAGTATTAGACGAGGGGGTGTTTGAACATCGTATCCTTTTTTCGAGTAGTATTGAGTTAGCCATCAGGTGCCACGATTTGCAGCTTATGCTGTCATGAGTGTAGATAAACTAGCGTCTTACTCACAGGCCATATCCAAAGCCTACCCAGATTTGCCAATCCAAAGCACCACCCTGCTTAACAAAGAGGGGCAGTACAATGACGTCCTCGTTGTCAACGACAACGTCATCTTCCGTTTTCCCAGGTACGCGGAAGGCGTTGAAGCGCTCCGGCGAGAAGTCCACATTCTCAGGCGGATACAGGGCTATATCACCCTGCCCGTTCCTAACCCCACCTTCACGGCCGTAGACGAGAAGACAATCGGCCAGGTATTCATGGGCTACCGGATGATTCCCGGCGCGCCGCTCTGGCAGGAGACGTTTCGCGCTATCCAGGACGAGCAAACGCTCCAGCGGTTGGCCGGCCAACTGGCGGGTTTTCTTAAGGAGCTACACAGCATACCGGCCGGAGTAGTGGGAACGGATTTGCCCGTCAATGACACGCCAGCAGAATGGGCCAAGCTGTACGCCGAGATCCGCAGCCTCCTTTTCCCCTTCATGCGCCCTGATGCCCGCGAGTGGGCGAGCCATCACTTTGAGACGTATTTGAACTCGCCCCATTGGCACGTTTACCAACCGTCTCTGCGCCACGGCGATTTCGGGACGGGAAACATCCTCTACGACCGGGAGAATCAGGCGATCAGTGGTATTATTGACTTTGGCTTTGCCGGCCTGGGCGACCCGGCGCTCGATATTGCCGCAGTCTCAACCTTGGGCGAATCATTTTTCGCCCGCTTTTACGAAACCTATCCGGAAATAGGCTCCATGCTGGAGCGAGCGCATTTTTACCGGGGTACGTACGCTTTGTACGAAGCCTTGCATGGCGTCAAGTATAGGGATAGTGAGGCTTTTGAAAGTGGAATAGCCTCGTACATTTAAGTCAAGCTAAGGAGGGATATATGTGTCTTTTAATTGTCGAAATATTGCTGTTTATTGCCGGAATTTTGGCTCTCATAACAGGCAAGCTTCCTGACAAGCTGTTCAAGCTCCTTTTTGGCAAGGGGGAATACCACGTCGAACCGCCCCGCGCCCGGCTATTTGGACTGTTGTTAGCTTCACCTCTGCCGATAGCATTTACGGCCGGTGTGATTTTAGGGCTCTTGTTCGGCCAAGAGGGGGCCGGGTACGCTTCTTACCTGGAATTCATTATTCTCATCGCCGTCTGTATCGCAGCCATTATTATCGCCCGCCGGCTCAGGCAAAAACCGGTCAGTAGTCTGGACAATGTCACCCAATAACCATTCGGCAACTCCCTGGTCTAGAATAAAGACCAGAATTATCCGCCTGGTTATTATCCTGGGCGTGGGTCTCTTACTTGGGGCTATCTTCTTTTATCTGGCCGCCTGGGCCTCTGTCCACCCAGATAGCCCATTGGCTACTGTGGTCGTCTACGGGGCAATCCTGGCTTTCATCCTGGTTGGAATAGGTCATTACCTCCATCTGTGGCGTGCCATTGCTCGCGCTTTTAAAAAAGACCCCGACAATACGCCGACGAAGCAAGAGCACGGATGACCTGGACACCCGGCCGCCACAAATGATGCGCAGCACCATGCCGGCCTGGGTCATTGCTGTCCTATTTGTGGCTACTGCCGGAATGACATTACCAGCGGCCCGGAAACAGGCTGCTACACCTTTGGCGACGTGAAGTAATGGTGCAGGAACAAAAACTCCTCTCCCAGACGCTATTAAAGGACACTTCCGCTAACCAGGTGGGTATGGGCAGCTAAAACTTCAGGCGTTGGCCTCCTAACAGAAAGGTGAACTCATTCAACGAAGCGTCAAAGTTGCCGTCGTCGCCCTACTGCTCCTTCTGTTGGCCATGTTGCTGCGGCCGGCGCCCGCCCGGCCGATCCGGGTAGCCGTAGCCAAAGGCGCCCGGGCGGCCGATTCCCCGGAGTTAGCCATAGACCAGGAACGAGCCGAGGCCCTGGCCCTGGCCGATCCGCGAGTGGCCCGCCTGCTGGCCGGCAACGCCTTCGATTTTCTCTACGCCGTGCCCCTGGGCCAGGCAGAGTCGGCTTCCTGGCGAGCGCCCCGGCCTGGCCCCGGTTGCCAGGCCAACACCTGCGCCCACGTGACCTTTTACGACTATACCGACGGCGGCACGGTCGAGGCCGTCGTCGAGCTGGCCAGCGGCCGGGTCGTGGATGCCTGGGCCGACCCCACTGCCCGGCCGGGGGCCAGCCAGACAGTTCTGCCCCACGCCCTGGCCGTGGCCGCCGCCGACCCTCAGGTCACGGCCGTCCTGGGCGAGATCAAGCCCGGCGATTTAATGATGGTTCCCATGTCCGCCTGGCTGGCCGGCGAGGCCTGCCACCATGACTGGTGCGTGGACCTGACCTTCCTGGCCCCTGACGGCAGCGGCCGGGTTTTCCACGTCCTGGTCAACATGGAAACGGAAAAAGTGGCCCGCGTCTTCTACACCCGCGGCCGGCCGGACCGGGCTTACACCCGCCCTACCCTCCAGGGGCCGCGCTTTGAGAACGGCTGCCACGAGCAATACGACTGGAACGTCTGTTGGGAAATGACCGCCCACGACGGCCTCAACTTCAGCGACGCCACCTACGACGGCCGGCTCATCTTCCGCAGCGCCAAAGTCGGCCAGGTTGAGGCCTGGTACGCCACCTGGCCCGGCGGCTACCGCGACGAAATCGGCTTCCGTTCTTCGGTGCCGCCCCACCTGGGCACCCTCGTCAACGACCTGGGCGACGGCTTCGAGGTCCGCCAGCTCTACACTGAATTTTTACGCTGGCCCAACTGTATCTGCTGTTACCGCTACGAACAGGTTATCCGTTTCTTCGCCAACGGGGCCTTTGAGCTTCGTTTCGTCTCCCACGGCCCCGGCTGCGACGACCTGTCTATCTACCGCCCCTTCTGGCGCATAGACCTGGAGCTGGACAACCGGCCGAATGAAGCCGTGTGGACCTTTACCGGCAACCAATGGCAGGAAATGGCCGGTGAAGAGATGTTGCCGCTATTCCAGGAATTGTCGCCCGGCGGCGAAAAGCTCTTCACCGCTTCAGGCGACCTGGGCTACTACTGGCGGCCGGTAGCCACCGACCCGTTGGGGCTGGACGAGGGCCGGCTCTTTATGCTGCGCTGGAACGAAAACGAGGGAGATGGCCCCATCCACACCGGCCCGGCCGACACCTTCCAGCCGCCGGCCGGCTACCTGGACGGCCAGCCGCTGGCCAGCGAAAACGTCGTGCTCTGGTACGTGCCCATCCTCAAAACGAAGAAAAGCGTCCCTTATTGGTGCGTCCCCGACCCCGAACCGGCCTTCTCCCCCTGCGAAGCCATCCTCCGCGTCGAACCCACCAACGACCTCCCCCAACCATCCCTGATCACTCCCATACCCTCTCCCCCCCTCTCCCCCTCACCCCCTCCCCTTGTCACCCCCTCATCCCCTCCCCTTGTCACTCCTTCCCCTCGTCCCATTGCCGGCGACGACGCTGCCACGACCATCCTTAACGGCGGCTGTGGCGCGTGCCACAGCATCGCCAGCCTCAACGAGAGCGGCCAGGTGGGGCCGGACCTGTCCAACATTGGCGCCACGGCCGGCCAGCGCGTTCCCGGCCTGCCGGCCGAAGCCTACCTGCGCCAGTCCATCCTCGAACCCAACGCCTTTCTGGTCGCGGACTGCCCCGGTAGCCCCTGCCCGGCCAACGTCATGCCCCGGGACTACGCTCAGCGCCTGACGCCCCAGCAAGTAGAACTCATCATAGCTTTTCTTTTACAGCAAGGCGTGGAAACAGATCCCACCCAGCCAACGCTCCCCCCGGCCGTCGGCGCGGCCGGCGCGACGAGCACTCCGCCCCCGACCAGCCCAGAGCGGCCGGCTCAGACGGCTAACATCCTCTATGTCCTGGGCCTTGTCGCCCTGGTTATCCTGTTGCTGGTTGTAGCCCGGCGAGATCCCCGAGGGGTTGCGTAGGGGCTTGATGCATCAAGCCCCTACCGGTACTTTTCCCGTAGCGCCCGTTCCACCTGGCGGTCGGAGTCCCGCCTGGCCATCGCCGCCCGTTTGTCATACTTCTTCTTGCCCCGGGCCAGGGCTACTTCAATCTTGGCCAACCCATCCTTCAGATAGAGCCGGGTTGGCACCATCGTCAGCCCCTTGGTCGTCAGGGCTTCTATAATCTTGTTGATTTCCCGCCGGTGGAGCAACAGCTTACGCGGCCGGGTCGGCTCATGCTTCTCATGGCTGGCGTGTTCATAGGGCGAAATGTGCGCCTCCATCAGCCACAGCTCGCCATCCCTGTTCTGGACAAAGCTGCGCTGCAGGTTAACCTTGTTGGCCCGCACCGACTTAATTTCCCTCCCGGTGAGGGCCAGGCCGGCCTCGAACCGCTCCAGTAATTCGTAATCGTGACTGGCCTGCCGGTTGGTGGCCACGTTTTTCACGCCCTTTTGTTTCACTAATTCCCTGTCAGAATATACTCAATCGCTCGCTGCAACTGGGTATCGGCCTCGCCGCCAAACTCTTCCGGCGTGGCCACCTCGATGTCGGGGGTAATACCCAACTGGTCAATCAGCCGCTCTTGCGGCGTATACCAGCGGGCAATGGTTACCCGCAGCTCTGAGCCATCCGGCAGGTCGTGGACTGTCTGGACCGAGCCCTTGCCAAAGGTCAACTCGCCGATCAACACCCCTCGCCCGTAGTCCTGGATAGCCCCGGCCACAATTTCCGAAGCGCTGGCGCTACCGGCGTTTACCAATACGACCAGGGGAATGGTCTCGGCAATATCTCCGTTGTCGGCTTCAAAGACCTCTTCTACCCCATTCCGGTCGCGTTGGTAAAGGACCACCCCTTCCGGCAGGAAGACGTCGGCCACCGCCACGGCCTGGTTCAAAAAGCCGCCAGGGTTATCGCGCAAATCCAGGATCACAGCCCGTGGCTCCTGGGCCATTAACGCCTCAAGCGCCTCCAGCAGGCGTTGTTCGGCGTTGCTGCTGAAGCTGGTCAGATGCACGTAGGCGATGTTGCCGTCCAACATTTCCGCTTCCACGATAGGGATCTCGATCAGGTCGCGAACAATCGTCACGTCAAATGACTCGGTCTGCCCTTCCCGCAGAATGCTCAACGTCACCGAAGTGCCGCGCGGCCCTTTGACCTCGGCAATGATCTCGTCCAGGCTCTTACCCAGCACCGACTCGCCATTCACGGCCGTCACCAGGTCACCCGCCTCCAACCCGGCCAGGTCGGCCGGCTGGCCCTCAATCGGCCGTTCAATCACCAGATAACCCTCTTCACTCAGGTTAACAAACGCCCCAATCCCCTCAAAGCTGCCGTCCAGTTGCTCCCGGAAGCGTTGGGCCACCTCTGGCGTCAGGAAGCTGGTATGAGGATCTTCCAGCAACCCCAACGAGCCAATAATGGCCTCGTAGACCACCTCCTCCTCCGAAGGCAACTCGCCGTCAAACTCGCTGCGAATGATGCTCCAGACCCGGATCAGCAGTTGTAAATCTTCGGCCGTCAGGTCAATTGGCGTCTGCTGCGACGGCGTGTTGACGGTTGTTTCCGTCGGCTGGCCGGCCGTTTCGGTGGCCGGCACATTGGGTTGTGTTTCGGTCGGTTGGGGCAATCCATTATCGGTGGCCGTGGCCGCGGTTGGTTCCGTCGTCTGGCCGCCGGCCGTCGCCGGGTTGTTCTCCACCTGGATCACCGTCGTCCCTGTTGGCGTACTGCCTGCCAGCGAGCGCCGGCCGATGACAAAACCGGCCAGGACCAGGCAGGCGCAAAAGAAGATAAACCCCAGGCCGGCCGCCAGTTTCAAAATTGTGTTTCTTGATGAAATAGACATAACTAATTTCCGTTTTGGAGATAGGCCACCGCCCGCTCCAATATCTCGTCCCGACCGTCGGCCACGGCCTCGGGTGTTATCTCAACGACAATGTCTGGGGCCAGACCCTGTTGGTCAATCTGGTGGCGGTTGGGGGTGAACCACCGGGCCGAGGTGACGTGGACCGACGAACCATCGCTCAAATCATAGACCAGTTGGACAGACCCTTTGCCAAAAGTCGTGGCTCCGACCAGGATAGCGCGCTGGTGATCACGCAGCGCCCCGGCCACAATCTCGGCCGAGCTGGCTGTGGCCTCGTCCACCAGGACCACCAGGGGCATGACCCCGGCCACATTTTCCTCCGTAGCCGAAAAGACCCTTTCTTCCTCGGCCCGGCTGACCTGGTAAAGAATTGGCCCGGAACTCAAGAAGAGGTCGCTCACGTCCACGGCCGCGTCCAGCAGGCCACCGCCGTTATGGCGCAGGTCCAGGATTAACTTTTCGGCGCCTTGTTCCTGGAGGCCAAGGATCGCCTGCTGCACCTCGCCGCTGCTTTCCGCACTGAAGCGAGTCAACTGAATGTAGCCAATAGTTGAGTCTTCCGGCAACAGACGGAAAGTAACCGATGGGATCAAGATGTCAGCCCGTTGGACCTCAATTTCTACCGGCCCGGCCGCACCCGGGTGTACCACAGTAAGGGTGACGGCCGTCCCCTTTTCGCCACGAATCATCTGGGCTATTTCCTCCACCGTCATTTCGGCCGTAATCTCCTGGCCATCCACTGCCAGCAAAATATCCCCTTCCAGAATACCGGCTACTTCGGCCGGGTTGCCGGGAATCGGCGTCAGGAGCACGTCGCCGTTTTCATTGCGCTCCAGGGTTGCGCCGATGCCACCAAAGTTGCCGCGCAGGGAGTCTCGTTCCTGTTCGCGCACGGCCGGCTCAATGAAAATCGTGTAAGGATCATTGAGTACGCCCAACGCGCCACGAATAGCCCCATAGGCCAACTGTTGGGAGGTGGGTATCTCGCCAATGTAGCTTTGCTCAACCCATCCCCAGGCCTCCCAGAAAATGGCGAAATCTCCCTGCTCACTGTTGGCCAGGGCTCTGCCTGTCCGCAGCTCAACAAAGTCGTTGACCGCGTAACCGGCCACGAAAGCGGTAATGGCCAACAGAAAAACCATCACAACAGTTAAAATATCACGGCTTCTACCCGTCATAACCCAACCTTTACAATTAGAGTTAGAGCACCCGCGCTCTAACTCTAACTCTAGCTCTAGCTCTAACTCTTACCTTGTCCTGCCAAAGGCCAGTCAGTATACTTCACCTGGATGGCCCTTTCAAATATTTGGTCTAGGGTAGTTGTTCAGCCATGAAAAGATTGTGGCGCTTCTGGATCGTCCTGATATTGCTGGCCTCGGCCTGGCAGCCGGCCCCGCCGGCATCAGCCCAGGAAACAGAGTGGGCGGCTGAAGCCCAGGCCCTGCTGGAAAACATGACCGTCGCCGAGCGGGTTGGCCAGCTCTTTCTGGTCACCTTTACTGGGAACGAGGTCACGGCCGGCAGCGACATTGCCGACCTGGTCCTCAATTACCAGGTGGGGGGCGTCATGCTACTGGCCGAAAATGACAACATTACCAGCCAGGAAAATGCGCCCCTACAGGTGGCCGAACTGACCAACGCCTTGCAACGGTTGGCTCTGCTGGGGTCAGAGGCCCTGGACGAGCCGGTCGAAGAAGGGGAAGACGGTATCTTGTCGGCCAACTTCCCAACGCCTACCCCCATTGGCATCCCTGTCCCCCTGTTCATTGCCACTGTTCATGAAGGCGACGGCGCGCCGTTTACCCAGATTTTGAACGGCCTGACCGAGGTTCCCAACCAGATGGCTATCGGCGCCACCTGGCAGCCGGACAATAGCCGCGTGGTAGGTGAAATCGTCGGCCGGGAACTGTCGGCCACCGGCATTAACCTGCTCCTGGGACCATCCCTGGACGTCCTGGAAAACCTGGGGCCCTCCAGCCAGGGAGATCTGGGCACCCGGACTTTTGGCGGCGACCCATTCTGGGTCGGGTTGATGGGGCAGGCTTACACGGCCGGCGTTCACACCGGCAGCAACAGCCGCATTGCCGTCATTGCCAAGCATTTCCCTGGCTACGGCAGCAGCGACCGGCCGCTCAACGAAGAAGTCTCCACTGTTCGCAAATCACTGGAGCAGCTCAAGCAAATTGAGCTGGCCCCGTTCTTTGCCGTTACTGGTAATGCCGTTACTGGTGGCGCCAGTACAACCGAAGCCACCATAGATGGCCTGCTCACCTCGCACGTCCGTTATCAGGGCTTCCAGGGCAATATCCGGGCGACGACACTACCGGTCAGCTTTGACCCCCAGGCCCTGAGCACGCTGATGCAGCTCTCGGAGATGGCCGGCTGGCGCGCCAGCGGCGGCCTGCTTGTTTCCGATTCCCTGGGAGCGCGGGCTGTGGAGCGCTTCTACGACGACACCGAGCAGGAATTCCCCCACCGGCGCGTGGCCAAAGATGCCCTCTTTGCCGGCAATGACCTGCTCTATCTATCCGACTTTGCCCTGGGCCGGGCCCCCTACAGCGTCCAACTGGCTAATATTCGGGACACGATCACCTGGTTCCGGGAGAAGTATGAAACGGATCAAACCTTCCAGCAGCGAGTAGATGACGCCGTCCGGCGCATTTTGCAGTTGAAGCTGCGTCTGTACGGTGGCAATTTCAACCCCGGCCAGGTGTTGGTAGACGCCGCGGCCCTACCGGCCGTCTTGAATCAGGGCCAGGCAGCCATGTTCGACCTGGCCCAATCAGCGGTAACGCTCATCTCGCCCAATCCTACGGATCTGATCGAGCAATTGCCGCCTGGCCTGAATGACAACATCGTCGTCTTTACCGACGAGCGCCAGACCCAGCAGTGCAGTAGTTGCCCGGCCCACCCTATGCTGGGTCAAAAAGACCTGGAAGAACGCATGCTGGCTCTTTACGGACCAGCGGCCACCGGCCAGGTACAGCCAGGGCAAATTCGCAGCTTTACCTTTGCCGAGCTGAAGGAATTCCTGGCCATCAGCCCCGAGGCCATTCCAGCGCCCACTCCTACGGTGACCCCCACAGCTACCCCGGCCGAAGGAGAGGCGCCAGCCCCGGAAAACCCACCGGCCGCCCTCACCCCTACCCCTACGCTGCCGGTTCCTCTCCAGGTGCAGGCGGCTTTACAGAACGCCGACTGGGTCATCTTTGCCCTCTTAAGACCAACGCCTGAGGCGGCCGCCTCAGATGCCCTGCACCTGTTCCTGGCCCAACGGCCGGACATTATTCGTAACACGCGCGTCATTGTCTTTGCTTACAATGCTCCCTACTACCTGGACACGACCGAAATTAGCAGATTGACAGCTTATTTCGGCGTCTACAGCAAAATTGATTCTTTCGTAGATGCCTCGGTGCGGGCCTTATTCCAGGAATCACCGCTGCGCGGCCGGCCGCCGGTAGACGTCGAGGGAATTGGCTACGAGTTGTTCAAAGTTACCCAACCCAATCCTAACCAGGTTATCGAGCTGTACATCGTGGACCGCGGCCAGCCCCAGTCGCCACCCAGCGAACAACCCCTGGAGGTGGTGCCTGGAGCTACACTGCGGCTGCAGACGGGAATTATCCGCGACCACAACGGCAACCCGGTGCCAGATGGCACGCCGGTCCAATTTGTCCAGGTAGACCGCATCCAGGGTTTTGAAAACGTCATTGCTGAACGGCCCACCGTTGGTGGTATCGCCAACCTGGATTACCTGCTACAGGCCCGCGCCGGCAATTTCCGCATCACGGCCGTGGCCGGCGAGGCCAGCGCTTCCCAGGAAGTGGACATCGTCATCGGTGAAAACGCTATCGTCAGCATCAATACGCCCGTTTCCCCGCCCACCGTCCCTCCTTCGCCGACCATCAGGCCATCTGGCACGCCCACGTCCACCGGCACGCCAACCCCCACCGCCACCCCACGACCACGACCCACCGCCACCCTTACGCCCTTCCCGCCTGACGAAAAGCCACCCCTGGAAAACTTCCTGGCCAGCGTCGGCATGCTGTTATCCATTGGCCTGGGCCTGGCGCTCATCGGCAGCACCGGCTATCTCCTCGGCCGCAACGGGCAAAACAACATGAGCCAGATCGTCCGCTCTATTCTATGGGGCGTCGTTGGTAGCCTGATTCTTTATAACTATTTTGCCCTGGGTCTGCCCGGCGCGGCCGCCTTGGAACAGTTAGGCGGCTGGGCTGGGCTGCTCACCACCCTGGCTGGAGGCGTCATCGGGCTGGTCCTCTACCACTGGCGCGTAGCCACCAAAGATCAGAGATTAGAGATTGGAGATTAACAATCTCCAATCTCCAATCTCTACTCCACCTGATCATCCCGCACCAGCGAAATATCCTCCCACGAGCGTGGGTCCTCCAACGGTTCCAGGTGGGTAAAGACCGACAGGGGGGTGAGCGTCTGGCGCAAATCCCGCTCGATTTCCTCCAGCAAGGTGTGGCCTTTCTGCACCGACCAGTCGCCGGGGACCTGGATGTGGACCGAGACGAAGCGGCGCGCGCCTGATTGGCGTGTTCGCAAGGCGTGGTACTGGACGCCATTGGTGGCGTGGTCCTCCAGGACCTGGGTGATCTTCTCGATCTCCTCCCCCGGCAGAGCTGTATCCATCAGCCCCAATACCGCCCCCCGCACCAACCGTACACCGGAGCGAATAATCTGGGTGACCACCACCAGGGCAATTAACGGGTCTAGCGGTTGCCAGCCGGTCAGGGCCACGGCCGCCACACCCAACAGCACGCCGGCCGACGTCCAGACGTCGGTCATCAAATGGTGGGCGTCTGCCTCCAGGGTGACCGAACGGTATTGGCGGCCGGCCTGGAGCAATACGCGGGCAACGATCAGGTTGAGCAAAGCCGCGACCAGGGAAATGGCCAGGCCAATATCCAGTTGTTGCAGGGGCCGGGGAGATAACAGGCGGCCGATCGCCGAAACGGCAATGGTTACGGCCGCGACCAGGATGAGCGTCCCCTCCGCGCCGCCGGCAAAATATTCCGCCTTGTCGTGGCCGTAGGCGTGCTCTTCGTCTGGGGGTTGGGCGGCCACAGTCAGGACGACCAGCGCCAGGACGGCCGCCACCAGGTTCACGCTCGATTCCAGCGCGTCGGAAAGCAGGCCAACCGAGCCGGTGACCAGGTAAGCGGTCGCCTTTAACAAGATGGTCAGGATAGCGGTGACGATAGAAAGCCAGGCGTACCTGGTCAGGCCCTTTCGCGGCATAGTCAACAATAATACTACACTTGAGTTAGAGTGAGAGTAAGCATAAACTTACTCTCACTCTAACTCAAGCCCCTAACTTCTGGCCATTGGGCAAAAATGCCAATCTTCAGTATAACACGGCCCCTATGGAACGAACGATAAACAACGACCTGCCCCGGCAGGTTGGCCAGCGCGTGAAAATCGCCGGCTGGGTCCACAACGTCCGCAAAGTCGGCCAGGTCAACTTCTTGCTGGTGCGGGACCGTAGCGCCATTGCCCAGGTGGTCCTCAGCCCGGAAGAACTCCAGCCCCTGGCCGAACTGCAACGGGAAACCGTGGTCGAAGTCACCGGCCTGGTCCAGGAAGGGCCGACGGAATTGGGCGTCGAATTACACCAGGCGGCCGTGACGGTCATCTCCCCGGTCCACGACGTCTTGCCTTTTGAATTGGCCAAAAAAGAAGTCCGGGCTTCGCTGCCTGTCTTTCTCGACCACGCCGCCGTCGGCCACCGCCATCCGCGCCGGCGGGCCGTGCTCACCCTCTCGGCCGGCCTGATGGCTGCCTTCCGCGCCGGGCTGCAAAAGCGGGGGTTTACCGAGATTCAAACGCCCAAGTTGGTCGCCTCGGCCACCGAAAGCGGAGCTAACGTTTTTCCGGTCAAGTACTTTGACAAGACTGCCTACCTGGCCCAAAGCCCGCAATTCTATAAACAAATCATGGTCGGCGTTTTTGAGCGAGTCTATGAAGTGGCCCCTGTTTTCCGGGCCGAACCCCACAGCACCAGCCGTCACCTGAACGAGTACGTCAGCCTGGACATGGAAATGGGTTTCATCCGCAACCATTTCGACGTCATGGCCACGTTGAATGCCTTGCTAGCCGACATGATGGCTTATTTGCCAACTCATTACGCCGGCGCTCTGGAGTTGCTCCAGGTCGAGCCGCCGCGCGTGCCGGCGCAAATCCCCTGGATCTACTTCCCCGAAGCGCAAAATTTGCTGATAGAGAGATTTAGCCTCACCGACGTGGCCGGCGAGCCGGACCTGGCCCCCGAGCACGAGCGGGTGCTGGGCCAGTGGGCTAAAAGCGAGTTTGACAGCGACTTCTTGTTTGTCACCGGCTACCCCATGGTCAAGCGGCCGTTCTACACCCACGCCAACCCGGACGACCCGGCCTATTCCAACAGCTTCGACCTTCTCTTCCGCGGGCTGGAAGTGGTCACCGGCGGGCAGCGGCTGCACCGTTACGACGATTACCTCAAAGCGGCCGCGGCCTATGGCTACAACCCCGAAACCTTCCAGGAGTACTTTGAAGCGTTCAAGTACGGTATGCCGCCCCACGGTGGCTTCGGCATGGGCCTGGAACGGCTCCTGGCCAGCCTGCTGCAGCAAAAGAACGTCCAGGAAGTCACCTTATTCCCTCGTGATATGAATCGGCTGCGCCCTTAGGCCGGCCGGTATCCTTATTCCAATTTGAGCAGGAGTAGAAGAAAAATGAAGATAAAACCGTTATTCCTTATATTGATGGCCTTGCTGCTGCTGATGCTGCCGGCCCTGGCTTGCGGCCCGCTCGGCGGCGAGCAAGCCACCAACACCCCGGCCGCTACCGACACCCCGGCCGCTACCAACACGCCAGCGCCCACCAACACCCCCGAAGCCACCGCCACGCCGGACTTCGCCGCCAACTTCACCACCTTCACCAGCGATGTCAATGGCATTACTTTCGGTTACCCCCAAGATTGGACTGTTGACGACGCCTTCTTCATCACGGCCGCTTCGGACCCGGCCTTGCTCGGCGATACCGACATCCGGGAAGGCGGAATTTTTGTAATCATTGCCGGCGACAGCAGCGAATTCACCAGCACCGACCCGGCCGCCGCGCTCACCGAAGCTATCGCCGATTTTGAGTTGGGCGAAGACCAGAGTGTTGTCAGCGGACCGACAGCCACCCAAATTCAGGGCCAGGACGCGGCCATTGCCACCATTAACGGCACTGGCGACGACGGCATCCCCTTTGTGGCCATCGCCGCCGTTATTTTCAACGGCAACCGGGCGGCCGTGGCCATCGGGGCCACCCCCGCGGCTACCGAAAAGGAATTCCTGCCGGTTCTGGAGGCAATGATCAATACCATCCAGGTCAGCCAGCCGACCGTCACCGCTACCCCTTTCTTGCCCACTGACATTACCCCGGTTCCCAGCGGCGAGGTCATCCCGGCCGCGGTTGGCAACACCTACACCGGCGTCGTCCCCCAGGACGGGCAGGTCCGGTACAGCCTCCAACTCGTGGCTAACACCGCCATTACCCTCATCCTCGACACGTCAGAACTGGATGCCGTCCTGGAAATCCTGGACGGCCAGACCGGCAGCATCGTGGCCGAAGTAGACGACACCATTACTGGCTCTGAGGTTCTGGTCTTTACCCCCCAGGCTGACGGCCAGTACCTCGTCAACGTCCGGGGCTTTGCCGGCGCGGGCGGCGATTTCACCCTGACCATTAACGAAGGCGGCAGTGGGGTAAGCGGCGAGACCATCCCCCTGGCTGTGGGTGAGTTTTACGCCGACACCCTGGCCGGCAACGAACACACCTTCGTCTTCCCCGGTGTAGCCGGTGTAACTACGACGCTGGTCCTTGTTCCCACCGACGAAAACCTGGATGCCACCCTGGCCATTTACGACAGCAACGGCGGCGTGATCGTCGAAGTGGATAGTGGCTTCTCCGGCGAAGCAGAAGTCATCCCCTTCCAGCCCAATATAGACGGCGACTACTACGCCCGGGTGGCGGGTTTCGCCGGGGGCAGCGGCTCCTACTTCATTGCCATCCCCGACCCGGCCGTCGCCCTGGTCAACGAATCGGGCAACGTCCCGAACGACCAGTTCGCCAGCTACACCTTCTTCGTCCCGGCCGGCGAAACACTCCTGGTCGTCGTGGACCCGTCGGAAGAGTTTGACGCGGTGCTTGACGTGTACGACGCCGGCGGCACCTCGCTGTCTAGCCTTGACGACGGCCTCTCCGGCGAACCGGAAGTGCTCGCCTTCACCCCCACCGCCGACGGCGATTACGAAGTTCGCATCAGCGGCTTCGTCGGCTTCGGCGGCAACTTCACCATCCTGGCCACCAGCCTGGTCATCGAATAGGCAATTGTAGGGGCACGGCGCGCCGTGCCCCTACACCTGATACCGGCGCCGAATATTCGGAATTAAATAATCGTCGAAGGCCCGCCTGATGTCGTAGGCCGGCCGCCATCCCCAATCCTGCCGGGCGGCGCTATCGTCCAGGTCGGCCGGCCAGCTATCCACGATCCCCTGGCGTTTGTGGTCCGGCTGGTAATCAATCCGAGCCTCGGGAAACGCCCGTAAGACCAACTCACGCACCTCGCCGGCCGTCGGGCTAAAGCTGGTGACGTTGTATACCTGCCGGCTCAGCGTCTCGGCCGGGGCCTGGGCCAGGGTGAGCAGGGCTGTAATAGCATCGGGCATAACCATAAACGGAATACGTGTATCCGGCCGGACGAAACAGTGATACGGTTCACCTTTAGCCGCAGCGTGCAGTATCTCCGGGGCGTAATCGCTGGTTCCGCCGCTGGGCATAGTGAAGGCGCTGATTAGACCGGGAAAACGCAGGCAGCGAAAGTCTATCAACTCCGGCCGCCTGGCCGCCAACTGCTGGTAGTGGCGGCTAAAGTAACTGCCTAACAACTCGCAGTAGAGCTTGTTGCAACCGTACATCGTGGCCGGATAATTCCATTCCCCCTCCTTCACCCTACCCGCCTGGGCCTTGGTTTGCAGGTCGGGCATGCCGTAGGCGGCAATCGAGCTGGGAAAGATAAAGCGCACCGGCTGGCCACGCCGTTCCGATTGATCGGCCGCCAGTTGCATCAGACGCAGCGTGCCATCCACGTTGACCCGGTGGGCCATCTCCGGCGAGAACTCACTGCGCGTGGAAAGCAAGGCTGCCAGGTGATAAATGGCCTCAAGCTCATATTCACTGACCACCCGGGCCAGGAGAGCTGCATCAAGAATATCCCCCTCCATGTGAGTCACGGTGCCCATTGTTTCTGGCGGCAGCGGTCGCAGGTCCAACGTCAGCAACCGGGCTTCATCCTGGGCTAACAGTTTTTCAATGAGCGCCAGGCCAATTTCCCCGGCTGCCCCTGTGATTAAAATAGCTTTCTTGCGCATCTTCTCCTCATCACGACTAGATTACAAAAGTCTGCCAGGACTTTTGTAGGCTCCAGTATAACTTCGACTACTGCCAACACGCCAAAAAGAACGGCCGTCCACCCGGTAGGACTTTACTCCTAGCCAAAGACCTTACCAGGGATAGGAAACTCCTGTAAAATACACAGTAGCGTTTACCTCAAAGGTGAATACAATAACCGTGCTGGTTGCTGGCTCTCGCTCTAAACGCCAATTACTCTGTGAGGACTTGTTATGCGTTACACCCGGCCGCGTGCCATTCTGGTTTTGCTTATCCTGTTCCTGGCTCTGGCCATGGGGGTCGAGCAAACAACAGCTACCCCGGCCCGCCAGTTTGACGACCTGGTCAGGCAGGGCGAGTACCTGGCGACCATTGCCGGCTGTGTCGGCTGCCACACCCCCTTTAAGCCAGAGTATGCCGATTTGCCAAACCTGACCACCGAACAGGCGCGCACGCTGGCCCTCTTTGAACGCGACGCGCTGGACGAAGATCGCCTGTTTGCCGGCGGCCGGGTTTTCAGCCTGGGGCCGGCCGGCTTACTGGCTTCTGCTAACCTCACCCCGGACGAAGAGACCGGCCTGGGGGCCTGGACCGACGAGGAGATCAAGACAGCCATCCAGACCGGCGCCAGCCGCGACGGCCGCCAGTTATTCCCCCTCATGCCCTATCCCCTCTACAACAACATGGCCGACGCCGACGTGGCAGCCATCATCGCCTATCTCCGTTCCCTGCCCCCGGTTGAGAACAAGGTCCCTGAAGAACTACGTGTCCCCACCGAGGGCATGCCCAGCCTGCCGCTGCAGGAAGGTATTACGGCCCCGGACCCGGAAGACACGGCCGCCCGCGGCCGCTACCTGGCCACGGCCGTCATGGGTTGTACCGATTGCCATACGCCGGCCGACCCCAACACCGGCCAGCCCATCCTGGAACAATACCTGGCCGGCGGCCAGCCCTTTGAAGGGCCGTGGGGCATCGTCTACGGCGGCAACATTACCCCCCACCCGGAAACCGGTATCGGCGATTGGAGCGAAGCCGACCTCCGCCGGGCCTTAATCTCCGGCATTCGTCCCGACGGCCGCCGCCTGGTAGTCATGCCCTGGCAGTTCTTTGCCGAAATGACGGCCGATGACGCCACGGCCCTCGTCCATTACCTGCAAAACGACCTCCAGCCGGTGGACAGGGAAGTGCCGGCCGCCGCCCTGGCTCCCGAATTCGTGGAACACGTTGAGCCGCTGCCGGACGTTGAATCGCCAGGCCCTAACTGGTTTATGATTCTTGGTCTCGGCGTCGCTCTGGTCGCCCTGGCGGCGATTTACCCCCTTTATCGGCGCAGCCGGCCCCGGCCGGCGAAGCCTGGCCCGGTTAAGTGATCATGTCTCACTTACTGCGGCGTATTCACTTTCAGCGACACCTGAGCATCCGGTGGAAGCTGGTCCTGCCGTTTCTCCTCATTACGGCGCTGGTCCTGGTCATCCTCCTGCCCACGGCCACCAACCTGGTCTCGCGCCGCATCCAGGACGAAGCCGACCGCCAGCTCAGCCAGGCGGCCGAATCGGTGGCCGCCCTGCTGGAAGATTCGGAAGCCCAGGCCCTCCTGAGCGCCAACTTCGTCGCCAACCTGCCTGAGGTAGACCAGGCCCACGAGGACCTGGAATTTCTCACCGGGGTCCTGGCCGAACGCAAAGAACAACTGGGCCTGCAAGAGCTGAGCTTCTACGGGCCGGATTTCCAGCCTGGAGAGCTGCCGCTCATTTACGGCGGGCCGGTAGTGGCCCGGCGCTTCCAGGCCAGCGAACAAACGATTCAAATTCGGGATGAGCTGGTCGCTCGCGTTCTGTCCACCGGCCAGGCGGCCAGCGGAATTGTCATTGCCCCGCAGTCCTCGCAAATTATTGGCGCAGCACCCGTCCGGGCCATGGGTGCCAACACCGAGGTAGAAGGCGTCATTCTGGCCGTCTTCTTCGTTGACGATCTGTTTGTTACCGAAATTAGCGACATATTAGACACCGACGTGGCCATCGTCGCCGACAACGCCGTCATTGTCTCAACCATTGATCAGGAAAGCGGCTACGAGTTGCTCTTGCAGCAAGGGTTTGTTGATCCGGCCGGCAATGTGACAGCGCGCAATATCTCCTATGGCGACGGCCGGCAGTTTCGTTTGCTGGCCCTCCCGCTGGTCCTGGACGACCGGCCGGAGGCGACCGTTCTGGTTACACAGCCATTGAGCGATCTTTTCCAGGTCAACCGGGATATCCAGGCCGTGCTTTTTATCTTCGCCGGCGCCGTCATTCTGGTCAGCCTGGTGGTCCTGGCCGCCTTCCTGGTCACCTTCGGCCGGCCGCTGGCCCGGCTGGCCGAGGCCACCACCCAAATCAGCCAGGGCAACTTTAGCCAGCGCGTAGAAGCTTCCTACTTTTTACTCAAGGACGAGATCACCGACCTGAGTGAAAACTTTAACAACATGGCCCAACACCTGCAAAACCTGTACGCCAGCCTGGAACAGCGGGTGCAGGACCGCACGCGAGAATTGGTAGAAGAACATCAGAAGCTGGAGACGGCCCTGCAAGAGCTGGCCGTGGCCCGCGACGAGGCTGTGGCCGCCAACCAGGCCAAAAGCGAGTTTGTCTCGGTGGTGACGCACGAGCTAAAGTCCCCTCTGACGGCTATCCAGGGCTATATTGACCTGCTGAAAATGGGTGCGGCCGGGCCAACCTCCGAAGAGCAGATCAACTTTCTCAATACCATTCGCAGCAACGCCGACCGGATGGCCCGGCTCGTTTCCGACCTGGCCGACATTTCCCGCATTGAGTCTGGCCACCTGCGCCTGGAATACGAGGCCGTTTCGTTGGTCGAAGTGGTGGCAGACGTGGTAAAATCAATTGGGAGTCAGCTTGAGGAGAAGCAACAGAAGCTCACCCTGGCCTTGCCGGATAATTTACCGCGCGTCTGGTGCGACTGTTATCGCCTGTTACAGGTCATGTCTAACCTGATCAGCAACGCCCATAAATACACGCCGCCTGGCGGGGAAATTACGGTCTACGCCGAACCGGCGACCTTGCGCTGGGCGGAGGATGGCCGGTCGCGTGCCCTCCTGGTGGCCGTGCGCGACACCGGGATTGGCATCAATTCCGAAGACCAGGAACGTATTTTCCAGAAATTCTTCCGGGCCAGCGACGAACAGGCCCGGCTCGCCCCTGGCACCGGCCTGGGCCTCAGCATCACCAAGAACCTGGTGGAAATGCAGGGCGGTTATATTTGCTTCGAGAGCGAGTATCGCCGGGGGACCACCTTTTATTTCACCTTGCCGCTCGCTCCACCTTCGCCGGAGCCGGCCGCCACAATGGTTGAAGCAAACGAAGCATGAGCCAACAGCAAGCCACCATTCTGGTGGTGGACGATCACGAGGACAACCGCAACATCCTGTTTCATTACCTGGCGCTGGAAGGGTACGCCGCGGCCACGGCCGAAAACGGCCGGCACGCCCTGGAGTTGCTGGCCGATCGCTCCTTTGACCTGATCCTGCTCGACATCATGATGCCCAGAATGAACGGCTACGAAGTCCTGGAGCGGCTCAAAGCCGACCCGGTCCTGCGCCACATTCCCGTGATTGTTATCTCGGCGCGTGACGAGATGGACAGCGTCGTCCGCTGTATTGAGCTGGGCGCTGAAGATTACCTGCCCAAGCCTTTCAACATGGTCCTCTTGCGGGCGCGCATTGGCGCCTCGCTGGAAAAGAAACGGCTCCGTGACCAGGAGCAAAAATATTTGAAGCAACTGGAAGTGGAACAGGCCCGCTCAGAGCGGCTGCTGTTGAACATCCTGCCCGCCGCCATTGCCGAACAACTGAAAGACAACAACCAGGTCGTGGCCGATCTTTTTAGCGACGTCACCGTCATGTTCGCCGACATCGTCAACTTTACGCCCCTCTCGACTATCATTTCGGCCCCGCAATTAGTCGCCACCCTCAACGACATCTTTTCTACCTTTGACAACCTGGCCGAGCAGTATGGCCTGGAAAAGATAAAGACTATCGGCGACGAGTACATGGTCGTCGGCGGCCTGCCCACACCCCGGCCAGACCACGCCGAGGCGGTGGCCGACATGGCCCTGGCCATTCAGGAGATCATTTCCAGCTTCAGGCGGGACGGTGATGAGCCGTTTCAAATGCGGATCGGCATTGCCACCGGGCCGGTGATTGCCGGGGTTATTGGCGTGAAAAAGTTCGCCTACGACCTGTGGGGCGACACCGTCAACACCGCCAGCCGGATGGAAACTCACGGCCTGCCCGGCACGATCCAGGTCCCCGCCTTGACCTACGAACGCCTGCAAGACCGTTACCTCTTCCAGCCTCGTGGCCCCATCGAGGTCAAAGGCAAAGGCTCCGTCGCCACCTATCTTCTCCTGGGCAAAAAGGATCCCCATAGAGATTAGAGATTGGAGATTGGTTAATCTCCAATCTCCAATCTCCAATCTCCCCGAATAAGGTACAATCCCCCATGCGTCAACGAGACATCTTCTGGTTCTGGCTGCCCCTCTTTGCCAGTTGGCTCCTCATGACGGCCGAGGGGCCGATCATTAGCGCGGCCGTCAACCGGCTGCCCAACGAAGTCATCATGCTGGCCGCCCAGGGCATCGTCATCAGTCTATCGGTGACTATTGAAAGCCCGATCATTAACATGCTGGCCACCTCCACCGCCCTGGTCAAAGACCGCCGGTCGTTTCTCCTGCTGCGCACGTTCACCCTGCATTGGATGATCCTGCTCACGGCCGTCTCCCTCCTGCTGGCCTTCACTCCCCTGTTTGACCTGGTCGTGCTGGAGTGGATGGCCGTTCCGGCCAACGTGGCCGAATGGGTCCGGCCGGGGATGCGTATTATGACCCTCTGGAGCGCGGCCATTGCCTGGCGGCGTTTTCTCCAGGGGGTGCTCATTCACTTCAAGCAAACGCGCCAGGTCGCCTGGGGCACGGCCGTGCGCCTGGCTACTTCCGGCGGCGCGGTCATTGTCCTGGCCACCTGGAGCGGCTGGCCGGGGGTTATTATTGCCGGCACGGCCTGGATGGCCGGCGTCCTGGCCGAGGCCCTCTACGCCACCCTGGCCGTCCGGCCGCTGCTGAAAACCACCCTTGGCCCGGACAGCCCGCCGGCGGACGGCCCGCCCCTCACCTACCGCGAGCTGTTCTGGTTCCACCTGCCCCTGGCCGGCACTTCCCTGCTCATCCTGCTGGCCCAGCCACTGGTCGCCTTCAGTCTGGCCCGGTTGGACCAGCCCACGCTTTCCCTGGCCGCCTGGCCGCTGGTCTTTCAAATCATGCTCATGACCCGGGCCACCGCCTTTGCCCTGCCGGAAGTGGTCATTGCCCTCACCGATGGCCAAAAGAGCTTCCGGCCGATCCGGCGCTTTAGCCTGACCCTGGCCACCATCAACACGCTGTTCATGACCCTCTTCGTCCTCACCCCCCTGGCCGGCCTCTACCTCTTTGGCGTCCAGGACGCCGAGCGGGAAGTGGGCGAGCTGGTTCGGGCCGGGCTGCCGCTCTTTATCCCCCTGCCGGGCGTGACCGTGCTCATCTCCTGGCTGCGCGGCCTGCTCATCAAGCAGCGCGTCACCAGCATCGTCAACGCCGGCATGGCCGTCAACCTGGCCATCACGGCCGCCATCCTCCTCGCCGGCGTCTGGCAGCGCTGGCCGGGCATCAACACCGCCGCCCTGGCCCTCACCGCCGCCGCGGCCGTCGAATTCCTCTTCCTCTGGTGGCGCGCCCAAATGACAATTTTAGATTTTAGACTTCGTCCTGACAGACATCAGTCCGAAGGATTGCCGATTTTAGATTTCCGCTTGAATCCAAAATCTAAAATCTAAAATCCAAAATGGTTCAGATTCGACAGCTCTCCCTCGGCCCTTTGCAGACTAACTGCTACCTGGTCGGCTGCGAGGAAACGATGCAGATGGCCGTCATTGACCCCTCCTGGGACGGCCGGGCCATTGCCGAGCTGGCCGAACAGGACGGTTGGGAAGTCAGCCACATCCTGCTTACCCACAGCCACTTTGACCACGTCGGCGGCCTGGAACAGCTCAAGACGGCCAGCAACGCCCCCATTTACATTCACCCCGAAGCGGTCGAGATGCTGCGTGGCGCGACCATGTCGGCCGCCTTCTTTGGCTTTCGCGTCCCGCCCCCGCCCGCGCCGGACGTGCTGCTGGCCGACGGCCAGATCATCCAGGTCGGCCGGCTCCAGCTCCACGTCCTCTACACGCCTGGCCACGCCCCCGGCCACGTCTGCTTCCACCTGCCGGAGTACCGCGTCCTCTTCGACGGCGACGTCCTTTTCAAGGATGGTATTGGCCGGTTCGACTTCCCCGGTGGGGACGAAAAGATGCTGATGGACTCCATCTGGAACCGGCTGATGGTCCTGCCCGACGAGACCCGCGTCTTCTCCGGCCACGGCCCGGCCACCACCATCGGCGACGAACGCCGCAACAATCCATTCTTGCAGCGGCCAGGTTCGTAGTGCGCGCTTCATAGACGATAGGCGATGGTCAAAAGGCCAGCGCCTATCGTCTGTAAGGGTTTATGGGATATAACCGATGAGGCGCTGGTTGGCCAGGAACTGGGCATAGTCACCCACGACCACCGTGCTCAATTCTTCTAGCGTCACCCCATCTATCACCGCCAATCGCGTGCTGTTGCCCACATAGGTTGTGGACAGGAGCACCGGCCGCCCATCCAGCGTTTGCGTTGCCGAGGCCAGCCGGTCGGGGAGGCGGGTAATCAACTCCAGGCTGGTCGCGTCATATACCTCGGTGAAGGGGCGGTTGCTGCTGATCCAGCCGACGACGTACAGTTGCCGGCCGTCGGCTGACAGGCTGACCCCACTGGCCTGCAGGTCCAGGCTGGCTATCTCCGCACCGCTGGCTGTGTCAATGACCTTCAGGCCGTGAGCGTAGTAATCAAACGACCATTCGTCGTCTTCAGATACAGTTGTATCTGACGTCCAGCCGACGACGTACAGCCGCGAGCCATCGGGGGAAATAACAGCCTGCTTTTCCGTTCCATCGTAATACTTGGCATAGGCTACGCCGGCCGTCAGGGCCAGCAGACGGTCGAGCAAGGTCTGCGCCGGCCGGATCTCAACTGTTTGCGTGCCCCGGCCGGCGAAGTCTACCGTCGTCAATTTATCTTCGTCGGCGTGGACAATATAGAGCGTCATCTTATCCGGCGAAAGGGCGGTTGCCGGGCGCCAGCCAATCATGGCCTGCTCGCCGTTGGCCACTTCCTCGCCCAGGTAATTGCCGTCGAGAATGCCGGGCAACAGTTGTTCCCAGGTAACGCTCAAATCAGTCGCGTTCAGCAGGGCGGCGTGGGCCGGCTGGGCGTTTTCGTCTTTTTCCGGCGCCAGCTCACCGCCGTACACAACCAGCGACCGGTCGTCGGGCGTAAAAGCAACCAGCTTCGGCGCGAACAAGACCGTCGTCTCGGCGACAATCGCCTGGCGGGCAACATCTACCACGACAATAATATAGTTTTCCGGCTGGCCGTTGAATCCAGCCAAGCGTCCTGGATAGGCAATCACCAGGCGGCCGCCATCGCTACTAAAGGCCAGCGTGTCGGTCCATTTATCAATTTCGATAGCAGTTTCCACCCCTTGCCAGGCAGCCAGATCGATCAGGTGCAGCTTGCCGTTCCGGCCGTCTTCGGTAGTGTAAGCAATCACCGCCAGCGTCCGGCCGTCCGGGGAGAGGACGTAATCGTACCCACGGCCGAGCTTAATGGGAGTAACACCCGCTATCTCTTCACCACTTTGGGGATCAATCTGGACTAATTCGTGGTTGGGGTAGTTCCAACCAATAACGGGAATACCGGCCGGCGCAGCGCCCGGCCGGGCGTCCGTTTCCTGTTCCACTTCATCGGCAGCAGCCAGTTCGACGGCGGCCGTATCCGGCTCTGTCAAAGCTGTTTCCGGCCCGGTTGCCGTGGGCGCGGCACAGGCAGCGATAATCAGAGCCAGGCAAAATAGTAAGCTGGTGCCTTTCTTCATGGGAACCTCCGTTTTCTATCCACTCGGTTTCGTCAAAAGCTAACTCAAATACACCGGTGGCCTGGAATTGGTTCCTTTATATGCAGTTACTACCCTTTCTTCTTGGCGTCTTTAGGCTAAATCGATCACGGCTCCGGTGTGGCCGTCGGCGTTGGCGTGGGGGGTGGGGTCGGCGTAGGAATTGCCCCCAACCAGGTAAAATAGGCCTCCTGGCTCGGGTTGCCGCCGAAGGTGTAGATGAACGAGCCATCGGCCCGCCGGCCGGTGACCTGGACGATCATCACCCGCCAGCGGAACCGGTGCGATTCTGGCACGGCCGGCCGCCACGAGCCAGGAACCTGGAACGAGGTCTGTCGAGTAAAGCCGCGCAGGGGGTGGCTGTCCACGTCCGTTAAGTCGGTCACTTCAATCATGTACCATTCCGTCTCGTTCAGGTCCTTGACCGCCGCCCATTGCAGCACCAGCGGCCCTTCCGGCGGCTCCACCACCGCCTCCCGCACCGGGTAAAGGAGCTGCGGCCCCGGCGGCGGCGAGGTAGGCGTGGGGGTGGGCGACGGGCCGGGCGTCGGCGGCAGCACCCCGTCGCGAATAATCTGGGGGATACACAACGCGTCGCCTGGCTGGAGGATCGTCTGGTCGGTCAGGCGGTTGACGGCCATCAGCGCCCGCAGGTCCACCCGTTCCCGCGCCGCAATGGCAAATAGCGTATCGCCGCCCAGGATTTCGTAGCGGCGGCAACCGGTCGGGTCGGCGATAATCGTTTCCCCGCCGATTTCTACTTCCACCGGCACCAGTGGCGGGGTAGCTGTCGGCCAGGGAATGAGCAGTTGCTGGGAGACGACGATGCCGGAGCCGGCCGGCAGCCCGTTGGCCTCGGCAATGCTGTCGGCCGTCACCTCGTAGCGCAGGCCCAGGCCAAAGAGCGTATCCCCACCGGCAACCGTATGGAAGCGCGGCGGCCGGGGCGTGTCCGTCGGTAGGGGGGTTGGCGTAATCGTCGGCGTATCGGTCGGCGGGCTGGTCTCCGTGGGCAGCGGCGTCCACGTTGGGGTATAGGTCAGCGTCGGAGGAACTGGCGTCAACGTGGGGAAGAAGGACACCGTGGCCGAAGCGGGATATTGCAGCACCAGCCCGCCCAGGGCCACGATAATCACGGCAAAAACGGCCGTCAGCCAGAACGTCGCCGACGACTGCCGCTCGATCATCACCGCTTCAAAGACCAGCGCGCCGGCTGCCAGGGGTAGTTCGGGTGCAGCCAGCGCTTCGATCAGCGGCTCTTCAACGGCCGCGACCGCCACCTCTCCGGCCGCCACTCTTTGTTCCACGGCCAGCTCTTCAGCAGCCAGCTCTTCAGCAGCCAGTTGCAGGACAGTCGCTTCCGCAATCGGCGTTGCTTCTCCGGCCGGCGGCACTTCGGCGGCCGGCTTCTCTATTACCGGTTCAGGAGCGGGCAACTCCTCAACCGCCTCTTCCGCGATTGTTTCCGCCGCCAGCGTCGTCTCGGCCGGTGCTGAGGCCGGCTCCTCCATCTCCGTGGCTGGCGTGGCGGCCGGCGGCCGCTCTGGCAGCGGCCGGCCGCACATGAGGCAGACCGTTGCCCCCGGTTGGGCAACGGTATCACAGTGTGGACAACGAAAGAGCGATTCCCCCTGTGGTTTTTCCGGTAATTTACTCATCATGGCCAGTCAAAGGCCGGCATTATACCAAAGTTGGAGTCATGTGCCAGACACTTTCCTCAAGTGCCTGCCCCACACCCCCCTTGCCGCCGGCCGTAATCCCTGATACATTTCCCCTGCCAGTCGTTGAAACAAAGGAAACAACACGCGGGGATGTACCGGAAAGATCGCGCCGCCGGGTTGGCGGCCCTAAACGAGCTATTCCGTTCCGGCCAGGCGCCGGAGCCGCCGCTGCACGGCCGCTACCGTGGTGAGCTGGTCGCCCTCGACATTGCGCCCGGCCTGACCCAGTTGCTCGAATGGCTCTTGCGTCGCTGGTTGCCCTGGCAGGGAAAGACGTTTGACAATGTGGCCGGCCGGGGCGACAACATCTTTACCCGCGACTCCTACCTGCTGGCCCGCCTCTTCTGGCCCCTCTATCGAGGCTACGTGGCCGACGAGCCGGGAACCTACCGCGCCTTTGCCTTTCGGACGTACGCCGGCCCCGGCCAGGCCGACCCCGACCGCCAGGTGATGAAAATAGATTATGATCTGCCCGGCAATCCCGTTCTGTCCGTCCGCCATGTCCTGGACGAATTGGTGCAAATTGGCGATGGCACCTACCTGGGCAAGGCCCACCTGCGATGGTGGCGGGGTAAATGGCAACTGGTCGCCTACTTCGCCCTCTACTCTAACTCTAACTCAAAACTCTCACTCTAGAGGTAATTCCGTGGACATCCGCAACAAAGCCATACACGACCCCGTCTGTGATATGTATGCTGTAGACGCCTATATGCGTTGGGCCTTGCAGGCGGCCGAGGAAGTGGTCGGCCAAAAAGGCATGGCCATCGTCTTGCGCCAGGCCGGGCTGGAGCGGTTCATTAACAATTACCCGCTCAACGATCTACACGCCAGTGGCAATATCACCTTCGGCGACTATGCTAACCTGAGCGCCGCTCTGTTGAATTTCTTCGGCCGGGCCGGCAAAAGCATGACCATCCGCATCGGCCGGTTGTCGGCCCAATACGCCACCGAACAGCAAAGCGCCACCTTTGGCCTGGGCACCCTGGTCAAAGCCTCTCGCCTGCTGCCCCTGAACGCCCAACAAAGGGCCGGCCTGATGGTCATGCAAAACGGCCTGCGTAAGCTGGCCCAGGCCGTAGGCCAGGAAAACAAACTCCGCATCGAAGACCGGGGCCACGCCTTGGCCTACGTAGACGAGACTTGCGCGATGTGTGCCGGTAAAGAAGCCGATATGCCCATCTGCTGGGTTTTCAACGGTACCCTCATGGAAAGCACCCGCTGGCTGACTGGCAAGGACTTTGAGATAGAGGAGGTGGAGTGCCGGGCGATGGGCGCACTGGCCTGCGTCTGGGAGATCAAGAAAACGCCAAAAGAGTAAGGGCGGCCGTATTATACGGTATACTCGGCCGGGGCGTGGCCCTCCACTTTCGTCACCCTCAGCATGGCATTAAACGCGGTTATAAGCAAATTGGGAACAAAGTAAGGTGCAGGGTCGTTGTAGAAATGTGTTACTATTCGACCAGGTGAACGTCTTTTGGAAATACATCCTGGTGACGCCCGTCCCTGCAAAACTGGCTGCTGTGCCAGGGGATAGTATAAGAAAAAGGAGTGGGAAGCGAATCTCGCGGGTGGCGTGAGCGAGGCTGGAAGCAGCATTAAAGCCCGTCTGTCCATAGGTGGTCAAACGGCCGGCATAGCCTTCTGGGCTGTTGCCAAAACCACTCAACCCAGTATAATTCAATCGTGAGATCATCCTAATTGGGAGAAAAAGAGGGACGGAATTTTGAGTAACGAAGCGATGGGACAGTCGGGTATGGGCGTCGAGCATCCCATGAATTTCCTGTTAACCGAGGATTATAACCTGGGCTTTCCCCAGGTAGGCGAGGTACGTCATGGCCAGGTTGTTGCCTATCGCAGCAACGAAATTCTGGTAGATATTGGCGCTAAATCCGAAGGGGTCATTGCCACCGAAGAGGTGGAAGCGATGGATACCGCCACCAAGCAACTGTTCCAGGTCGGTAGCTGGGTTTCCGTCTACATCGTCAACCCTGAAGACGAGGACGGCAATATCGTCCTGTCTTACAGCAAGGCCCTGGAAGAGGAGGACTGGCTCAAGGCGCAACAACTCCTCGAGAGCCAGGAAGCATACCAGGGCAAGGTAATTGGTTATAACAAAGGTGGCGTGCTGATCAAGTTGGGTATGGTCCGTGGTTTTGTGCCCACTTCCCAACTCAGCGCCAACCGCCGCATCAACAGCGCCAAAGCATCTACCGAGGAGTGCTTGCGGAAAATTGTTGGGGAAGAAATTATCACTCGGGTGATCGAGGTTGATCGCAGCCGCAACCGGTTGATCCTTTCCGAGCGGGCAGCCACCAAAGAAATCCGCGAGGCCCAACGGGCCCAACTGCTGGAAAATTTGGAAGAAGGCGAAATTCGGGAAGGCCGAATTATGAACCTGGCCGACTTTGGCGCTTTTGTGGACATCGGTGGCCTGGAAGGGTTGGTCCACCTTTCTGAATTAAGCTGGAAGCGTGTTAACCACCCCTCGGAAATCTTGACCGTTGGTAGTCGTGTCAAGGTCTACGTTCTAAGTGTAGATCGGGAGAGGAACCGTGTGGCTTTAAGCCTGAAGCGATTGGAGCCGGATCCCTGGACGCTCGTCGAGGAAACCTATCACGAGGGGCAGCTTGTTGAAGCTAGTGTAACCAAACTAACCAAGTATGGTGCTTTCGCTCGCCTCAATGACGATTACGAATTGGAAGGTCTGATTCACATTTCTGAGTTGTCGGCCGACCGCGTCAATCACCCCCGCGACATCGTCCAAAAAGGACAGGTGGTGACGGCCCGGATTATTCGCATTGATCCGGAACAGCGCCAGCTAGGTCTTAGCCTGAAACAGGTTTCTTCTGACCAGTACATGGAAGCCGACCTGGCCATGGTCGAGCAGGGGAGCGAAGGCGAAGAGATTTAGTGTTTTTATGACCGGTTTTAGGGTTACGGGGGTAGCCCTTGACCGGCTGGATACTGAGGTGTTTAACCGTGAACTCTAAAAATTGGGAGCGTTTTACGCAGAGAGCACGTCGGGTGTTAAGCCTGGCCCAAGAAGAGGCCGAGCGGCTTAACCATAGCTACATTGGTGGTGAACATGTGCTTATTGGCCTGCTTCGCGAAGAAGGCGGTGTTGCTGGCCGCGTATTACGCGAATTGGGCCTGGAGGCCACCCGTGTTCAGGCAATGGTGGAGCGTCTGTCTGGCGTGGGTACTCGTACCCCCTTTACCAAGATTGAATTATCGCCAAGCACCAAGCGCGTCCTGGAGTTGGCAGTTGAAGAAGCCCGTCGCATGGGCCAGCATTACATCAGCACAGAACACTTGTTGCTGGGCATGGTCCGCCAGAATGAGGGCGTAGCCATTGACGTGTTAAAGAAGTTCGGCGTCAGCGCCGAGCAGGTGCGCCGCCAGACGCGGCGTATGTTGAAAGAAAACCCGGTCCCGGCCGCCGCTGAACGGCCGACGACCCGCCGTCCGAAGCGGGAAAAGAGCAAGACGCCGCTGGTGGACCAACTGGCTACCGACCTGACGGCGATGGCCGAGGAAGCCAAGCTCGACCCGGTTATCGGCCGTGACATGGAAATTGAACGAGTTATCCAGATCCTGGCCCGCCGGACCAAGAACAACCCGGCCCTCATTGGCGAGCCGGGCGTAGGCAAGACGGCCATCGTCGAAGGGCTGGCCCAACGAATTGTGGATGGCTACGTACCGGAAGTGCTCTATAACAAGCGCGTGTTGCAACTGGACGTGGGTAGCCTGGTAGCCGGAACCATGTATCGTGGCCAGTTTGAGGAACGCCTGAAGCGAGTCATTGAAGAACTGAAATCCAGCGACGCCATCCTCTTCATTGACGAAGTCCACATGCTGGTCGGCGCCGGCTCGGCCGGCAGCGCCGTAGACGCCGCCAACATCCTCAAACCAGCCCTGGCGCGTGGCGAGCTGCAGTGTATTGGGGCCACCACCCTGGATGAGTACCGCAAGCATATCGAAAGCGACGCCGCCCTGGAGCGCCGTTTCCAACCTATTCGGGTGGACGAACCAACACCGGACGAATCTATTCGTATCTTACAAGGTATTAAAGCTGCCTACGAAAAGCATCATAACCTGACGATTACCGACGAGGCCGTTCAGGCGGCCGTGATCCTGTCTACACGCTACGTCATTGACCGCTTCCTGCCTGATAAGGCTATAGACTTGATTGACGAAAGCTCGTCGCGGGTGCGCATGTACCGGGCCCCCCAACCGGCCGACATTCGCGAGGCCTACGACCGGCTGCGTGAATTGCGCGAAGAGCGCAACATGGCCCTGGAAGAAGGGCGCTATGAGTACGCCGCCGAGGTGCGCGAGCAAGAAGAGGAAGTCCAGCGCAAGCTCGACCAGAGCCGGGCCGGTGAAGCGGAAGATGAGGACAGCGCCTTGAGAGTGACTGCGGCCGACATTGCCGAAGTCCTCTCGATGTGGACAGGTATTCCCGTGTCCCAGTTGACCGAAGCAGAGTCGCTCCGGCTGCTGCACATGGAAGAAGAGTTGACCAGGCATATCGTCGGCCAGCGCGAGGCCATTGAGGCCATTGCCAAGGCTGTGCGCCGGGCCCGGGCGGGTATGAAAGACCCCCGCCGCCCCATTGGCTCCTTCATCTTCCTTGGCCCCACGGGCGTTGGCAAGACGGAACTGACCAAGGCGCTGGCCATCTTCCTCTTTGGCAGCGAGGATGCGCTGGTGCAACTGGACATGTCCGAGTTTATGGAACGGCATAACGTCGCTCGACTCATCGGCTCACCGCCTGGCTACGTCGGTTACGAGGACGCCGGTCAGTTGACCGAGGCAGTCCGCCGCCGGCCGTACTCCATCGTCGTCTTCGACGAAGTCGAGAAAGCCCATCCCGAGGCCTTTAACATCCTGCTCCAGATCATGGAAGAAGGCCACCTCTCCGACGCCAAAGGCCACAAGGTTGACTTCCGCAATACCATCATTATCATGACCTCCAACGTCGGGGCCGAGATGATTAAGCGCGGGCCGAACCTGGGCTTCTCTTTTATGCGCGACGTGGTCCGGGAAAATGAAGACGCTTATACCGAGATGCGCAAATCCCTCATGGAAGAGTTAAAACGCACCTTCCGGCCGGAGTTCATCAACCGCGTAGACAATATCATTGTCTTCCGGCAACTGACGCCCGATGACATCCGCCGGATCGTGGACATCATCCTGGAAGAGGTCCAAGTGCGTCTGGTCGAACATGAGTTGCACCTGGACGCGACGGACGCCGCCAAGGGCTGGCTCGTCGAGCACGGCTATGACCGCGACTACGGCGCCCGGCCGCTGCGCCGCCTGATCCAGCGTGAAGTGGAAGACCGCCTCTCCGACGCGATGCTCGTCGGCCAGTTCGGACATGGCGACACGATTCTGCTTGACGTGGAAGAGGATCAGGTAATCCTGCGTGAAGGTGAAAGCGGTGAGCCGGAGCAAACCGGCGAAGACATGGAGCCGGAGCTGGCAACCCCGTAAGTATAGTGGGGATTAGAGATTGGAGACGGTAATCTCCAATCTCTAATCTCCAATCTCCCCACCTACCGAGGAATTACCAACACCTGCCCTACCTCAATCCGGTTAATATCGGCAATATTATTGACCTGGGCCAGCGCGTCCAGCGTCACGCCAAAACGCTCGGCAATTTCGGCCAGGGTGTCCCCGGGCTGGATGGTGTACGTTTCCTGGCCGGCCGCGGCGTCGGTGGCCGCCGGCGCCGTGGTCGGTGTGGCTGGTTCCGGCGTGGGGGCTGGCGTCCAGGTGGGTGGCAACCCGCTGTTCGGCGTAGACCGTGGCGACTGGTCCAGGCCAGGGCCGGCGTCGGGAGTCAAATCGGCCGTCGGGATTAACGTCGGCACACCCCCACCACAGGCAGCCAACAAAACCAGTAAAACGAGCCCCCAAAATACCCGCTTCATCTCACCGCCTCCCTGTCTAAGGATAGAGCTAGAGCTAGAGGAGTAGCTAAGGGACCAATCCTCTAGCTCTAGCTCTCGCTCTTGCTACCAATAATGGTACCAGGATACAAGGGTTGAGCCGGATTCGCAACCACCCTTTCTCCGTGCTACAATCGGCCGCTCATGACACCCCAGAAGATTGGACGTTACGAAATCAGAGGTGAACTCGGCCGGGGTGGCATGGCTACCGTTTACCGTGCCTTCGACCCCCGCTTCCGGCGGGAGGTGGCGATTAAGGTCCTGCTTCTGGGTGACTTCCCTGGCTCTCCCATCCAGGTAACGCTGGACAATTCCGGCGACCTGCAACCTTTCCAGACTGACGTCTACGTCTTTCCCGTCAACGCCGCTTTCTGTGACATGACCTCCTTCCGGCTGACGAAACCGGCCGGCCCAGGCGGCGACTACTCCTCTTCAGGCAGGCTACCCAACCGCGTCGCGGCCGTAGCCATGCCCACCATCAGCCAGAAGACCGTCACCGCGTGGTGGAAGTCCACGTTGACCAGGTAATGGTCTAACGTCCCGGCCACCAGCCCTCCAACCAGGGCGGCGTGCAGCCCCAGCCAGACCGGATCGCGCCGCTCGTCTCCCCGGAACTGCCCCCGCGCCAAAAAAGCGTAGCCAAACACGGTGGCCATGAGAATCAGAAAAGAAGCCAACCCCAGGAAACCCATCTGCTGGCCGATGGTCAGGTAAATGCTGGCCACCCCCAGGTAAAGATCAATGTCCGGCGACCCGGCAAAGCCGACGCCAAACAACGGGTATCGGCCGATCAACGTCACCGCATCCTTAAACTCGCCAAAGCGCATCTGCGTCGCCAGGTCCTGTCCCTGAAAACCGGCCGCAAAACGGGCTACGTACCCCTGCGTCGCCGGCAGGAGCAGCAGCAACAGCGCCGCCACAGCCATGGTCGGGATTAGCCGCCGGTAGCGGGCCATCGCCACAAAACCCAGCCCGGCCGCCAGCCCCAGCATCGCCGTTCGCGAAAAGGTCAGGATCAGGCAGACCAGGATCAGGCCCACCATCACCGCCGTCAACCAGCGGGGAAACAGCGGCCGGCGGGCCACCAACTGCGGCCCGGCCAGCACCCCGACCATCATCAACAGGCCACCCAGGACGTTAGGGTCCACCGAAGTGCTGATCGCCCGCTCGGCCAGCGCGGGATTGTCCTCGATGTAACGAATGACAAAACCGCCGGGGTAGCCAACCCGCTGCAACGCGTTCAGAACGTCGTTGGCCACCAGGTCCGGCAGCAGCCAGAGCGCAATGCCGATAGCCCCGGCCCCGGCCCCGGCCAGCAGTGTCACCTTTACCAGCCGCTTGAGTTGCTCCCAACGAGCACAGTAGTCCACCACCACCAGCGTAAAGGCAATACTCATCAACAGCTCGGCAAAGTGGCGCAGCAGCGTCGGCGTCAGCGGCCCGTTAGACAGGCCAAAAATAAAGGCAAAGACGGCCACAATGATAAAAACGATCAGGGGCACAGTAACAGGCGCAGTAACGATGGTCCTCTGCCGGCCGGTTACCACCCGCAGCGCCCAGATGCCTACCGTCGCTCCCAGGGCCATGTCCAGCAGCGTCGGCGTCAGGCCGATGTCCACCGGAATCGTGGCAAAGGGCAGCAGGCAGACCACGCCGATGACTCCCCAGAAGCCAACCTCCAGATTGCGCAGCACGACCACAGCCCCCACCAGGGCCACGACCACGGCCACGGCCGCCAACGGCCCACCAAAAGCCAGGACCAGCCCCCCCACCGCCGCCACCAGCCCGGCCAGCAGCCCCAGCGCCCACGAGGAATAGGCCGGGTTAGCATGCGTCACTAAACGAGAAGTCATTCGCGATCCCACCGGAAAAACCGCAGAGGCGCGGAGAACGCCGAGAAATACAAGAGAGAAAAATTCGTGTTATTCGTGCGATTCGTGTCGGAATTAGAATAACCCATCTTACCACCCTAATCAACCCGGACCTGCGTCAGGATCAGGAAATCGTCCGTCGGCCGGCCCTCCGGCGTCATAATTTGCAGCCGGTCAAAAACCCCCTCGGCCGGCCGGGTATAAGCGCCAATAATCAGCGGGTAAACCCCGGCCGGGGTCTCCTCGCTCACCACCAAAGCCAGGTGCATCTCCTGGACTTCTCCGGCCGCCCACTCTACCGTCCCCAGAGGCGGGGCCAGATCCTGGCTGGCCCAACGTGTGGTGTCTTCGCCGACCACCTGAGCGAAAAAGGTGTAGTTGGTCTCCAGTGGTCGCTGCACCCGCCAGTAGAGCGTTAAGGCAATACTCTCCCCCGGCCGGACGCGACGCGGCGCCATCTCGAAGCCCGCCAGCTCCAGTTCATCACCAAAATTGACCTGGGTAGGATTAGGTAGCTCGCCGGGCGCTGCTTCCAGGGCCACCGTCGTCAAAACCACGGCGTCCCGGCCGTCTTCGGTTGACAGCCGTTCCCGGGTATAAAAGTCGTACAGCCCGACAGTTAATTCCAGCGCCGTGGGAGCCACGGCCGTCCCCGGAACCTGGAGTTGGTAATAGTTAGTAATCTCCTGGCCAGGCGCCAGCAGCCGGGTGGCGAGGAGTCCCTGGCCGGGGTACATATCCCGCTGGGCCACCGGCAGCTCCAACACCGGGTCGTTCAGGTGGACAAAGACGCTCCAGTCCCGCTCCATCTCGGCCAGGACCTGCCAGCGTAGGAACACGTTTACCGCCTCCCCCGGCCGGGCCGCCGGCTCGACCTGGTATTCCACCAGCCGCATGTGGTCGCCAAATGTGACGTTAACCAGGCCGCCCACCAACTCGCTGCTGGCGGCCGCTTCCCGGCCGGCCCAGCGCTCTGGCTGGTAGGCTGGCCGGATCCACACCAGGGGCGCCACTGCGCTGACGGCCAGCATGAACAGGGCCAGCCCACCCACGACGTACCCCGCCGGCCGGCGCGGCAGCCAGCCCACCAGCCCAACTACCAGCAGGACACTCAACGTGGAGATAGCCGAAAAGACCAGCCGCCCCTGCGACGACCACGTCACCGTCGCCCAACGCACCAACCCCACCACCACCGCGGCCGACCAGAGCAAGCACAAAAGGAGTGGAAAGTAGTGAGTAATAAGCAATGAGCAATGAGCAATGAGCGATGAGCGGTGAGTGCTGAGGACTGAGGACTGAGGACTGAGGACTGAGGACTGAGTGCTGAGTGCTGACGGCTGATAGCTGACGGCTAAGTAGGCGATGAAGCCAGGAACGGCCAGGACGACGGCCGCGTTGAGCACGTGGTAAATCCAGGTCGTCATGGGCACGTTGACGCCGCCGAAGAGGCCCCAATAAGAGAGCATGAAGCCCCATCGCTCGCTCCACAACTGGACCAGCGAGGCCGGGTGGGCGCGCTGGCCCAGGACGGCAATAAAGGCGTTCCAGCCGCTCCAGTCGCCGTACAGGCGGATATTGCGAAAGTACCACCAGCCGGCAATTAGCAGCCCGGCCGCCAGCACCACCGCAAAATGAAGCAGCGACCGCAACACCAACCGGCCAAGCAGCCGCCCCCAGCTTGCCGGCCGTTCCTGTCCGGAGCCGGTGAGCGCCGGCCATTGGGCCACGACGACCGTTCCTAGTGCCAGCGGCAGCAGCCCCACGGCCGTGATTTTCGTCAGCGTCCCCAGGCCAATGACCACACCCAGGAGCAGCGCCTGTCGAACACTGCCACGCTGGTCCGCTATACCGCCCCGGACCATTTTAATCATCAGCAGCAGGGCCAACGAAGCCAGGGGGATGACCAGGCTGTCGTTGTTCACGGCCCCACTGATGAACAAGAACATCGGCGTAAAGGCATTAACGGCTGCCGCGCCCAGGGCAATCTCCGGCCGGCCGGGGGCCACCTCGCGGGCAATGCGGTAGGTGAGATAAACGGTGGCCGCGCCTAGCAAGACAGAGAAGATGCGAATGATCCGCACCGCCAGCAACGTCCCCTGCCAGGGGTCGGCCGCCGGATCGTGGACCACCAGGTTGATGTTGCCGTCGGCCGTAATGACGCCGTTGTTGGCGTGGGGGTTCAGCCAGCGCACCCGCTCCATGTCCGCAGCATCAATCCAGAAGGTCAGCGCCGCCCCCAGGTAATAGTATAGCGGCGGTTGGCTGGCTTCCTGCTTCCACGGCCCGGCCGCGGCCGGGTCAAAGACCTGCACCGGCAGCGGGTTGCCGTCGGCCAGGTGGCGGACCATCGGGTAGTGCCACAGTTCGTCCGACGCCTCAAACACCGGCGTCATCAGGGCGTAAGCCAGGCCCAGCAAGACAAAAGCAGCCAGAATGAAAGCCAGCCAGCGCTTTTCGCTAATCAGACCCCTCCACTAATTCGTGGAAAAACGCGGCCGTCTGGGCGGCGATTTTGTCCCAGGTGAACAGGTCAGCCACACAGACTGCTCCCTCACCAAGCTTGGCTCGCAAAGCAGGATCGGCCGCAATGCTACCGATAGTGTCGGCCAGGGCGGCCGGGTTGTCAACCGGCGCAAACCATACGTTCTCCCCATGAACCAGCTCTGGCGTCGGGCTGGCCGGCGCGGTCGTAATCAGCGGCCGGCCGTGAGCCAGGACGGCCATCAACGTCCCCCGCCGCAGCGACACGCCGTCCCGGTACGGCATGACCATCAGGTCGGCGGCCTGCAGATAGGCCGAGACTTCCTGCTCCGGCAAAAAGCCGCTCCAGTGGACGCGCTCCCCCAGCCCCAGCTCGCCGACCAGCTCCTCCAGTTGGGCCAGGAAGGCCTGGTTATTTTCCGGATCGCTGCTCCCCGTCCGGCCGCCGATAAAGACCAGGTGCATTCGCTCGTCCAGCCGGGCCAGAGCCTGCAGCAGCGTGTCCGCCCCCTTGCTCTCGTTCAAGAAACCAAAATAGCCCAGCAGACAATCGCCGGCCGCCAGCCCCAGCTTTTCCCGCACCCCGGCCACTTCCCCGGCCGGGGGCGTTCGGGCGGCGATGTTACTGCCAATGGGGATGTGCCTGAGCCGGGACTCTTCTATTTGCCATTGCCGCAGCGCCTGGTAATCCTCCTGGTTGGTGGCAATCACCCCGTCGGCCGAGCGCGCCAGGCGCTGGACCACCCACTGGCGCAGTCGGCCGGCCTTAGGGAAAAGGTACGGGACCCGCAAATCATGAAAAGTCACGACGGTCCTGGCCAGGCCCCGCAGCCGCCAGGGAAAAAAGTTGACCGCCGGCACGCGCATGTCATAGGCGGCCGCCTGGTACTGAATATTAATAATCTGCAACTCATATCGGAGGGCTACGTCGGCCACCACAGTGGCGGCCGGCCACCACCAACGGCGCACCCGGGGATGGAGTTGGGCAAAGCCAATGTCTACCGGCTCCCGCAGCCGCCACCAGCGCTGTTCGCCGCCGGACGGCCGGGCCTCCCGGCTGGTAATGACGTGGACCTGGTGGCCGGCCGCCCCCAACTCCCTGGCCAGTTCCCGGGTAAAAGCCCCCACCCCTCCCTCCATCGGCGGAAACTCGCCAGTCACCAGACCAATTTTCAAGGCTCTAAGGCTCAAGGCGGCATTTTAGAGATTAGAGAGTGGAGATTGGAGATTGGCAACCAAGAGTTGCTCACAATCTCTAATCTCTAATCTCCAATCTCCCCTGTTAGAGTAGAAACTCCGACGGATCCGGCACCGGGTGGCCGCGCCACTTCAGCAAGGCCAGGGCGTAGGCCCGCCGCAGCGTGGCCAGGCCGGCTTTCTCCGCCTCGTAACTGGCCTCGTCTTCGTCGGCCACGTGGCTCCGGCCGACCTCCCACAACTCCTGGTCGTCCAGCTTATTGAGCGCCAGCAGCTCGGCGTGAAAAGATGGGGGCACTTTGGCCACCGACGGTGGCATGCCAGACTTAATCGTCTGTACCGCCACTTCGTTAAAAGACCAGCCGGACGCATCGGCTATGCTCTTCAACCGGTCATAAATAGATTGGGGCATGCGAACGGTCACTTTTTTCTCGCTCATATGATACCTCGATGATTGGAGATTTGAGACTGGAGATTAGAGATTGGCCAATCTCCAATCTCTAATCTCCAATCTCCTCAATATCCCGCCGGCCGCAACCCGGAACGGATCACCTGCCAGTATGCCTCAACTCGCTGCCAACGTAAAGGGCGTTTGTGCCCCAACACGCCCTTGGCCGCCTCCAGACCCAGTTGCCAGCCGTAACTGAACAGCAAAAAAAGCCGTAAAAAGAGCGCCGCCGCCCGGCCGTGGTACTTGCGAAAATAGCGCAGCTTGGCCTGCTGGAAATAAATGTGCCGGGCCGTCACGACCTGATCGCTGCTTTTCCCCTGGTGGTGCAGCACCCGGGCCGCCGGCCGGTAGACCACCCGCCAGCCGGCCATTTTGATCCGCCGGCACCAATCCAGCTCTTCCGAGTACATGAAATAGGCCTCGTCCATCAGCCCGACCTGCTCGACCACCTCCCGCCGGACCATCAGGCAGGCTCCCATCAGCCAGTCCACGTCGGCCGTGGCCTCGTCGGGCAGGTCCTGGGCATAGTAGCGGCGCAGCAGGCCGGCCGGCGCCCAGGGCTGCAGCCAGGTGCTCTCGAAAACGGCCGTGGCCAGCGTGGGGAAACGCCGCCGCGAGGACTGCGCCGTCCCGTCCGGGTTAACCAACTGCGGGCCAACCAGGCCCACGTCAGGATTCTCCTCCAGGAAACGGCACAGGGTGATCAGCGCGTCGCCCATTATCTCCGTGTCTGGGTTGAGCAGCAGCAGGTAGCGGCCACCGGCCTCCCGCAGACCAATGTTGTTTCCCCTGGGAAAACCGACGTTCTCCGGCCGGGCCATCAACCGCACCCAGGGAAACTCCGATTGCACCATCTCTGGACTGCCGTCCGTCGAGCCGCCATCCACGACGATCACCTCCACTTCTAGCCCACCCCGGCCGGCCTCCACCGAACGCAAACAGGCCCGCAACAACTCCCGCACGTTCCAGCTCACAATGATGATAGACAG
The DNA here is from genome assembly GCA_022616275.1 of Chloroflexota bacterium. GTDB lineage: Bacteria > Chloroflexota > Anaerolineae > Promineifilales > Promineifilaceae. The sequence continues at coordinate 70,632 of JAKEFB010000182.1, forward strand.
CTCAGGCCGTGCTCCGGCCGTAAAAACCAGCGCTGCGTTCATAAAAGTGCTTTGCCAATCAACAAAACCAAACGTAAGGGAAAAAAGAAATCCTTTGCGCGAACTTTGGCCTTGCCAAAGTCTGCGTCTTTGCGTGCTTGCGTTAAATCCCTTTGCCTACCAGCTCAACCCCGCCACCAGCCGCCGGCCGAACAGGCAGGCCGCGTTCTCCGTCGTCATACCGTCCATCAGCCCTGGCTTCATCCCCCGGATTTCGGCCACCTTCTCCGCCACCAGGGCCACGTAAGCCGGCTCGTTACGCCGGCCGCGGTGCTGCTGTGGCGGCAAAAAGGGGGCGTCCGTCTCCACCACGATCCGGTCCAGCGGCGCTTTGGCCACCACCTGGCGCAGCTCGTCCGCCTTCTTATACGTCACCGGGCCGGTAAAGCCCAGGTAATAGCCCATCTCCAGCGCCGCCCCGGCCGTCTCCCACGTGCTGGAAAAAGAGTGCAGTACGCCCGGGTTCCGGGCCGGTAGCCCCGATTCGGCCAGCAAGCGCAGCACGTCTCCGTCTGCTTCCCGGTTATGGACGATGACCGGCAGCTTCAGCTCCGCCGCCAGCGCCAACTGGGCCACAAAGGCGCTGTGCTGCATCGTCCGCGGCGACCTGTCCCAGTAATAGTCCAGCCCGATTTCGCCGATGGCCACCACTTTCTCGTGTCCAGCCAGCTCTCGCAGCGTCTCCACCCAGCCCGCCTGCCAGCCGGCCGAGGAGTTGGGGTGGACCCCCACCGCGGCAAAGACGTTCTCGTACCGTTCGGCCAACGCCAGGACTGCCCGGCAACTGTCCAGGTCAATGGCTGGGACGATGATTCGCGTGACACCGGCCGCCGCCGCGCGGGCCACGACCTCATCCCGGTCCTCGTCAAACCGGTCAAAATCCAGGTGGCAATGCGTATCAACTAACATAAATAGCTATCACAAATAACTCAGCGGCCTGGCTTATGAGCCGTCAATAACCAATAACCAATAACCAATAACTTGATACCTGGCCCTCTAATCAGCGTTCATCAGCGAAAATCTGCGTCCTACTCTTCCTGCCCTAACCAATGCTCCGGCATGCGCACCAGGACTGCCTCGCCTCGGGCGCACTCCTCCCCCTGGGCGTAGAGCGAGCAGGCGACGACCACCTTGCGCCCCTTGATTTCCGTCGGCCGGGCGCGAAGCTCTAGCGGGACACCCAGCGGCGTCGGCCGGAGGTAATCCACGTGCAGCGACGCCGTCACGTAACGCAGCGGCGGGTCGCTATCCATCGGCCGGCCCTCGGCCCGGTAGGCGACTGCCGCCGCCGTGCCCGTGCAGTGGCAATCAATCAGCGAAGCAATCAGCCCGCCGTAAACGTACCCGGGAAAACCCAGGTGGTGCGGCTTCGGCTCAAAGGTGCAGACCGCCTCGTCGCCGTCCCAGTAGCTCTTGATTTGCAGGCCACGCTCGTTCAAACGGCCGCAACCATAGCAATAACTGACCGCATCCGCGTAATAATCCTGAAACGACTTCTCACTCACCGCACAATGCCTTTTAAACGCGAATGGCGCGAATGAACGAATGGCGCGAATATTTTAAAATTCATTCGCGTCATTCGCCTATTAGCGTCATTTGCGATTTCTGTTCATCGGAGACCCGCCAGCCGCATCCCGTCTTCCAGGATATCGTCTACCCGCTCCTCGTGCGTCGTCTCGCAGTAGACGCGAATGATTGGCTCAGTGCCGCTGAACCGGATCAGCAGCCAGCCGCCATCCTCCATCACGTATTGGAAGCCGTCAACCGTGACGATCTCCGTCACCTTCAGCCCGCCAATCGTCCCCGGCCGGGCCTGGGCTACGTTCTGGCGGATCTCGGCCATCCGCGCCTGGTCAAAAGTGGTGTCAATACGCTGGTAATAATGCGGCCCCACCTTCTCAAAAAGCACGTCTATCAACTGCGACGGCTTCTTGCCCGTCCGCACCATCAAGTCCAGCAAATACAACCCGGCCAGGATACCGTCCCGTTCCGGCACGTGGCCCTGAAAGGCATAGCCGCCGCTCTCCTCACCGCCAATCAGCGCGTCCACTTCCACCATCTTGGGGGCAATGTACTTAAAGCCCACACCGGTCTCGTAGACCGGCACATTGTACAACTTCCCTAGCTTGTTCAGCATCTTGGTCGTGGAAATAGTTTTGACAATCGGGCCGCGCTCGCCGCGCACGTCCAGGAGGTAGTAGCCCAGCAGGCCATAGACGCGCAATTGGTCAATAAAGTTGCCCTTTTCGTCGCCAAAACCCACCCGGTCGGCGTCGCCGTCGTTGATAATGGCTACGTCTGCGCGGACCTTTTCGACAAAGCTCAGGCCGTGGTCCACGTTGGGAGGGATTGGCTCCGGCCGGGTCATGTGGGGAAAGATCGGGTTGCGTTCGTTGTGGACCTCGTGAATCTGGGTCGCTCCCCCGGCCAGCAGCGTCGGAAACCAGCCGGCCCCGTTGCCCCACATGCAATCCACCAGCACCGTAAAACCGGCCGCCCGCAGCGGTTCCATGTCTATCAACCGCTTCAACTGGGCGACATAGGCCGGCCGGGCGTCAAATTTCGTCACCAGCCCGTCACTCATCGCGTCGTCCAGTTTCAAGCGCTGCACAGGGGTAATATCCGGGGGAATCAGCGCCTCGATCCGCTTCAGGTTGTCCGGGTCAATTGCCCCGCCCCGTTGATCGCGCACCTTGAAACCACAATCTTCCGGCGGGTTGTGGCTGGCGGTGATATTCACCCCGCCTCCAGCCCCTTTATCCACCACGCCGTAGGAGATAGTCGGCGTCGGCGTGGCTCCGTCGGTCAGCCAGACTCGGATGCCATTGGCGGCCAGCACCTCGGCCGCCGCCGCCGCAAAACTCTCGGCCTGAAAACGCTTGTCGTGCCCCACCACCACTCCCTTCTCGGCCACCCCGCCCTGCTTCAAATAATTGGCAAACCCCTGGGCGCAGCGGCGCACGTTATCAAACGTATAATCTTCAGCAATCCGGCCGCGCCACCCATCCGTTCCGAACTTGATCGTCGTCATCGGTCCATCTCCCAAAGATTTTAGATTTTAGATTTTGGATTGGATCAGCGATTCCAAAATCTAAAATCCAAAATTACACCGGCGTCACGCCATCTTGCAACATTTTAACATCCGCGTCCACCATCATCTGCACCAGCCCCGCGAACGTCACCTGCGGTTCCCAGCCCAGCTCCCGGCCGGCCTTCGTCGCGTCGCCCACCAGCAGGTCCACCTCGGCCGGGCGCATAAAGCGCGGGTCCTGGACGACGTAATCGCGCCAATCCAGCCCGGCGTGGTTAAAGGCCAGATTCAGGAACTCTTCCACCGAGTGAGTCTCCCCGGTGGCAATGACGTAATCCACCGGCCGGTCGTGATTGACCATCGTCCACATCGCCTTGACATAATCGCCGGCAAAACCCCAATCGCGCCGGGCATCCAGATTGCCCAGGCGCAACTCCCGGCTCAGGCCCAGCTTGATCCGCGCCACCTGGTGCGTGATTTTGCGGGTCACAAATTCCAACCCCCGGCGCGGGCTTTCGTGGTTAAACAGGATGCCGGATACGGCGTGCAGGCCGTAACTCTCCCGGTAATTGACCGTAATCCAGTGGCCGTAGACCTTGGCCACACCATAGGGGCTGCGGGGATAAAAGGGCGTCGTCTCCCGCTGCGGTGTTTCCACCACCTTGCCGAACATCTCGCTGGAGCTGGCCTGGTAAAAACGAATCTGGGGATCCACAATGCGGATGGCGTCCAGCAGCCGGGTCACGCCCAGCGCCGTCGCCTCGCCAGTGAAAACCGGCTGCGCCCACGACGTCTGAACAAAAGATTGCGCCGCCAGGTTATAGACCTCGTCCGGCCGGTGCTCTTCCAGCATGTGAATGAGCGAGACCTGGTCAAGCAAGTCGCCAGGCGTCAACGTAATTCGCTCCTGGATATGCTCAATCCGGTGAAAGTTAATCGTGCTGCTGCGCCGGACCATGCCGACGACCTCATACCCTTGTGCTAACAAAAATTCAGCCAGGTACGAACCGTCCTGGCCGGTAATTCCGGTAATCAACGCTTTTGGCAAAATGCAATCCTCTCTGTCGCCGAATATTTATTTCAATGGATGCTACCAGCTATGGTCGGTCTCCGACCGCGCCACTCAGGAGCAGTTACAATTGGACACAAAATTATAACGTAGCCCATCAGGAACGTAAAACGTAGACAATGTGTGCCTGCCTGCGGCGGACCCCGGCTGGGAAAAAGCGCTCCAGCCGGGCATACCAGCCCAACCCCCACATCACCGCCGCCTCCAGCCGGCCGCTACCCGCCTGCTCCCGCTGCGCCGCCGTCCGCGTCACCCCCGGCGGAAAAGGCGGCATATCAATATAACCAACACTCTCCTGCCCCCCTGCCCCTCTGCTCCCCTGCTCCCCTGCCAACTCCCTCAGCTCCTCCAGTTCCACACCCGCCAGCCCGCTCAAATTCGTGTGGGCCGGGTTGCCGGCGTTCGGAGCGAAGAGGGCCCCGGCCGGGGCCAGCTCGACCAGCCGCTGCCAGTAAATTGCTCTGCTCTCGGCCGGCAGCCGCTGCACCACCTCCGAAGCAATCGCCAGGCTAAAAGGCCCCCCCACCTCCGCCAGCCGGGCCAGGTCGGCCGCCAACACGTAAGCGGGCGCCAGACCGGCCAGTAACCCCTGGTTCTTCGCGGCCGCCAGCGCGGCCTGGGCCTTGGCCAGCACCGCCGGCCGTTCGTCGGCCACCACCGGCGCCAGCCCCAGCTCCGCCGCCAGTAACAAAAAATCCAGGCTGCAGCCATACTTCTCCGGCAACCCGGCCAACAGCAACCGGCCGCCCGGCGGCAGCGGCGTCAACCACCTGGCCAGCGCCAGCCGCTTGACATAATACTCATAAGCTGTCCCCACTCCCTCCCCTTCGGCCAGCGCCAGCGGGTACAGCGATTTGATAGAGAAAGGTGACAGCCTACGCTTCAATCATCATATCCTCTTGGGTTTTCTCTCCCTCTGCGATATACGGCTGTACCAAGACAGATGTATCATCTTCCAAATACCCTGTCATAATAACTTCTGGTGTCAGGTCCAGTGATGCCATTGCCTGATAATGGGGAAATGGTAGCCTTTCAGAGCAGTTTTTCGCTTCGGTACCATTCTATCGTTCGCCGCACGCCCTCCTGCAACTCTACCTTTGGCTCGTACCCCAGTTCCTGGTGGGCCTTCTCCCAGGAAAAGTGCCGGCTCTCGCTAAAAAAAGCAACCCCGGTTCTACTCAACGGCGGCTCTTTGCCTGTCACGCGTCCGGCCGCTTCCAACCCGGCCGCCGCCAGCCAGGCCACCACCTTGGGCAGCCGCAACCAGGGCGGCCGCACCCCCAACGCCCCGGCTATCGTCTCGCCCAGCTCGTGAAAAGTAACCGGCCGTGGCCCGGTCACGTGGTAAATCTCCCCCGGCCGGCCGCGCTCCAGCCCCAGCAACAGCCCACAGACCGCGTCGTCCACGTAAGTCGGGTGGCAGGTCTGCCCACCGTCGCCCACGTAAAAAAACATCCCCTGCTGGACGGCCCGGAACAGCCCCAACACGTGCCTGTCGCCGAGACCGTAAATAAATTCCGGCCGGGCAATAACCACCGGCAACCCCCCGGCCGCGTAGCGATGGGTCACCTGCTCGGCCGCCGCCTTACTCCGCTCGTAAGGGTTGCTTGGAGCCAACGGAGCTGTTTCATCGGCCGGCTCGCCGCGAATCGGCCCCAGGACGCCGGGGCTACTCACATACAGTAGCCGCGCCACGCCGGCCGCGGCTGCCTCGGCCAGGACGTTTTCCGTTCCTGTCACATGCAGCCGGTGGTAGACCGCCTCCGGGACACCGGCCCGGCCCAACATCCCGGCCGCATGCACCACCCACGCTGCCCCGGCAAACAGGCCGCCTAGCGTCGCCGGGTCGGTCACATCCCCCTCCACCCAGCGCACCGGCGCTCCGGCCAGCCGTTCCCGGTTCGCCCCCGGCCGGGCCAGCGCCGTCACCTCATGCCCTTCCGCCGCCAGCGCCCGCGCCACCGCTCCCCCGACAAACCCCGTCGCCCCCGTCACCACCACCCTCATCCCTCGCCCTCCGCTCCCTTACCCCCAGCGACCCCCGGTCGCCGCTCCCCTGCTCCCCTGCCCCCCTGCTCCCCCTCGTACCCCATCACCGGCCGGTACACACAGCGGCACTTCCGCCCCAACGGGCACTCCGCCAGCGGCAGGCGCGGCGCTTCGTCCGGGTGATAAACAGCCCCGGCCGGCAGCGCCTGAGCTGCCTGGCAGCAGCGCTCGTCCACCTGGATCCGAACGCCGGCAATCGAGCCACCAGCTTTCATCCCCAGCTTATAAGCCGCCAGCGTCTTCTCGGCGTAATCTGGCGGCTTCTCCATTTCCTGGTGAAAATCACTCAACCACTTAAAAGCCATCACCTCCCTCTTCCGTCGTCCATCGTCCGTCGTCCCTCCCCAACCTACCGTCCGGCCGCAAAACCCTCCAAATCCGGTATCGTACCGGCAATAAAGCCGGGCGCCCAGGCCCGGATGCGAGGATTCGTCTCTCCGGCCACGTACGTGATCATCATCAGCGAGCGCAGGATCAGGAAGAGGTCTATGGCCGCCTCTTGTTCGGCCGGCAGTGGCCGCGCCGCCCGGTAGCCGGCCAGGAAGCCTTCCCGCAGCGCCGGGAACTCCGGCCGGCGGCGAATGTACCAGAAGGTCACAGCGATGTCATAAGCCAGGTGGCCCCACCCGCAGTCGTCAAAATCTATGGCCCGCACCTGGCCGTTGTGGAGCAGGTAGTTGGCCTGGTGCAGGTCGGCGTGGATGAGGTTATAAACCCCCGGCCCTTGCCCCACCGCGTCAATCAACGGCTGCAATTTCTCCATACTCTCAATAACGACCTGGCGCTGTTCCGCCGAAAGTAACCCGCCATCCTGGGCCAACGCCTGGTTAGCAATCTGGCCAACCTCACCGTTGAGTTCCAGGTGCTGGCGCAGAAAACCGTCCGGTGGCACAAATTGCCGGGCGTGATCGTGCAGCCGGGCCATGAACCGGCCGACGGCCGCCAGCACCCCGGGATTCAAACTTTTGCGGCGGAAGCGGCCGTCTACCCACTGAAACAAGGCGCAGTGGCGCGGCTCAGGCACGCCCGCCACCGCCATCGTCGTCACCAACTGGCCGGCCCGGTTGGCCAGCGGGTTGGGTACCACCAGCTCCGTCTCCCGGCTGATGGCCGCCAGCCAGACCATCTCCGAGTGGATTTCTGCCAGACTGCGGTGTTCCGGCCGGTTGATTCGCAATACGTACCGGCCGTTATTCGTGTCTATGCGAAAAGTTGTGTTAAAAAGATGGACCAGGGGCGTCAAGGTTCGGGGAGACAGGTCATACTCGGCCAGCGCCACCATAGCCAGCCGCTTCAGCCGTTGCACCTGCCCCCGGTGGGTCAGGGAATCAAATGGGGTCATAACGGTGGATGCCAGCCCACGCTGACCCACTGTTGTCGTGCATCAATAATGATGTCGTTGTTCATATTAAGAGCAATAATGGTCACTCGACCAATTGCTGTAAGACCAACAACCCGAACACCTCCCGAATCCCAGGCAAAATGTTCAGACCACTGTTGCTGGCGGGGATGAAAAAGGGGGGTTAACTCCCCGGTTAAAGGATCTCTCAAAACTACAACAGGACCTTTAAACTCATTACATCTTCGGCAAGCAAAGCAAAGGTTCTTGAACTCGGTCTTTCCTCCTTTTTTTCTGGAAATAATGTGATCCACGACCATAGGCTGGCCAGAATTTGACTGCGTTGTGCGGCAATGGGCGCAGCAATGATCATCTACCTCAAGCAATTGCTGATACAATTCGGCAGGAAGATACACGCTCATTTGGTATTACAGCCTGTCAGATGGGGGAATCTGGTGGCCACGCCAGCGAAGCAAAGCGGCCGCATGCGCTTTGCGTAACATGAAACGATCTGCTTCCTTCCGCAGTTTCGTCAGTTCAGCTCGCTCGGTGAGTGTCATTTCACCGTCAGCATTTTTGTCAAGCAACTCTTGATACCGGATCATTTCATCTTCTGTTTGACGACTGCGAGCAATCTGCCACAAAGTATCGTCATCCAGGCGGTCAAGTGTGGCCAGGTCCACTTGAAACTCAGCCGGCGCATTCTCCCAATTAGGCGGGCTACCTACCTCAACTGCATGTAGTAACACATCCGTTAAAGATTGCTGCGTGGCCTGGGCCAATTGCTGAAAACGTAGATAGAGACTTTCCGGTAAGGTTAAAGTAACTTCTTGGGTTGCCATTTCATAACCTCGTCAGCTATCTGCCTCAAGTAATATAATCATACCTGATTATAACAACCTGGCGCATAGCGTCTATGGCAGTTTAAGGTTCAAGACTCAGGAAGATAGCGCGCTCTTTTCAGCGATACAACTGCCGCAACATCGGCCGCCACCGGGCGTCCGACACCAGGTCCGTGCTATCGCTGAACTGGTCCAGGCTGCCAATTAGCGGCCGCTCCGCCAGGCGCTTCACCGCCGGGTCCTGAATTTGCTCCACCAGCGCCTCGGCAAAGCCGTGCAGGGCAATTACCTGGAACGGCCGGTTGAAAAAATTCGTCGTCTGTTCCGGCAATCGTTCGGTCAACTGAAGCCGATTGTGCATTGTTGCCAGGGTCTCGTAAGCCTGGATAAGCTGCTGTTCGCGCTCTTGCCAGCTTTCGGCCGCCAGCGCCCGCTGCAGGACCGGCCACAGCCCGGTCGCGCCGGCCAACTGTTTGAAAGCCGTGCCGAACCACTTCGGATAAGGGGCGTAAGTTCGCTCCATCAGAAAACAAAGGCGCATCACGTCCCGTACCAGCCTGGCCCCAATCAGCGCCGACCCCACTTCGTCCCCGGCCAGGCCGGACCGCCCCATCAAATGTTCTTCCTGTCCAATGCGTGCCCACCCGGCCGCCAGCAAGTAAAGCCACACGTCACGCGGGTAATAGGTAAAACGGGAACGAACTTCCTCCAGGCCAATACCGTCGCAATAGACCGCCCCACCCGTGATCGTCCGCAGCTTTTGCTCGGGGAACGTCAGCCAGTCGGCCGCTTCCAGGGGCTGCTCGATGTCAAAGCCAAGATATTCTCCAAAGAAACCGCGTACCGTCTCAGTTGGCACCCGGTGATTGACCGGCCCGTCCTCAATCACCCGCAAAAGCTGGGTATTGTTATCTTCCGGATCGGGCGGGCTGAAATTGGTCGGGTAGCCGCGAAACTCGTAAGGCAAGTATTGGGCCAGCGTGTCGTGAATTTTTACCGCCTGGTCGTAATCATTCTCGTCCAGGAAAAGCGTAAACCTCGGCCCCCAGTCGTGGTCGGTGGACATGGCGTCGTCAAAACCCAGCACCTCCGAGCCGCTATCCAGCCGCCCGGCCGCGTGTCGCAGGCCAGGAAAGTGTACGTCCAGGATAGGGCGAACAGCCTCCCAATAAAACTGCTCGCATAACTTCAAACCAGGGATAAAAGTCATAGCGCCCGATTATATCAACCGGGCGCTATGGCCAAAAGCGTTATTGTTAGAGGCAGCTACTCGCTAACTGCCGTTAACCGGACTCACGAGCCGCCGAAACTACCGCCGCTGCGGAAATCGTCGTCGTCGTGCGTCGGCCGGCTGCGGCCCTGTTGGCGTGCCGCCGGTCGGCTGGCGCTGCCCCCCATACTCCGCTGCCGGGCCTTGGTCCGCAACGGGCTGGAAGCCGGCCGGACGATGACCGGCCGGCCCGGCTCCTGCGCCGGCCGGCCGCCAATAGTACCACTGCTGCGATACGCCGGCGAATCATACGCCGGCCGCTCTCCGGCCGGGTAATCTTCGCCGCCATACACGCCGCGATTACCCATCACCGGGCTTTGCCCGCGATAACTGTCGTCATATCCTCTTGGCGAGTAACCACGAAAACGATTCAAAAGGTAATATCCCACCACCACCAGAACGATGGCAATCACCAATAACCAAATGTCATCCATTGTCTAATTCTCCTTATCACCAAACCCGGTCAACTTACCGGGTCTAGGAGAAAATCTCCAATCTCGGTAGTGTCCTTAGTTTTTCGCCACCTGCGTTTTGCACCAGAGGTGGTGAATCATAGTGGCGAAAAATTCGTGACACTACCCAATCTCCAATCTCCAATCTCCCAAACCTCATTCCACCGTAAACTCCACCGTACGCACCGGGTTGCCGTTGACAAAGAGTTGTACACTGTACTCTCCTTCGTCCATCCGGCCGCTCAGGCTCTCCAGGTGAAACTCCACGTACGTATTCTCGTAATCGCGATCAGCCGTAATCGCCGTGCTGTCCTCAAACGGCTCGCCGTCTCGCAGCCAGCGGGCAAATAGCGTTGTCCCGGCCGGGATAAACTCCGCCTCGGCCACCACGTAGATGACGTCATTAGAGGCGTCAAACCGATCGGTCACACCGATTGGCGTATTACCGCTGCCCACCCCTTCAGCCGTCACCACGTCGCCCAACACCGCCCCGCCGGTAACGGCTTCATCCTCGGGTGGCTGCTCGGCGACCTCGTCGGTAAAAAGCCCGCAGGCAAGCAGGGTCAGGGCGACCAACGACAATAACAACAAGTGCCGCAATGTAAGCTGGTTTTTCATCGTGCAACCTCAACATCCGGCCCGTTCTTACAATACCAGGCCGTTTCTACACTTCTTATACGAGCAAAGCGGTCGGTTGACTATAGATTAGGGCATAAGGGAGGGATACAAAATAAGGTATATTGGGGAAGTTACTCTACCGCCGCAACTTGCTCCACTATTGACGGCTGGCCAATTTGTAGCTACACTGATGCCGGTCATCGATGCCAGCGTCTACCTGGCTTTGATCAATGACTCTGAAGCGGAACACGGCCGAGCCTGGGAATGGTTTAAAACCGCCCGGCGCAACGGCGAGACGATCTTTGCCCCGTCTCTTCTACTAGCTGAGGTTGCCGGAGCCATCAGTCGGGGTTTGGCTAACCCGATCCTGGCTCGACGCACCGTGCAGCAACTTTTAGATGATCGTCTCATTAAATTAGCGCCGGTCGCCAACACCCTGGCGCAAAGAGCTGCTCTGATTGCTGCCGACCATCGCGTGTGCGGCTGTGATGCCGTTTACCTGGCGCTGGCTGAACAACTAGCCGAGCCGTTGGTTACACTTGATCGGCAGCAGCTTGAGCGAGGCGCGGCCGTTACCCCCACTAGACAACCGTAATCAAACCACGTCCTATAGCCATGCTTTTCTAAGCGTGGAGATTGCGCGATGTGGCAGCCGTAACTACCCTTATTGTTGCGTCCCGTTTAATACGGCGGTTCGGCCGGACCTTCGTACCCGCACATTCCAATTCGTGGCGAATTAACAACCGGCATAGGCTCGCCGTAATTGTCGTGGGGATGCTCCCCGGCGTGGGTTTCACACAAAGCGCCCGACTCATCCGTCTCGTACATGCACTCGACGCACAGGTAAGCGGCCGGCTGGCCGCACTCCATACACACGATCTCTGGTGGATCGTTGCGGGCCATCAGGGCAATCGGATGAGGCGTCGTCGGCCGGCCCTCCCGTTTATCCACTACCTGGATCATCAGCTCGGACGTGGTGCCAAAGTCGTATTCATACGGGATGGCCATTCCCGGCCGGAATAGCCTGCGAACCTGGACGTTCATGGCTCGATCGTCGTCCATACCCAAACCGTCGTCGAACAACTGTGTATACCGGTACGGGCCGATGGAAAAACTACTCAGGTGGCCACAGCACTCCAGCCAGATGGCCCGCAGGTAATGGTCCAGCTCCTCCAGGGTGGCCGTGCCCTGCATCTCCAGGTGCAGCCAGTAAGTGCCACCCCAGGCGTCCTGGACTTGCAGGTGGTACATCGTCTGCTCCTTCCCCGGTTTCTGGTCGGCCGCTTCCACCGCCGCCTGCCGGCCGGCGCAGGTACTTAAGTGGCGCGCCAGGCCCCCCCTGGTCATTTCCCGGCCGCAGTAAACACACTTGCCGCGCGTCTGTTGTCTCCTGGCCATCGAAACATCTCCTCCGGGCCTTCCGTCAAGGCCCTCTTCAATAAAGTTCAAAGAACTGGTCCGTACCCTATCCGTTTATCCGTGAGTTGGCCGCCAACTCCTTTATCCGCTGCCACCTTCCTCACCATCAAAGGAACAGAGGTCAACAATACCTACGCACCGTCCCCTCAGGAGACCGGCCGGGTGCTGAGTAAATGAGCTACCTCAATACCATCGTCCAACTCTTCCCAGTAAATAGCGAATCCCCTGGGTTCCAGCGACCAGTTGGCCCGTTGCTCCGGCGTTGCCCTGACCAGCCACCCTAACCAGGGTACCTGGTCTAAGGGAACACTGATTTCACGGCCGTCACTGAGCGTGACAAAGAGAACATTGCCCTCGAAGCGAACATGAGTCGCCTGGACCTGCTCTAAAATTTCACTGGTTGAAGTGGGCATCCCATGCCTCCAACAATAATTGTTCATTTTGCTCTGTCAACCGCACAATGCGATTCAATTCAGCCGAATTATAACCGTAATTGTATTCAACCTCCACCGGTTGAAGCCAAATTTTAGCTTCATTGTCTCCTCGTATGACGTGCATGTGCGGTGGTTCGTTGATGTCTGAAGAATAAAACCTGAACCTGTACCCCTCGACTATTGCAACGTCAAGCCAGGCTGATACTGGCTCTTGATTTAGAACTCTGAGAACCAACTCGCGCTCTGGAACAGGTAAATCAGCAAGACCAGTTACGGGAAAACTGCGCACCCCCCAGGGTGTCGAGCGAATCAACTCCCGATAATCGAGAAAGGTTAGACCTACAGCTTGACTTGTGCTTCGGTCAATACTGATCATGATATTAGAAGTCAGTTCGATAGTCCAGGCAGGCCGTCTATCTCTAAAATATACCTCTAGCACATCGTCCTCATTATCATAAAGGTAAATTTGCTCTTGTATCTCAACCTCAAAACTGACCTCCGGCAACCCTTCCAGGTAGTCGCCCAGGTCGTGAGTCTCAAAGAACTCGACCAACTCATCGAGTGACTGGAACTTCGGCAAACCCCCGGCCTTATTTTCGCTCATACTCTACTTCGTCAGGCTTGATGCCAACAGCCAAACTCGTGCCATTCGTGGCCTTAATCGAGTCCGGCCGGATCACCTTCGCCCCCACCCGCAACACCGTCGGCACGTCGTGCAGCATATTCGTATACGACGCATTGGCCAGTGGGCAGTGGCACTCCCGCGCGGCAATACTGCGCCGCACCTCCCGGATCTTCTCCCCAAACCAGATCTTTTTGAAATCATAGTTGTGGTCGCGCAGATTGCCCAGATTGTCGGCCCGGACGCAGCACGGCCAGACCGTGCCGTCGGCGTAAATTTGGGCGCTGGCCCAGCCGGCGTAGCAGGGAATCACCTGGTCTTCCTCGTCCAGGATGCGCTTGACCAGCTTGTAATACTCTACCCGGAAGGCCTCCGTAATTTTGGCCACGCCTTTGAACTGCTTGCTCTCCACGTACTGGATCAGCCGGTCAATGGCTTCGCCGTACTCCTCCTTGCTTGGCGTAATCGGTAGCCCCACCGTATCCAGCTCCACCCTCGGCTCGGCAATCTCGGTAATAAACTGGTCGGCCCCCGATTGGTCGGCGTAGGCCATCAGCTCGTCCAGGTGGCCGACGCTGAAGACAGAGACCACCGAGTGAATGCCGATGGCCAGGTTAGGCAGCTCATCGCGCAGTTCCAGCAACTGCTTCAACCGCTCCTCAAACTTGGCAAAATTGCCGGCCACGCCGCGAATAAAGTCGTGCTTTTCCCCCAGCCCGTCCAGCGACAGATTAATGATAAGCTGGCTCTCCGGGCAGGACCGGGCGATGCGCTCGACCTTGTCCGGGATCGTCTTCAGAATACTGTTGGTAGGAATGTTGATAATCCCCGGCCGGCAATGCTCATACGCCATCTGGCACAGCTCGACAATGCCGGAGAACATAAACGGCTCGCCACCGCTGACCGTAAACCAATACGGCGCCCGCCCCAACGATTGCAGCACCTTGTCCCACTCCGCCAGCGTCAGCTCATTCTCCCGCTTCATCCAGATATTGCAGGTCAGGCAGCGCGAGTTGCACCGGGGCGAAGGCGACAACGTCAAATTCAACGGCAACATCTTCGGCCAGCCAAAACGCCTACAGAGCCTGAACAATGGCACCCTGGTCAGCACACTTACCATCGAATTCACAATATCACCCCCTCGCCCTCTCTCTCAGCGCCCGAAGAACGCTGCTCCCCTGCTCCCCCGCTCCCCCGCTCCCCCGCTAACTCCTTCGTCGTTTTAGCAACCTCCCAGACACTATGGTCGCGCTTCCGCTTGTAATCCCGCCAGCCCAGGAACCGGCCGTACACCTCCAGCGCCACCACGCACCAAGTCCACACCAATGGCCGCGGCCGCCACTCCAGGTTGCCCAGCAGCAGCCGCAAAATCTTCAGCCCGCTCATCGTGCTGACCGAGTAGCTCAGCTCCTCTTTGACCGCCAGGTGGCCGGCGTAAATCCGCCGCCGCTGCCGCAAAAAATCGGCCGCCGTCTCCGGCCCCTTGTTATAGACCACCGCTTCCGGCACGTAACGCACCTGGTAACCCTGGCCGCGAATCATCGGCTCCACGCTGGCTTCGTCCACGGCCGTGTGGTAGGGGATGCGCTCAAAAATCTTGCGGTAAGCGGTCATCTCCCCAGCCTTAAAACCGCGCAGGTTAATCTGGTGGTGCAATCCCCACAGCAGGTGGGCGGCAAAACCCATGAAACTGTTGGGGGCGTTCACCGGCGCCGGCCGGCAACTGGTCATGCCGATTTCCGGGTCGGCCAGCGGGGCGACCAGCTTTTCAATGGCGTCCACCTGGGGCAATACGTCGGCGCTGCATAGCACCAGGATCCGCTCGGCCGCGTGGCGCATAAACAGGTTAATGGCCGACGCTTTGCCCTCCCGCCTCTCCTGGACCAGCAGGTGGATGCGGCTGTCGCCGGCGGCAAAGTCACGGACAATTGCCTCCGTGTTGTCTGTACAACCGCTGGCCACGACGATAATCTCCGTCAGCGTCACCCTCTGCAACTGCTGTTCCTGCACCCGCCGCAGCAACCGGCCGATATTCGCTTCTTCATTGTGGGCAGTAATGCCCATCGAGCAGGCTATTTGTTCCATCGGACGGCAAGTATAGCCCACTCAGCCCACCCGGCATAGCGCCAATCTACTTTTATCGCGAATAGCGCGAATGAACCAATGATGCGAATAAATTTTTAAATCCGTTGGCGCCATTCGCCTCTTCGCGTCATTCGCGATTAATTCTGATCCGGCTCTATCTTTTTATAGTGGTCAAAGCGCCAACGACGTTCCCGGCCAGCCCGACGACCACCATGATCGTGGCAATCGTCAGCAGGTTGTCGTGGAAAAGGGCCATCCCCACCACCTGGCCAACCACCGCCGCCCCCAGGGCATAGACAAAAGCCGGCCGCCCCAGCGACAGGGCGTAATTCAGCCAGATGTTAATCCCGGCGTAAAGCGTCGTCGCCAGCCCCACCAGCCCCAGGACCAGCCCTGGATCGGCGTAAGCCTCGCTGAAAATAGCCTGCACCAGCCCGGCCGGGATGAGAAAATAAACCGCTGTCAAGGCCAGCCCCGGCAGCAGCGTCGCCGCCAACGCCAGCAGCAACACCGGCCGGGCGTCCCGGCCGCCGGCCTGCCGTTGGGTCGCTTTGGGGAAGAGCACCAGGCCAATACCCAGGGGAATAAACAGGTTAATCTTGCCCAGGGTGACAACCGGGCCATACTGGCCGGCCACCTCCGGGCTGAAGACCCGCTTGACGACCAGCGCGTCCACGTTCACCAGCAGGGCAAAGGCCAGCAGGCCTACCACAGTGTGGGCCGAGTAACGCCAGCTAATTTCCCGGACGGCCGCCCCATCCCCGGCCGCACCCAGGTAGGGCCCCAGCAGCCACAGCGCCAGCAGCAACGCCCCGGCGCTGGCCAGCGGCAAAGAAAAGATGGCCCCTGTCGCCTGCCAGCCTAGCCAGATGAGAGCCGGGGCCAGCAGCAGGCGCAGCAACGCCTGAAGCACCTGGACCGTGCCCAGCCCCAGGAATTGCTGCAACCCCTGCAGCGCGCCGTCGGTCACCGGCCGCAAAAAGAGCAGCAGCAGCAGCGCGCTCCCGGCCCACAGCGGCCAGGCAGAGTCCAGGCGCAACAGGCTGGCCAGCGCCGGGCTGAGCAGGGCCATGCCGGCCGTGGCTGCCAGCCCCCATTGCCAGGCCCAGCGCCACCGCCGCCGCAGAAAGAGGCCGATGCTGGCCACCGCTTGAGGCTGGACGGTCAACTCGGCCGTGTAAAAGGCGACCACGTTGCGGATGACGTTGGTCAGGTGGACCATCACCTGTAACAGCGCCGTGACCGCCACAAAAACGCTGAACTCGGCCGGCAACAGCAGCCGGCCGATCAGCACGTTGACCAGGTAATCAAAGCCGCCGGCCAGTAGTGTGGCTGTGCCCATCACCAGGCCGTGGCGCGCCCCGGCCGAGCGGGCCGCTCCTTGCGCCAGCGCCTGCACCCGCCGCCTCACGGGGTGGCCTCGCTGATTGCCGGAACGGCCAACAAGACCCGGCCGTCTGGCAATCTCTCGCCGCCGGGGCCGGTCACCGGCCAGCGGGCCAGGCTATCCGGGTCGTACAGCCCCACGGCCAGCCTATACAGGCCGGCCGGCAGAGCGGCCGGCAGAGACAGCCGGTGGCTGTCGGCGATGACCACGCCGGGCTGCCAGGTGGGGAGGGGATAGGTGTCCAATACCGGCTGGCCGTCGTGCTGGGCGATGATCTGGCCCGTTTCGTCCAGCAGGTGAACGAAGACCGCAGCCTGGGCCTCGGCCGGCTCCAGGGCGCGCCAGTAAAAGGTCACCGCCAGCGCCTCTTCCGGCCCCTCTCCCGGTCCGGCCGGCTCGACCCGGTAGCCGGCCAATTCCACTACCCCGGCCGCGCCAGGCGACGCCAGGCGGTAACGCACTGGTTGGACACCCTCCTGGTCGGGCAAGGCCGGCAACAACCAGTCGGCCACGGCCGACACCTGGGGCGCCAGCCACAGGCCGTGGCCTTCCCCGTTCTGTTCGTTGGCCGGCTCGGTCAGCAGCGCCAATGTCTGCCCCTGCCCGCCCCAGGCTGCCAGGTCCAGCTCCAGCCAGGTCACCTCGCCGGTCACCGGCGCTTCCTCGCTGTATACCGTTTGCTCGCCCAGGCGCACGGTAAAGCGCAATGGCTCAGTCAAGGCGACTACTCCGGCCCGAAACCGGCCATTCAAGGGCGTCACGATGCTGTAATACAACGCCGACCGGGCCGGCATGCGGACAGCGCTCTGTTGCCACCCCGATTCCCAACCGGTTTCGACAAAGCGGGCCTCCGGCTCACGCCGGGCCGTCCACAGGGCTGAGGGCAAATCATAGACCAGCCGCACCCGCTCCTCCGGTCCTGGAGCCAGGGGAATGGCGCTGGCCTGAGGCGTGAGAGGATGTCGGCCGGCCGGCCGGGGTAACTGCAAACGACCGTCCAGTAATTGCCAGGCCAGGAAAGCCAGCAGCAGCCCGGCCAGGCCCCACCCGGCCGCCTGGCCCAATGGCATCGTCCCTGGCCGGGCCAGCATCAGGTAGACGCCGCTCAAGAGCAACGTCAGACCCAGGAGGGCCGGAAAAACAGCGCCCTTAAAGGGCTCCGGCTTATACTGCTGCAGCCGCAGGGCAAAGACGTCCGGCAGCAGTTGCTGGCCCAACGCCTGCAGCCACCAGCGGCCGGGCAGCCCCCGGCCATAGGTAGTCAGCTCCAGGTTGCCCGGCCGGGGATATTCGTTCAGGTACAGCGAGCCGCCCAGCCGGTCGCCACCCACGCTGCGGGTGCTCACCGGCCGGGTCTCGGTCGCCTGGGGTGCGTACAGGGTCAGGGTAAAGCTCTGGCCCCGCGCTCTGGCAATGGGCGGGAAAATCAGCTCGTAATACTGCCCCAGCCCCTCGGCCAGCCGCACCTCGCCGCCGTACACCAGGCCAGTCCCCGCCAGCGACACCTGCACCGGCGTGCCGGCCGGCCCGGCCAGCCACAGCCGCACCATCGCCAGCCGGTCCATGCCGCTGGTAAAGCGCTGGCTGACCCGGTTGGGTCCATAGAGGGCCGACACCACCGCCGGGTCGGGTAGGCCCGGCGCTTCCTGGGCCTGCGTCCACGGCCGGGGAAAAAGGTAGTGGGCATCGTAAAACATCGGCACCTGGAGCTGCGGCCCCACGGCCGTGCCCTGCCACCAGCCCAGGCCGGCCAGCAGCAGGACGACCAGCAATAGGGCTATAGCCAGCCACCAGGCTCGAGAAATGCGCGTCAGGTAAACGCTAACCGGCGACACAGGCCCTTTCACAGGTAATAGCGCGGTAAGATAGTTCCCACCAGGCTGGCCACATTGAGTAAAACCATGCCCAGCCGCAGGGCCATGTGCCCGGCCGGCCGCCAGCGCGGCGGCAACCACAACAGCAGGCCCAGGGCCAAGAAGGTCAGCATCGGCACCACCGTCCCCAGCCAGTAACGCCCTTGCAGGCCCCGGCCGCCGCCGTAATCCCACCAGAACGTCAGGTCGTAAAATTGCAACAGGACCACCGGCGTCACCATAGCCAGCGCCAGGAAGCCCCACACCACCGGCGGGGCCACCCCTTCTCCTTCCCGCCAGCGGTCGTTGGCCGGCGGCCGGCGCTTCAACCGCAGGAGCCGGTAAGCCAGTCCGGCCATCGCCAGGAGGGTCAACAGCCGTAACAGATGGTAGACCCACGGCGGCAGCGCTGTATCCAGCCAGCCAAAGTGGCCCCACCAGGTGACGAAAATGCCACCCCACACCGACTGGTAATAGTCCAACAGGTGCGGCCAGAAACGGTAATCGTAATAAGGGTTCTGCAGAATGCGGTGCCCCTTCACCACCGGGTTGAAATAAAACAGGTCGCCGTTAAGCTGCCAGCTCCGCTGCATCCACCAGCCCAGCGGCAGGGCAATGACCAGGCCCATGAGCACGGCCGCCGCCACGATTTCTCGGCGCTGCTCTTTACGCCGCCACCAATCATAAGCGACCAGCAGGGCCATGAGCGGCGCGTAACCGTTCAACGTCGGCTTGGTCAACATCCCCACGGCAAAGATGGCCCCCATCGCCAGGCCGTAGCGCCGGTTAAAGCCGTCCCGGAAGACCAGCAGGCTGAAATAAATGAGGAGCGAATAGCAGACGAAAAAGAAACCGTCCACGCTGACCACGGCCGCAATTTCGCTAATCATGGGGTGAAAAGCCACCAGCGTTGGGACTGTCAGCCGCATGGCCGCATCGGCCGGAAAGAGCACGCGGGCCATCAGGTAAGCCACGACGACCAACGGGCTGCTGGCCAGCACCGCCAACAGCCGCTGCGCCTGAACCCGGGCCAGCAGGTCTCCCTGGCCAAAGAGGCGGTAAACGCCGGCCGCCAGCAGGTAATAGAGCGGCGTGGCATGCATTAGCTTGCCGGTGGCCTGCAGCTCGACACTGGTGCGGAGGCTGGGCGGCAGCGTGGCAAACTCCGCTTCGTTCGGCCCCACCGCCGTGCGGCTGAAACCCTGGCGTTGCTCCGGCTCGTAAGGCAGCCGGCCCACGTCGGCCAGGGCCCGCGACAGGGCCACTTCGTCCGGCAAATAGACGTCCCCCTCGTCCGGCAACCGGCCGTTCTCGCCGATAAATTGGATGACGGCATAATGGTCGTCCTCGTCCGGCCCCTGCCACAACGGAAAGGCCAGGCTCCACAACACCCCCTTCACCACCATAATCACCACCAACAGCCCAACCACCACCCCCTCTCGCCTCACCTCATCACTCATCGCTCATTGCTCGGAGTTGGCAAGGCCAACTGCGCTCATTGCTTTTTGAGCCACCAGGAAACAATGCGCGCTATATTTCCGCCCTGCTCGCGCCAGGAGCCGCTCGCCGGCCACAAAAAGCGGCGTCAGCTTTTCCATGAACGGGATCTGGTCCGGCAAAACCTCCCACAGCCAGAAGAGGACGCTGTACTGCTGGGCCTGGACTACCTGGAAACCGGCCGCAGCCAGCAAGCGCTGCAAGCCGGCAAAGTCAAAGCGGGCCGTAATGTCGTCGCCCAGCCAGCGGGGGTGCAGCCGGCGGCCCCAGCGGATCAGCGGGTTGTCCTCCACCGTTTCCACCAGGAACAGGCAGCCGCCCGGCTTCAAACAGCGGTACACTTCTCGCAGCGCCTGGCCCACGTCGCCGATGTGGTGCAACACGTGCTGGATATAAATCACGTCGAACAGGCCATCGGCCAGGGGGATCTGCCGGCCGCTGGCGACCATCACCGGCCCATGCACGGCCGCCAGCCGGACCCGTTCCGGGGCCACGTCCAGGCCAACCGGGCAACGGCCGTACTGCCGGAAACGGCTCATATTCCAGCCGGCGGCGCAGCCCAGGTCCAGGATACGCCGCGTCTCCGGCCGGGTCAACAACGCCTTTTCGACGGCGAAATAGGGCAATACTTTGTAGCGGCTGGGGGACCAGTTCTCACCAAAAACGACGGGCTTGCGGTAATCCATGAACCAGGGGAATGGTCCGGCCGGGGTAATACCCCGGCCGGGCCTGGTTAGCGATTCTTAATTGGAGACGCGTTGTAATGACCAATCGTCAATGAAGAAGCCGTTATTGGCCAGGACGTAGCGGGTGCGGAAACCAACCCCCAGGCGTACCGCGCCGGCCGAAGAGACGGTAAAGGTCTGGACCATCGTGTTCTTGACGCCGACCGTCATCGGCGTCCAGTTAGCGCCAACCCCACTGCGGATAAAATTAACTTCACCGGCCAGCGGCTGAGTAGCCCAGACCTTGCCGCCAGGGTTATAGTTGGCCACCAGGTCAGGAAAGTAATTGGCCTCAAAACGGTAGGTTCCCGGCTGCAGGTACACGTCGGTAAACAGGCGGAAGCTGACCGGCGCGCCGCCTTTGAAGACCTTCAGCGTCCACTCTCCGTCCCAGAGGAACAGGCTTTGCTCGGCCGGCGGCAGGCCCGTTCGCGGCGCGATACGGCTTTCCGGCCGGATAAACATCAACCCTGTTTCAGGAGCCAAGGCATTCGACCCCTCATCTATCTCCATCAGCCAGCCCACAGGCACCTGCAATTCGGGCGCGTTGTAGAGGTTCCAGTAACCGTTCTCGAAAGAGGGGTTGGGGAACAGGTTGGCCCCCTCGGCCGGCGGCGCGGGGGTGGCCGCCGGCGGGGGCGGCGCCGTGGTGGCGCTGGCTGTAGGCAGCGGAACAACCGGGCCGGACGCGCCGGGAATAATTAACTCCTGGCCGGTGACAATGAAGTTGGCGTTCGGCAGGTTATTGGCCTGGACAATGGCCTGGATGGTCACGCCAAAGAGGTAAGCAATCCTGGACAGCGTGTCGCCTGTCTGGACGACGTAGGTGGTGCTGCCGGCCGGCGCCGGCGCCGTCGTCGGTTGTGGCGCCTGGTCTTCCTCTTCACCATCCACACCGGGAATAATTAACTCCTGGCCGACGTAAATGAGGTTGGGGTTGCCAATGGCGTTGGCGTCAACGATGGCCTGGACGGTCACGCCAAACATCGCCGCAATTTCCGACAACGTATCTCCCGGTTGGACGACGTAGATGGTGTCCGCCAAAGCTGCGCCGGCCGGCGATAATAGCAACAAAAAAAGCAAAGCCACAGTCAACAAACCAAATCGTTTCATATTCCCCATCTCTTCCAGATTTAGAAATAACCCCGGCGCTGGCTTCAGCCTGAGCGCGCCAGAGAATGTCAGGCAAGCCGGGAATCATAGCCTGTTCCCCGGCCGCTGTCCAACTTCACGGCAACGACCGGCACGAATCTCCTTCTGTAAAGGTTTATCAGTCTGATGGACAAGAATACAACCGCAGCACGGCCGTGCCATCCAGCGCCTGAATGTGATGGATGATTTCACAACCGTAACTATCATACAAGGGGTAATCTTCCGCTACCACCATCACCAAAGCATCCTGTAAACGCTCCGGGTGTTGTTCCAGCAACTTGCGCACCGAAACAACGCTGTAGCGGCCGATAGTCACGTCGGTGTAAAACCAATTCCCCTGGCTCAACGTCGTTATAGGCGATTGCTGATACGCTGCTGGGGGATATTGCGTGTAAAACAGCAGGAACATATGCGGCAGGAACAACTTGTCGGAAACAAACACTTGAGAGAATGACCCGTTTGTCGTTGCTTGCATCGCTTCACGCATGCCATACTGCCACTGCTGGCTGCTGCGAAGGCCATACAGTTGGCTGTAGATATAGCCAAAATAAGCGATGTTGATCACCATGACAGCCAGAAGCAGGGGACGCAGCCGCCAGCGCATCCACAGCGCGGCCAGTCCAACGCCGGAAACAAGGGCAAACAGCACCACCCCCACAATAGACCGCAGTGGGTGATACGGTTCCGTCAGGGCGGCCGGGATGCAGTACAACAGCAACCAGACGATAAGCAATCGCCGCCGTTGGCTGGGAAATTGCTGCCAGATAACGACAACGCCGACGAGCAGCGTGAGCCCCTCAAACCAGTACAATTGCCCGGCGCCAACGACCGTCAGCACCGGGTTGGGCGACCCGCGCCACAGCAGGTAAACAGGTGAGTAGTACCGCACATAGTTGAGCAACATCGTGCCGGGATCAGGCGCCCGGGTGTAGTTGGCCCGCGCCATCCCTTCGACTGATAGCCAGAAGGGGGCCAACAGGCCCACAAAAGCAACAAAACACCCCAGGCCAGGCAGCGCCGCCCACTTGTGCCGCCAGAGGGTGCGCCAATAAATGACGCCCACAGCGCCCACAAACAGCGGCACGAAAACCCGCGCTGACGAATACGTGCCGAGGCTGATACCCCAGATCAGGCCGGCCAACACCAACCAGTAAGGGCGGCGCAACCCGCGTTCAAAAGCGAGCAGGCCCAGAGAGAAAAGAAAAGGCAGCAGAATGGCGCGAAAGCCAATGCGGCTAAAATGCACATGCCAGGGACTAACGGCCAGCAGCATACTCCCAAGCGCAGCCGAACGTGAATGCCAGCGCCACCCCAGTTGATAGACGACGGCCAGCGTTAAGAAACCAATAATGGCCGCGGGCAGCCGCACAGCCAACTCATTCAGGCCAACGATGGGGATAAATGGAATGATCAGATACCGGTAAAGCGCTTCGTCGTAGTCGCCGACTGAACGCACAAATACAGGCCAGGGTGCGCCGTACTGGTCATGTCCCGTAAGCAGCAGGGCGTAAGCATCGTAACCGGCCGAGGCCTCGTCAACGAAGAAACCGGCCGGCAGCTCTGGCAGCGCCCAAATACGCGCCGCCCAGCCAACCAGCAGAATGATCAGCAAGAGAAGCCAGTGTCGTCTGCTCACAGCAAAATCCTACGGCCGCGCATTATCCCATAGCTTGGTCTGGTAGGCGAAGCCATCAAGTTGTCAAAGGGCTGCCTGGCAAACCTCCCGGAGGTTCAAGCGATGGTTGCCGGGCCGCCCGGCGCAATCGCCAACTCCGGGAGGTTGGACCAAACAAGCCACAACCGCCCTTGACAACCGGCGTATCTATTGCTACCATGCCGCGCTTGGTAACAGGAATTACCATGTCGTTCCACCCCGTCTAGTTTCTCAATTTCTTCCATTTTTTACCTGGTTGTAAACCAAGGAGGACTTTTCGTAATGCCTGCCATTCGTTCTCGTATGAAACAAATAAAGCGGTTTTTACCTTATCTACTGGCGACCACCCTGGCCGGGTTGCTGCTGGCGACCGTGCTCTTGCCTGTGTTCCAGGCCAGTGCTCCCCTGGAAGCCATTGGCCTGGACGGTACGCCCCATTTCCTGCCGGCCGTGCGCCAGGACTTTACGCCCACGCCGCCGCCCTCCCCGACGCCTCCTCCCATCCCCCAATTTGTGAGCAACATTCCGACGACCAACGCCAAATGCCCGGGGGCGGCCGGTTTTAATCCCCTGAGTGGCTACGTCTACGTCCTGAACGATTACAGCAGTAACGCCAATATCTTCCAAAACAGAAATTTTGTGGGCTCTGTCTTCATTCCCCCCACCATACCAGATGATCCGGCCGGTTCCTGGCCGGTCGCTATTGCCGCCGATAACGATTCCACTGAAGTGTACGTGGCCGCCGTTCACGGCGGCACGGCCCGAATTGATGGCCTCACCCTGGTTGAGATGGGGGAACGGTACTACGAGCCTCATGGGGTGGCCGTCAACCCGGTCAATGGACTCGTTTACGTGCCTGACCTGGATCGCGCCATCCAGGTTTTTGATGGCTCAACATTGATTGAGAACGTCGTTTTCGCTATGGATCCTCAGTGGGATGCCTGGTTTTTAGATGTCGTCGTAGATCCGAACACTGGTTATGTCTATACAGCCGGGGCCGAAGGCGTCATGTTCGTGCTAAACGGCACAGAAGTAATTGGCAATTATCGCCTGGGGACGAAGGTGGTTGACCTGGAGATTGACCCCATTCGAGGTTATATCTACGCGGCTCACAATGAGAAGGAAGGGCCGTACCAGAATAACATTTCTGTTTTCAATATCAGCACCCAAACGGTGACGCCCCTCAATACCGCCTTGCGCTCCCGCGCTATTGCTGTTGACCCAAACACGGGTTTGACGTATATCACCAACCCCGGCGCAGATAACGACCCTGGCGACGATTCTGTCACGCTTCTGACCGGTGGCGTAGTTTATGGCAATTTGCCGGTCGGCGATCTACCCTGGGGGGTAGCAGTCAACCCCAACACCCGCTATGCCTTTGTCACTAACCGGAACGACCACGACGTGACTGTCTTCCGCGATGGCGTCTACGTCACCACCATTCCTATGCAGGGGATAGACCCGTTTGCGGTGGCCATTGACACCAACACCAATGACACCTACGTTGCTAACCGGGGAATAGAATTGTCTGAGCCTTTGTTCTACTGCGAAGCCGCATCAGTAACCATCCTGCATTAGCCCTTCTAGACCTCCCGGAGGCTGGAGCCTCCAGGAGGTTGCCCCCTCAGGGTGCGGTGATGCTTATCAGTTGCAGTAAGAGCCGGTCGGCGCTCCCCGCGCCGGCCGGCGCTGCCAGCCGCGTCCCGGTCTGGGCCTCGTACAGCCCCATCTGTAAGCCATAGACCCCAGCCGGCAAATCAGGCGGTAGGAAAATGGTGTGCAGTTGCACGAACTCGTCCCCCGGCTGCAATCCCTCCGGCCGCACGTCCAGGCCGTCGTGCTGGGCAGCCACCTGGCCGGCTCCGTCCAGCAGGTGGACGAAGATTTTTAATTCGCCGTCCGGTGGCCGGTACACGCGCCAATAACTCAGTAATTCCAGCGACTGGCCGGGTCGCGACCCGGCCGGCCACAGTGGCTGGTAGCCCAACAGCTCTAACGTCTCGCCAAACAGCGCCGGCCCGGTTAGCGGCCGCCGGCTGGCTTCCCAATTAGCGACCGTGACCGTTGGTCCGGCCGGATAACCAAAATCGTGTAACACGCCTTCGCCAGCCACCGGCGACCGTTCCCAGGAAAAAAGTTGGTAACGCAACCCAGCAACGCCCTGCCCGCGCCAGGCCGCTCCCCCGGCCGGGTAGAGGGCTTGCAGCGCCGGGTGCGCCGGCCAATGGCCGTCGCCCACAGCCACCCAGGCTGCCTCAGCCTCACCCCCTGGCCACAACAAAGCGGAACGAGCGTCAAACCAGCGCGGCCGGACGTCGTTGCTGGCCAGGGTCTGGTTAAAATCCTCCGGCGTCATTGTGCTCAACCCAACGCCGGACAGGGCCACGCCCACCGGTGGCCCATCGGCCGCCACTTCGTAGACAAAAAGCGAGTAGCCCACCCGGTCGTCGGGCGGCCGCTGGCGGAACCAGCCAAAGCGCTGCGGGTCGTCCAGGTAAACCCCCTGCAACTGGGTGGCGCTCAACACGTAAACGCCGGGGGCCGGCCGGGGCGGGTAAAACCAGTCATATAGCGGATCCTCTTCCTGCCACGGCCAGCCCCGGATCACCCGGCCCTCAATGCTATACACCTCCAGGGGGGCCGTCCCCAGCCAGGAAGCGTTGATCGGGCCAACGTTTCGCGCCGCCTGGTAATCGCCCAACGCCTGGAGGTCTTGACCCCAATCCACGTTGGAATCCACCACGAGCTGCCAGCCGTTGGCCGGCCCCCCGGCCAGTTGGTTGAAGTAAGCCAGGTAATGGGGGTGTAGCCACAGGCTTTCGGCCGCCAGCCAGAAAAGCAGCCCGGCCACGCCCCAGCGCAGCGCCCGCCCGGCCGGCCGGGCCAGTTGGCCCAGGAACAGGTACAACAGGGGCAGCGCCGGCAGCAGGTAGCGGTAGCCGATGTTGACCCGGCTGCCGAGGCTGGTCGCGGCCATCCCCCCGGCCAGCAGCAGCGGCCAGGCCGACGACCAGGCCCAGGGCCGGCGACGGGCAAAGAGAAACAGGCCCAGAGAGAGCAGAGCCAGCGCCGGCAGGGGCGTCTTAAGGGCAAAAACCACCGGGAAGTAATACCACCACCCTTCCCGGCTGACCTCTCCCAGCAAAAAGGCGCCGTGCCCGCCGGCCTGGTGCGCCTGTTGCAGCGTAAAGTCCAGCCCTAGCGTCTCCCATTCAAAACGGTAAATGGCCAGAAAAACCAGGCTGCCAACGGCCAGCCAGCCGGCCACTTCGGCCAGGGTCAGGCCGGCGGCCCGCCGCCCCGGCCGGGCCAGCCACAACCGGTAAAGGGTGATGATCAACAGCCCCGGCAGCAAGATCGCCCCGGAAAACTTGGCCGCCAGCGCGCCGCCAATAGCCACCCCGGCCGCCAGGTAACGGCGCCAGTCTCTCTCTCCCGCCTCGGCCGCCCGCCAGTAGGCCCACACCAGGTAAGCGGCCAGGCAGAAGAAAAACGTTAACCCCAGGTCCGTCGTCGCCAGGTAACTGTGGGCCAACACGTTGGGGTCAAGGGTATACAGCCCCAGGGACAGCACGGCCGCCGCTCGGCTGGCAAACAGCTCCCGGCTCCAGCGATAAAGCAGCGCCCCCAGCAGCGTGGCCAGGAGCATAACGACCAGCCGGCCGGTAGCGATGAGTTGCAGCCCGTTGTCATTGACCGTCCACGTGAACGCTTTGGCCACTTCCAGCCAGTCCTGGTTGGCGTAGCGGGCCAGGTCGGGCGGCAGCGCCGGCCGGAAAGACAGGCTGACCGGCAGGCCAATGACGGCGTTGACCAGCGGCGGGTTGCGCACCACGGCGTACAATTGCTCGTGCTGCCAGTACAACACCCCCTGGAAAACGTGAATCACCTCGTCAAAAGTAACCGCATTGGCCCCGGCCGCCAGCGCCAACCGGCCAAAGAAAAATAACAACAGCAGCGCCGCCAACCGGTTAGCATATCTTTCCAGAAAAGCTTGCCTGTTGTCCATCAAACCAACTGCTTAACCTCCCGGAGGTTTGGAACCTCCGGGAGGTTGCCTAATACAACTCTCAAGAGCCGTACAGCTCGACAACAGGAACGTATCGGCCGGGGGGTCACTACCGTCCAACGGCAGCCGTTCGCCGGCCGGCAGCAGGTAAACACCAACTTGCAGCGTGTAAGGGCCGGCCGGCAACTCGGCCGGCCAGGCCAGCGTCTTGGGGTCGGCCACCATCTCGCCCACGTCCCACACCGCCGTCGGGTAGCCCCCTTCCTGTGGCTGGCCGTCGGCCTGGGCCACCAGCCGGCCGGCCCCGTCCAGCAGGTGAATGAAGGTGGTGTAATCGTCGCTCATTGGGGCCAGCGCCTGCCAGTACAGGGTCAGGTTAACACTTTGCCCCTGGCCGGCCAGGTCATAGCCCATCAAGGCCATTTGTTGGCCAAACGCGGCCTCGACCAGGTGTTGCGGTCTGGGTGCGAATGGCTCCGGCGGGGCAATTTTCACCGTTTGTAGCCCTACAGGCACGTCCAACACCCGGCCGGTGGCGCTGGTCGCCGGCTGCCAGCTCCCACCTGGCGCCGGCAATCCCGCCTGGAGCACGGCCCGGGCCGGCCGGGCGCCGGCCGCCACCGGCAGTAGCAGCGTCGTCGAGACCACCTGGCCGGCCGCCCAACTCAACTCACCCTCAGCCCGGCCGGCCACCTGGCCATCCCGTCCATAGAGCAAGACCTCGGCCTGTTGCCGGCCGTCGCTGGTCGCCAGGCCAAACCCATACAGCGTGACCTGGAGTTCATCGCCCGGTTGCACCCACTCGTCGGCGGCGACGGCCTCCAACTGCCAGCCACCGGCGAAACGAGCGCAGGCTGGGCCGAGAGTAGCCAGCTCCGGGCCTGGCTGGAAGATGGCCGGCCGGGGGTAAGCAGGCCAGATGATGGCCGGCAGAGCAAAAATAGACAGAGCCAGGAGGCCCAGGCCGGCCCCGGCTGCCAGTCGCCAGCCGCCCAGGCCCAGCAGGCCGGTGGCCAGAATCATGGCCAGCGGCGCCGCCACGGCGAAGGCCAATCGCCCCTGGTAACCCGACCAGTTAATCATCTGGATGTAGCGAAACAACGAGGCGTAAATTCCCAGCACAGCCAGGACGCTAAAGGCCAATACCTCTCCATTCCCTGGCCGGGCGCCCCGCCGTAGCCACCGGACCAACCCACCCCCGGCCGCCAGCGCCATCAGGCTGAGGCCGGCGTAGACCCAATCCGGCGCTCTGACGTTCATCCAGCCGAACCAGGCCCAATAGGATTGGAAGTGGACGGCCACAAACGCCAGCAGGTCGGCCGCCGTCAAAGGGGTGGTCCGGGCAATAATCTCCCCTTTAGCCGCCAGGTGGCGCTGCCAGATCAATGGGTCGCCATACAATTGGAAGTTGCCCCAGTACCACCAGCCGGCCACCAGCAGCGCTACACTGGCCACTCCAGCCAGGCGCGGCATCACCGGCCGCCAGGCTCGTTGCCGCCAGGCCGGCCACAACACGGCCAGCAAAGCCACCGGAGCCAGGGCAAATCCGGCGAACTTGGTCAGGACCCCCAGCCCCAGCAGTAAGCCTAGGCCCAGGGCGCTCCAGTGGCCCGGCCGGCGGTTGGCGGCAACAGCCAGGACCACTGTCGCCGCCCCCAGCAGGCTGGTCAGGGCATCATTATTGATGCTGGCCGTAATGAAGATAAATTGGGGGTTAAAGGCCAGCAGCGCCGTGGCCACTATCGCCGCCCGCTCGTCGGCCGGAAAAAGCTGGCGGCCGAGACGATAGGTGAGGAGGACCGTTCCCGCACCCAGGATCAGCGACAACCAGCGGAGCAATTGAAAGGCCAGGAACGGGCCACGGTTGGGGAACTGCTCCTCGCGGCGATGCAGATAGGCATTTTGCCGGCCGGGGTCGGCCGGATCGAAGGAAAAGCAGTGATTGGCCACAAAGGTGTTCTCATCCCCAATGTCGAGACCGCTGACCAGCGCTGCCCCCAACAGGTAATACAACGGCGGCTGTTGCGCTTCCAACGTATAGTTATCTTCCCGCGCCGGAAGCATCACCGGCAAACGCCGGTAAGCCAGTAGGTACTGGACATAGCGGAAGTGCTCGACTTCGTCCGGCGCTTCGCCTAGCGGCACGACCAGGCTATAAGCCAGGCCAAGGGTTAGATAAAGGGCGAGGAGCAGCAACAGCCAACGACGTTGTCGGAGGAAAGTGGGCATGAACTTTACAGTTGGGCCATGCGGCCGGCTGTTAATATCGAGGATAGCCACAAGAACAGCGCAGCCGTACCTGGCTGGAAGAACCGCGCCAACCTTGAAGGGTGTCCACGTTTCATTCGCTCATTTTACTCCGGTCGTTGAATTTAACCACGGGGCGTTGACAGATTCACCGCCCTCTAGTATTGTCTCGCCCGATGTCGCGCAACGTCCTTCTCCTGTTCCTGTTGGCCAGCCTGACCCTTCTGTTGATTTTCACTGTCTTGACCGACGTCATACCCTCCCTACGTGGTCCGGCCCCAGAAACCAGCGAGTGGTACTGGCCCTACCTGTTGCGCCCACCCGGCCGTTGGTGGCCTGCTGTCCTGGCTGCGCTGGCCGTTCTGGGAGTGGCGGCCTGGTGGTTCCGGCAGCCTGATGGGGCGCGCCGGGCGGCCGCCGTCGCCCTCTCCGGCTTGGCGGCCGGCAGCCTCTTGCTGCAGCTTGGCCTCGTTTACGCCGACCGGCCGGAACTTTTTAGTGAACTGGTTGACCGCACCCTCTCTAACCTGGAGAGTGGCTTCTTCCAGCCGGCGGCCGAAGTCGAGGAGCTGAACGCCACCCTGCGCCGCTACCCCCAGGCGATGCCCGGCTTTGCCTCCGAGCACGCCCGCACCCATCCACCAGGGCTGCTCGTCGCCAACCGCCTGACCATCGAAGTGCTGGCGGCCGCTCCCCAACTATCTGAAGCCGTGGCCACCGTTGTCCGGCCGGCCCGCTGCGCCGACCTCTGGTTGTTGGAGCGGCCGGCCAGCGTGGCCGCCGCCCTGGCCGTGTGGGCGCTGCTGCCCCTGCTGGCTGCGGCTCTCAGCCCGTTGCCGGCCTACGCCCTGGCTCGCCGGTTGATGCCCCCGGCCGCAGCCCGCCTGGCCACCGTCCTGGTAGCTACTCTGCCGGCCCTGCTGCTCTTTGCGCCGAAATCCGTCCAGCTTTACGTCCCCCTCACCCTGGTCCTCTGGCTGGCTTTTCACCACGGCCTGGTCCGGCGCGCCGGCCGTTGGTTGTTCCTGGCCGGCCTGCTCTTCTCCCTGGCCATTTTTTCGAGCCTGGGCAATGCCGTACTGCTCCTGCCCCTGGCCGTCTACGCCGGGCTGGTCTGGCAGCCCACTGGCGACCATCAATCGCCAGCCCACGGCCGCGCTCGCCCGGCCATTCTACGTTCCTGTCTCGCCTTCAGCCTGGGCGCGGCCGGCCCCTGGCTGGTCTACTGGCTGGGTTGGGGCGTGCCGCCCTGGGCCGTGGTCCGTGTCGGCCTGCAACAGCATTACGAGCTGGTCACCAGCCAGCGCCGCTACGACTGGTGGCTGGTCTACAACCTGGTGGACTTACTCGTCTGGGCCGGTCTGCCCTTGCTTGCCGGCTTCGCCGGCGCTGTGGCGGTGGCTGCCCGCCGGCTGCGCCGCCGCTCCTGGCAACCGGTAGACGCCCTGGCCCTGGGGCTGGGTCTGCTTATCGTCGCCCTGGATGTCTCCGGCTCCACGCGTGGCGAAGTCGGCCGGTTGTGGCTGTTCTTCATGCCCCTCCTGGCCCTGCCGGCGGCCGATTTCCTGGGCCGGGTGTTGCCCGGTCGGCTGGCCACTCTGCTCGTCATTGGCCTGCAACTGCTCCTCGCCCTTAGCCTGGGCCTGGCCTGGCGGCCGGTCCGCGCCGTCATCGTCGTCGCCCAGCGCCCCGCGATGCCGGCCGAAGCGCCCCCCCAGTTTCCTCTCTCTGCTTCGTTCAGCGAGCCAGGCCGCCAGGGAGAAACACTCCGGCTGGCCGGCTACGATCTCGACTCCAGCCAGGCCGTTCCCGGCGGCTTTCTAGAGTTAGCCCTCCACTGGCAGGCCAGCCGGCCGGCGCAGCGGCCGTATACCGTCTTTACCCACCTGGTTAACGAGAGCGGCCTAGTCGTCGCCCAAAAGGATAACTGGCCGTTGACCGGCCAGTGGCCGCCCACCTGCTGGCGGCGCGATGACCAGATCGTAGATCCCTACCGCATTGAGCTGCCGGCCGATTTGCCCCCCGGCGACTACACCCTCCTGGTTGGCCTCTACGACGCCGCCAGCAACGCCCGGCTATTGGCGGGCGACGGCCTGGACGCTGTCCAGCTTACGACCATTACGGTCAGCCCTACCCCTTAGCCACCTATCCATCTGGCGCTGTAAAACGTTTTTAAAATCGTTCTACCTTATCCAGGTGGCCACCCCAGCGTCTCTAGAAAAATGGTGTCCCCACTGGCCTGCTCACCCACCACCGGTAGCCGGGCCCCTGTCTCCCGCAAATACATGCCGGTCTGAAGCGTATACATACCGGCCGGCAACTCCGGCGGCAACTCAATCTGGTAAGGGTCGCGGACCACGTCTCCTGGCTGCCACAGGTTGGTTGGAGCCAGCCCCTGGAGCGGCTGCTGGTCGGCCTGGGCCACAATCCGGCCGTCGCCGGCCAGCACGTGAACGAAAACGTCGTATTCGGCCGCCACCGGGGCCAGGCTTTGCCAGTACAGCGTCAGGCTCAACGGCTGGCCAGCCGCCGGCGGCTGCCAATCGTACCCCAACAGCCGGATGGCCTCGCCCAGCGTCGCGCTCCGGGCCACCAGCGGTTCCGCTTCGGCAACGTACGGCCAGGCCATCTGGTAAACCACCACGTCCTGTTGGGCAAGGATGGTATACGTATCGGCCCGCACCTGGTGTACCGGTTGGGCCACGGCCGGGTTTGTGGCAATCTCCCAATGCCACAGAGAAAAGGCCACCATGTACGCCGGCCGCAGCTCTGACAAAATCCGGGCCGCCACCCGGCTGCGCGCCAGGCCCGGCGGCTGGCTAATAGCCGGCCACATCTCCGGCGAGACCAGGCCGTTCAAATCCACAATCCGCCGTTGCGAGAGAAAGGTAATCGCCCCAATGTCGTCCACCGCCAGGAGTGCATCGGCTGGCGTGTTGGCCGCCAGCCAATGGCCCAGCCCGACGTCCACGTCCAGGATTTCGTCCGTGTTCGTCCCCAGCATCGTCGCCCAGTTGCCAAATTGCCACCAGCCACCCAAAAACACCCCCACTCCCACCAAAACCGCCACCCCATATCTGGCAACGGTCCGTGACTTCTCTGGCGGGGATTGGCGGATTTGAGGATGAAACCAGGAAAAATCCCCTAATCCCCTAATCCCGGCGAAAGATACCAGCCAGGCCGCCCCGGCCGCCGCCACGATCATCTGGAAGGGAATCAGGGGCATGGTGTAGCGGCCGTGGTGCCAGACAAACTCTACGATCATGGCCGTGAGTAGCGGCAGGCTTGCCAGCCACCCCACCACCAGGTGGCTGCGCCGCCACACCGGCCGCAGACCCAACGGGATCAGCAACAGGTTAGTCGGGTTGTCGCTCCAATGCAGGAACCCCGTCTTCAGCAAGGTCCGCAGGCTCAGAAAATATTGTGAGCCGACTTTGGCGTAAAAGGTATTGGGCAGCGGCTTCCCGGTCGTGGCCAGGCCAAACAGGGCGTAGGGCGCAGCCACGCCGCCGTAAACGGCCAGGGAACCCGCCAGGCGGCCCAGCGCCGGCCGCCGGCTCTCTCGCTCCTGTCCCGCCCTGGCTATCTGCCACACGGTATCTAGGACGGCCAGGCTAAAGAGGGCGTGCCCCTCCGGCCGGAGCTGGCTGGCCAGTCCAAAGAGCAGCGCAGGCAGCGGCCGCAGCCCCCGCCGGGTGTAAGCCCAGACCGCCACCAGGCTGAAGGCCGTAAAAGCCGTCGTCTCCATGCCGGCCAGCCCGGCCCACACCAGCCGGCCGCTCAACACCACCCCCCCGGCCGCCAGGCCGGCCGCCAGCCGGCTCCCGGTCAGAGAGCGGGTAAAACCGTAGGTGAGGGCCACCACCAGCAGAAAAAAAGCAGCGCTCAGGAGCACCGAAAAGCGCACAAAATCCAGGCCCAACCACCCGGCCGGAACCAGGAACAGCGTCCACAGCGGCGCAGTTGAGCCAGGTGTCGGCTCGCCCGGGTTATAGCTGAAACCATGCCCCTGGCTCAGGTTACGGGCAAACTGGTAATGAATCCAGGCGTCGTCCAGCGGCACGCCCAGCCGGCCGCCGGTCAACGCCAGCTCGGTCCGCCAGAAGAAAACCAGCGCTGCCACGGCCAGCCCCAGGAGTACGATTAACTCCAGGCGTCCTTCCGCTGCCCGCCAGATGATAGACAATAGACGATGAACAACCATAAACGCAGATCTGTCGTCTGTCGTCCGTCGTCCGTCGTCCCCCTCCCCAGGATTTTCCCTTGTCATTTTAATCCATCCCAGTAGAATCTTTTTATGCCGTCGCCCTCTCGCCTGATGCGCATCGTCGTCTTGATCGCGATCCTCTTCAGCCTGGTTGCTGCGGCCGGCCTGGTTCCACTGCCTTACCGGGCCAACCAATGGGGGTGGTCCAGGGATACCGCGCCCACCCTCCTCAGCCTGGTTCTGCACCTGGCGGCCATCCTTCTCTTTGTGGCCGGCTGGTGGTTCCTCGGCCGGGAACTGACCACCGATTCCCCGCGCCGCCAGACGTGGCTGGCGCGGGGCGAGCTGGTCGGGCTGGCCCTGCTGGTCCAGGCCGCCTTTGCCGGGCTGGACCGGCCAGGCGCGTTGAGTACCCTCTTCAACCGGCCGGAGACGCAAACCAGCGGCTATTTTAACGGCGGGCCGCCAATTGTCCATCTCCTCTTGTTGCTGCTCATCTTTGTCGCCTCGGCCGCGGCCGTCTGGCCCGCCTACGGCCTGGCCACCCGCCGCTGGGATGCCGCCGCCGGCTGGCTGGCCGCCGGCCTCGTCGCCCTCCTGCCCGGCCGGCTGCTCTTCACCGCCCGCCTGGAAAGCCTCTTTCCTTTGCTCAGCCTGATGGCCCTCTACCTGGTAGACAGCGGCCTGCGCCGCCGGCAACCGCTCTGGGCCGGGCCGGGCGGGTTCCTGACCTCGCTGGAACTCGTGTTAAATTTGCCGGCCGTCACAACTCTATTCGTTATTTTGCTCTTTATCATCATACGCCCCGGGTATACCCGGCAACACCGTTGGGCATACCCAAGGAGCTACGGCGCCGCTTTTGGAGTTGGATTGATTATTGGCCTACTGCCACTCTCATTAGTTGACCGGTTATGGCCCGGCCTGGCAGGTGGGCTGCTGGCCGGGCGCCAGGATACTGGCTTCAGTTCAGGACTAATCGTTAGTCTGTACAACGGCATTATCCTGGGCGGACTGCCGGCACTGTTGTTAGCGGTCCCCTGGACATTCCACAAAGCCAGATTACTGGGCATGATTCGCGCCGAACCACTGTACCCGGCATTCTGGCTAACCCTGTTGGTTACCCTGATCATTGGTGGTAATACTGGCAGCGCCTGGCTGGCCCTGGCTCCCTTCGCCGCCGTCCTGGCCGCCCGCTGGCCCTGCCAGCTCCCGGCCGACGTCGGCGAAAACGCCTACGTCCGCCAGCTCCGGGCCTACAACCTCGGCGCGGCCGTCCTGGCCGCCACCGCCCTCCTCACCCTCGTCCTGGCCCTCCGCTGGCAAACCCTGTAAAGTTAGACTCTTGACTACTCCATCCCCCTCTCCCTCTCGCTCTCGCTCTAGCTCAGGATTCTATGGAACCCGGTGAATACCAAACCATATTCCAGGTCGAAGATCACCACTGGTGGTACGTGGGTATGCAGCGCATCACGACCACGTTGCTCGCCCACTTCTACCCCAATCGCGCCGATTTGCACATCCTGGACGCCGGCTGCGGCACCGGGGCAGCCATGACCTACCTGGCTCCCTTTGGCGCCGTCACCGGTTGCGACCTCTCCGAGCTGGCTCTATCCTTCTGCCGCCGGCGCGGCCTCCGCCGGCTCGGCCGGGCCACCGTCACCCACCTGCCCTTTGTCGCCGGGAGCTTCGACCTGGTCACCTCCTTCGACGTCCTTTATCACCGCGCCGTCGGCGACTACCACCAGGCCCTGGCCGAGTTTCACCGAGTGCTCAAACCTGGCGGCCGCCTCTTTTTGCGGCTGCCGGCCTACAACTGGCTGCGCGGCCACCACGATGAGGTTATCCATACTCACCACCGTTTCACGGCCGGGGAATTAGGCCAGGCTCTGGCCACTGGCCAATTCACCGTCGAGAAGCTATCATACGCCAATACCCTGCTGTTTCCGTTGGCCCTGGGAAAACGCGTGGCTGAACGCCTGGTTCCGGCCGGGAGTGCGGCGTCGGACATCCAGCCCAACCCACCCTGGCAGGACCGGCTCCTGGCCCGCTTTTTATTGGCCGAGGCTCGCTGGCTGGCCGGCCGCTCCCTGCCCTTCGGTCTGACAGTCATCGCCATCGGTCGGAAATTAGAGATTGGAGATTAGAGATTGGAGATTGGAGTTGAAGAGCACACTACCTCTAGCTCTAGCTCTAACGACAAGAGAAAATGAACGACAAGAAAATGAGCATCTCCGCCTTCTTCCCGGCCTACAACGACGCCGGGACTATCGCCAGCATGGTTGTCACCACCCTGCTGACGCTGCGCGAAGTGAGCGACGACTACGAAGTCGTCGTCATCAACGACGGCAGCCGCGACCATACCCCCCAGGTCCTGGACGAGCTGGCCCGCGTCTATCCCGGCAAGGTGCGCATCATCCACCACCCCAAGAACCGGGGCTACGGCGGCGCGTTGCGCTCCGGCTTTGCCAGCGCCACCAGGGAGTGGATTTTCTACACCGACGGCGACGCCCAATACGACCCCCGCGAGCTGAAAAACCTGGTCGCCCTGGTGAACGATCACATTGACTTCGTTAACGGCTGGAAAATTGAGCGCAACGACCCCCTACACCGCATCGTCATCGGCCGGATCTACCAATACGTCATCAAAATCCTCTTCCGCCTCAAGCTCAAAGACGTGGATTGTGACTTCCGGCTCATGCGCCGCACCGTCTTCGACAAGGTCCAGCTCCACGAGGACAGCGGCGTCATTTGCGTCGAATTAATGAAAAAGGTCCAGGATAACGGCTTTGCCCTGGCCGAAACGCCCGTCCACCATTACCACCGCGCCTACGGCAAGTCCCAGTTCTTCAACTTCCGCCGCCTGTTCCGCGTCGCCCTGGACCTGATCCGGCTGTGGTGGCGCTTCGTCGTTCAGAAACAGCATCTCAAAGAATCCGCCCCGCTGCCCTTGGAGACCGGCCAGCCCGAGGTTAGCCGCCAATAACCAATAACGACAAGCCTGTTTCCAGACAACTCCTTACCATGCCCCCGCCCGAAACCGATTTCACTCCCTACTTCCAGGGTAAAAAGGTCCTCATCACCGGCGGCCTGGGCTTTATCGGCTCTAACCTGGCCCATCGCCTGGTAGAGCTGGGGGCCCACGTGCTCCTGGTAGACTCCCTCATCCCCAAATATGGCGGCAACGTCTTCAACGTCGCCGATATCCAGGACCGGCTGCGGATCAACATTGCCGACGTGCGCGACGAACACGGCCTGCGCTACCTGGTCCAGGGCCAGGAGGTGATCTTCAACCTGGCCGGGCAGGTCAGCCACACCGATAGCATGAACGACCCTTACGCCGACCTGGAAATTAACGTCCGCAGCCAGCTCTCGCTCCTGGAAGCCTGCCGCCACGGCAATCCCCAGGCCAAAATCATCTTTGCCAGCACCCGGCAGATTTACGGCAAGCCGGCCTACCTCCCGGTAGACGAGAACCACCCCTTGCAACCGGTAGACGTCAACGGCATCAACAAGCTGGCCGGCGAGTGGTATCACATTGTCTACCATCACGTCTACGGCCTGCAAACCGTTTCCCTGCGCCTGACCAACACCTACGGCCCGCGCATGCGCGTCAAAGACGCCCGGCAAACGTTTATGGGCTGGTGGCTGCGCCAGCTCGTCGAGAGCCAGACGCTACAAATTTTTGGCGACGGCCGGCAGGTGCGCGACTTCAACTACGTGGACGACGTGGTCACGGCTCTATTGCTGGTGGTGGTCAATGACTCGGCCACCGGCCAGATCTACAACCTCGGCGGCCGCGAACCAATCAGCCTGCTGGATCTGGCCCAACTGCTCATCAATCTCAACCAGGGCGGCCGCTACGACATTGTCCCCTTCCCCGAAGACCGCCAGCGGATTGACATTGGCGACTACACCGGCGATTACAGCAAGATCCGCCACGAACTGGGCTGGGAACCCCAAATCACCCTCTGCGACGGCCTGGCCCGGACGCTGGACTATTACCGGGAACACCTGGCGCACTATGTGTAGAAGATTGGAGATTGGAGATTAGTGAGCAACCTTTGGTTGCCAATCTCCGATCTCCAATCTCTAATCTCCCTACCATGAACATCCCCTTCCTCAACCTCCAGGCCGAATACTACCAGCACCAGGAAGAAATAGACGAAGCCATTCGCCGTGTCCTCCACAGCGGCCGCTACATTCTCGGCCAGGAAGTCGCCCGCTTCGAGGAGGAATTTGCTGCCTTCTGCGGCACTACCCACGGCGTCGGCGTCGCCTCCGGTACCGATGCCCTGCTGCTGGCCCTGCGCGCCCTGGACGTCGGCCCCGGCGACGAAGTCATCACCGTGTCCCATACGGCCGTGGCCACCGTTGCCGCCATTGAGCTAAGCGGCGCCCGGCCGCTCCTGGTAGATGTAGACCCGGCCACCTGCACCCTCGACCCGGCCCTGCTGGCCGCGGCCATTACCCCGCGCACCCGGGCCGTCGTGCCCGTCCACCTCTACGGCCAGCCGGCCGACATGGCTCCCATCCTGGCCATCGCCCAGCAACATCATCTGGCCGTCGTCGAAGATTGCGCCCAGGCCCACGGCGCTTCCTACCAGGGCCGGCCAGTTGGCAGCCTGGGCGACGTGGCCACCTTCAGCTTTTACCCCACCAAAAACCTCGGCGCCATCGGCGATGGCGGTATCGTCGTTACCAACAAGGCCGGGATTGCCGGCCGGCTGGGTCTGCTGCGCCAGTACGGCTGGCGAGAACGGTACGTCAGCGCCCTGGCCGGCTACAACAGCCGCCTGGACGAGCTACAGGCGGCCATTTTGCGGGTCAGGCTGCGCCACCTGCCGGCCGCCAACGACATCCGCCGCCGCCTGGCCCAGGCCTACCACGACCAACTGGCTGACTTGCCTGTGCAACTCCCCTATGAACGGCCGGGCAGCCGCCACGTTTACCATCTCTACGTCGTCCAGAGCGACCGGCGGGACGCCCTGGCGGCCCACCTGGCCGGCCAGGGCATCGGCACGGCCGTCCACTACCCCGTCCCCGTCCACGTTCAGCCCGCCTATCACCGGCTGGGCTACGACCCCGGCCACCTGCCCGTCACCGAGCAACTGGCCGGCCGGATTCTCTCTTTACCCCTTTACCCCTCCATGCCGGCCGGACACCTGGAGACCGTCGTCGCCGCCATCCGGCATTTTGCCACTGGAATATGACCCGCTTAGAACGCGCCGCCCTTCTAATTCTCCTCGCTTTGCTGGCCCTCCTCCTCTTTCATTCGCCAGGGACTGTGGACGTAGCCGATTTTATGCTCTGGATGCAAAACGTGGAAACGTATAACCTCCGTTTAGGCTACGCCCTCATCAACGAAGATTACCCCCCGTTGACCTCGGCCATCTTGCTCGGCGTCGCCCAGGCCTCCCGGCTTTTCCAGATAGACCCATTTATCGGCTTCAAGCTATCTCTCCTGCTATTTCTCTCCCTCACCGGCCTGGCGTTTTATCTCTGGACCAGGAACTTCCTTATCACGGCCGCGCTCGTCGCCGCGCTGATTCTGAACAGCATGGGGCTGGCTTACGTAGACGTTTACTTCATGCCCACCTTCATCCTGGCCTTGTGGGCCTTGCAGAAAAAAAATCTATTGTTAGCCACCCTCTTGTTCTCGGCCACTTGCCTGGTCAAATGGCAGCCGATCATCATCGCTCCATTCGTCCTTCTCTACACCCTGGAAATTAAGCAGTTGAGCCAGTGGCGCCAGATCAACTTCCGGCGTCTGTTGCAACAGGGAGTCTTGCCTCTGGCCGTACTGGTCGGCCTATTATTAGCCTTCTTTGGCGCGCAGCCGGTCAAGGCCTTCCAGGCGGCCACTCATGATCCCTTCCTGAGTGGCAATGCCTTAAACTTTCACTGGCTTGTTACCTACGTCTATCGCGCCTATTATCCTCACGTCTTCGGTGGGCTCGTTTACGACCAGGTGACTTTTATTGCCTCGCTGGAACCACACCCGGTCATCCAGGGGGCGCGGCTCATTTTCTACCCCATTTACCTGCTGGTTCTATGGCTGTTTTGGCGGCGCGAAAAAAGCTTCCCCAACCTCGTCCTTTTCTCCTTGCTGGGCTACCTGGCTTACTTCCTGTTTAACACCGGCGTACACGAAAACCACCTTATCCTGGTCTGCGTGCCAGCCGCCGTTCTGCTCTGGCTGGACAGGCAACATTTAGGGACCTTTCTCATCTGGTCGCTGGCCGCCAACGCCAACCTGTTCGTCTTCTACGGCGTAGACGGGCAAGGGCTCCCTTTCAATCGGGTCGTCGGCGGTATAGATTTGACTGTGCCCCTGGCCATCTTTAACGTCCTGGCCTTCGCCGCTTTGCTGGTCACGGCCGCCAAAGTGACTTCGCCCGCCAGGGACGCAGCCCCGGTGCCCAATCTCAGTGAGGCTGAACCCGACCGGATCCCCCAGCCGCTATAGCGTTGGCACGCAGTAGAATGTTATATTAGTCTGGCGATTGCATCGGGCGCGCCGCCGAAGCCCTGCTCCGTAACCACAAGAAAGCCGCCACGCCAACCACCCCCAGGGATAGCAACGAAATGACCCCACCGGCCAGGTAAACCGTCGGCCGGAACACCCATTCCACCACGTGCTCCCCGGCCGGCACGCACACCGCCCGGATCGTCGTGTAGGCCGTCAGCGCCTCGGCCGGCCGGCCGGCCACCGCCACCTCCCAGCCGGGGTAAGCCGTTTCGGCCAGCACCAGCAGGGCCGTCGTTTCGCTATTGGTCTGGATGCGCCAGAAACCCGGCCGCCTCTCCTCAATAGTGGCCGTTC
Source organism: Chloroflexota bacterium (assembly GCA_022616275.1). Lineage (GTDB taxonomy): Bacteria > Chloroflexota > Anaerolineae > Promineifilales > Promineifilaceae. Next base: position 111,455 of record JAKEFB010000182.1, read on the forward strand.
CCGGCGCGGCCGGCGGCGGGCCAGGCTCGCAAGACGGCCGTTCGGCCAGAATGACCGTCGTCGCCGGGTCGAAATCCGGCTGGTGAATGCGGGCAATAGCCGCCTGGTTATCCTCGATCACTTCTAGCCCGTAAACCAGGCGAGCCACTGGCAGGGCGCCCGGCCGGCGGTAGACCCAGACCGCTCCCCGTTGCTCTACCAGCTCCAATGCCCCCTCTCCTTCTGTAAATTGGTCCAACGGCGTCGAGGCAATTACGTAGGCCGCCCCCAGCACGTCGTAAGCCGTCGAGCGCGGGTCCGGCACCGACGAAGTCAGGGCAATGTGATCGGCCGGCTCCAACGACTCGTAACCAAACATACTGGCCAGCCCTACCTGCATGCCCCCATTCTGGACAAAGACCGGTAACCCCCAGGGCAGCACCCGCGCCTCCGTCTCGCCAATCACCGCCTTCGCATCCACCCAGATGGCGTCTGGGCTGACCGGCTCCAGGCGGACAAACTTCAGGGCAAAAATCCACATGTCGGCCGTCGCCAGCAGTACCAGGGCTACCGCCAGCCACCGCCGCCGACTGGTTGCTGCGGGCCGGCTGGTCAGGTAACTCCACAGCAGCCCGCCCCCCAGCAACAGGCCGGCCAGGGCCAGGGCATAGCCGCCAACCTGCTGCCACAGCCGGCCGCTCGTCTCGGTCGGGTGTACGGCCATAAAGACCGCCCCGGTCGCCGCCAGGGCCGCCAGGCCGCAGACGGCGGCCACGGCCAGCGTCCAGCGCCACAGCGGGGCCAGGGCCGCTTTCCGCTCTTCCAGGGGTATTTGCTGCCAATGGCTCAAGGCGTGCCCCAACAGGGCTGTGGCGCTAAAAAGGTAGAGAAAAGCCGCCCGGCCGGGGGCGCGCACCACCCGGAATGGCGGCAATAAATCAAAAAAGACCCGGTACAGCCCGCCGTACCGCCCCAGCGCCAGCCACAACCCCAGGACCATTAACCCCACATAAAACCAGCTCAACCGTGTCGGCCGGGCCAGGGCCAACACCAGCCCTAACAGCGACAGCACGCCGACGTAATAGGTCAGCTCCTCAAAGGTCGGCACGCTCCAGTAGCCCACCCGCGTCGGCTCGCCAAAAAACTCCGGCACGACCAGGGTAATCAGGTGCGCCGGGGGCAGCGAATAGTTGCTGGCAAATTCAAAGTCGGCCGTCGCCACCCGCTGGGTGGCCAGGCTGAACTGGACAAAGGGAGCCAGTTGCACCGCCGCCAGGCCCAGCCCCACCCCGGCCATTAGCGCCGCCTGCCGCAGCGCCAGCCAGCGCGGCCGTCCCTCCGCCAGGAAGAGGTAAACGGCAAAAGCCGCCCACAGCAGGCCCACGTAGAGAAAAGAGGGCAGGTGCCCGGCCAGCACGGCCAGGCCAAAGGGCAGCCCGGCCAGCCCCGCCGCCCACCACGTTCCCCGCCGCACGCTCCAGCCCAGGGCCAGCAGCAGCCAGGGCGTCCAGGCGTCAATAGCGTAGACCGTGCTGTGCCCGGCCCACAGCCGCCCGGCCAGCAGACCGCTGAAGGCAAAGGCAATCCCGGCCAGCGTTGCCGGCAACCACCGGCCGCCCAGGAAACGAACCAGGGCCGCCATGCCCACCCCGGCCAGCCAGATGTGCAGCAGCATATACCAACTGATGCCCACGTTGACCGGCAACAGTAATGTCAGCCAGGCCGGCGGGTAAAAACCGCCGGCCTGGGGATCGGCCAGCAAGGGGAAGCCGTTAAACAGGTAAGGGTTCCAGACCGGCAACCGGCCGCCGGCCAGCGCCTGGCGCACCGCCTGGTGCAGGACGTAGTAATAGCCGCGCATGTCGTACCCCCCCAGGGCCTGTCCGGCCGGCGGCCAGAGCGTCCGGCCCATGAAAACCGCTGCCAGCAACAAAAACAACCCGGCCGTAGCCAACCCCCTAAGAGGACTGAGGCTGGTTGGCCTGGCCAACCGCAAGGACTGAGGACTGAGTTTCACCCTAACTCTAGCTCTCGCTCTAGCTCCTACCTGAGATCAACGTTGCCCAGCACGACCACGTCGCCCAGCCGCTCCTGGGTTGGCAGATAGTAGAAACCCGTCTGCAAGGTGTACTTGCCCGGGGGCAGGCCATCTGGCAGGAGCAAAGTGTAGGTATCCGCGACAATTTCCTCCGGCCGCCAGTCGCTGGTGAGATACCCCTCCGGTGGCCGATCCAGTTGGGTCACCAACTCACCATCCTGGTCCAACAGGTGAACAAAAACAGTGTAGCTGCGCATTACCTGGACCTCGGCCTGCCAGTAGAGAGTTACCAACAGGCGATCCTCTGCTTGCAGCGCGGACCAGCCTCGCAAGGCGATAGCTCCCTCCCAGGTAACGTCAGTCGCCTGTTCGGCCAGAACACGCGGTGTAACGGCCGGCACTCGGAAGGCCACGAAATCATCGGCCGGACTCTCGGCCGTACCGGCCGGGAAGAAAGCCGCCAACCGGGGCAAGGTGTTCGTGGCCGGCGGCCGGACCAGGTAGGCTACCGGCCGCCCCGGCTGCCCGGCCGGGATCAGCCCTTCCGGGCTGTAATAGCTGCGCAGGCGCGACCATTGCCCTTCCAGGGCAAAAAAGATAGTTACCATTTCTTCTTGGGTGGGCGTCAGATAAATGGTCGTTTCCCCGGGCAGAGCCAGCGCGTACTTGCCCAGTTGCCACTCCGGCAGGTCAAAAGCGGCCGGCAGGTCCGGGTGGGCGGCGTAGCGGCCAAAATAATCGCGGACTGTTAAAAAGGCGCTGAGGCCGAAAACGGCCAGCAGCAGCCAGGCCAGCCCGGCTCGGCTCAAAACACCTGCACCCTGCCGGGTCACTTCCTCACCTCCCGGCTGGCCCTCACCTCCCAGGCGGCGGGCCAGTCCCTGCCACAGCCAGTGCGCCCCCATGCCAACCAGGATAGCCACCGGCGGCCCGGCCCCAACCATCCGGCCGAAGTGGGGAGCGTCGCCGCTCAGAATGCTGGGCAGGAGCATTACCACCAGCCACAGCAATAGAAAAAAATCGCGCAACTGCAAACGCCGCTGCCGCTGCCACCAGCGAGCGACCATCGAAAGCAGCCCCAGGCTAAAAAAGAAGGCCTGGATCGGGTCCATAAATGGCCGGCCGGGCAGGTTGTGCCGCAGGTGTGTTTCCCCCAGCCAGAACAGCCCCTGGAACACGCGGCCGATGTTATAAAACCAGGTCAACAACGGCCGGCCCGGATAAGTTCCCAGGCCCCGGTTGGCTACGTAACGGGAACGGAAAATAAAGAAGTAAGGATAGCGGGCGAAAAAGAGTAGCAGGGGCAGGGCGATGACCAGCGACGTTAGTGCCATCGCCAGCATTTGCCGCCAGTAATACCGCAGCGCCTGGCGGTCGCGCCAGAACCAGATAAAGATAAAGCTGGCAAAGAGCAGCGGCAGCAACCGGGCGGCGGCGTAAGTGTAGATGCTGAGTCCCAGCCAGAAGCCGGCCAGGATAAACCATCGCAGGCCGGCCGGGCCGGTCGGAAACGGGGCCAGCCTGAACTGCTGTTGTTCGGCTGCCTCCGTTCGCCGGGCGGCCGCCCGGTTGATACCCTGCCAGAAACAATAAACGGCCAGCGTCTCCACCGGCACGAAAAGCATGGCCCGGATGCCGAAACGGCTGAAAGTAATTGCCGGGTAAAGCACCGCCAGCGCCAGCGCCGCCAGGAGAGGGACTAGGTGCGGGCCGGGTAAAAACAGGAACCGGGGCTCACCGTCCGGCGCCGCTTCATCGTCGGTTGTTGCCTCGTTCCGTATGTTTAACAGCGCTTTGGCCGCCAGGTAAGTGGTCAGCACAGCCAGCACACCGGAGAGGGCCGGCACCAGCCGGACGGCAAACGGTGTCAGGCCAAAGAGGGTGATGGACAGGGCCATCAAGTACATGTGCAGCGGCTCGCGGCCGTAATTGCCCTCAAAGAAAATAGGGAATTGGGTCTGTTGCACCGGCCGGTTTTCGTGGGCCACATCGGCGTACAACTCCCACCCTTCGTAAAAGAGCGGAAACGCCTCCCCCTGCGTCAGCGACAGGGCATCCATCGCGTCGTAGGCCTCGTCGTGGTACAGGCCGGGCGGGAGCGTGTCCAGCCGCCAAAGACGCAGCCCGGCCGCCAGCAGAACAATGGCCAGCAGGACCAGGTGGCGCGGCCGCAGCACAAACCGCCGCCGCCTGGGAGCCAGGATCGGTTCGGATTCACTGCTCACGGAATTGAAACAGTTCCTACTAGGAGACGATCACCGGCCGGGGCGCGCCACCGTTCCAGGGTCTCAGGGTGGTAGAACCCTGCCCACAGCTCATAGGTCGCGGCGGGAACACCGGCCGGCAAGGAAAGCAGGTGCATCTGAACCAGTGTATCACCTTCCCGCCATCCCTCCCACAACGCGCCCAGGCCGTCCCATTGGCTGATCAGTTCGCCGCCGCTGTTCTGCAGATGGACGAACATCTTCACCGGCCGGGGAGAGGCTAACTGTTGGGCTACGGTAAACAAGACCAGGGAACCGTCCGTAGCCGGCCCAGGCAGGTAAAAGCCGTTCAGGGCCAGGCGGCCGTCCCCCTGGCTGAACGCCGCCGGCGTATCCAGCTCCCAACCGGCCAGCGCGCCCGGCAACCGGGCGGCCGCGTCCGGCCTCAGGTGGTAAAGGGTTACACTTTCCCCTGTCACCGTGGTAGCCGACAATTCATTTACCACGTCGCCCAGGGCCGGCGGCAGCGCCACACCTTGAGGAAACGCCAGCCAGCTTTCCGTCTCGCCAGGTAGCAGGAGCGCCTGTTCAGGGTTAAACCAGCGAGGAACAATCTGATTGCTACCCAACAGGGCGTAGTCGGCCGGGGCAATTTCATCGAGTTGACCGCCCGCTAAAGCCAGGGCTACCGGCTCGCCGCGTGGGGCCACTTCGTAAATAAAAATGCTGTAGCCCACCTTGGCCATCAGCTCCCGTTCACGGAACCAGGCAAAGAGGTCGTGATCGTCAAAGTGGACGCCCTGGAGCGTTGTCGCGCTGATAGCGTACACCCCCGGCGCCGGGTCATGGGGGTAAAACGGCCGGGCCGCCGGATTCATCAGCCGGGGCGGGCTGCTGGCCAGGCCGGTATAACTGATACCATAATATTCCGGCCGGGCTTCGCCAAAGTAACTCAACCAGACGTGTTCCACGTTGTTCTGCCTCATCCATTGCTTCAGCCGGCCCAGGTCCTGGCCCCAATCCAGGTTGCTATCCACCAACGCCCGCCAGCCGTTGTCCGGGCCGCCGGCCAGGACGTTAAAAAAGGCCAGGAAATGGGGAGCAATCGCCACCGTCGCCAGCGCCAGCCAGCCGGCTAATAGCCAGGCCGCGGGGGTGTTGCTAGGCCGCCGGCCCAGCAACACCCCCGCGATAAACACCGCCAGAAACGGCAAGACAGGCAGCAAGTGGCGGTAGCCCAGATTAATGTCGCTGGTCAGGGCTATAGCAAAATACCCCCCGGCCGGAATAAGCAGCGCCGCCACGTCGCCAGTTTGCAAGTTGGCGAGTCTGCGAGTTTGCAAGTAACCCGCCCACCCCAACAAGATTAATGTTGGCAGCGGCGTCTTTAACAAGAAGGCCACCGGGAAGTAATACCACCAGCCCTCGTCAGAGTAATCGCCTAGCAGAAAGGCCGGGGTGCTCTTCTGCATCCGGCCGCCCAGGTCCAGTAGTTGCTCCAGGTGGTGGGCCAGCGGCAGCGTCCGGCCGGCCAACTGGTTGAAGGTCGGCAGGCTGTCCGGCAGCGTGCCGACGTCGAAACCGTAGGCCGCCCACAGCGCCAGAAAAGCAGCCAGGGGATAAATGACGGCAAGGGGCAGCATAAAGCGCCGATAGAGCCGCCAGTCCGTCAGGAAAGCCACCCCAATCACCAGGCCAAACAACGGCGCAAACAGGCCGGCCGTAAACTTACTGTTTTGTAGCAGGCCAAAGGCGGCTCCGGCCACCGCCGCCCGGCCCCAGGACGGCTGCTTCAAGGCCCGCCAGAGGGTGTAGCCGGCCAGGGCCGCTCCGGCCGCCAGTCCCAGGTCGGTCGTCGCCAGGTGGGTGTGGGCCAAAATGTTGGGGTCCAGGGCGACCAGGCTCAACGCCAGCAGCCCGGCCGGCCGGCGGCCGGTCAGCTCCCAGGCCCACCGGCCGGCCAGGGCTGCCAGCAGCAACCCCAGAAAAACCGTCGGCAGCCGGGCCAGGAACATCACCTGGGCCACGTCGTTGCCAATTTCCCAAAGGAACAATTCTGACGGCCGGTGGAAGTTGGTTTCCTGCCAGGAGGGATCCTGGGTTGGCAGGCGCACCGCCGGGTCGCCGGCCAGGAAAGCGGCGTTCAAGGCGTTCAATCCCAGGGGATGGCCCACCCGCATATGCCGGTTCTGGCCACGCAGGTAACCCACCCCCCGGGTGATAAAGCCCTGCTCGTCGAAAGTCGGCGTGTCCCGGATCAGGCTATGCACAGCCAGACCAAACATGAGCAACAAAACGGCCGTTGCCCACCAGAACTGCCGATTGACCTGGAACACAAATGGTCAAAGAACCCCGGCCGGCCTCTCAAAGTAGCCGGCCGGGGGGCCCGTCAGTTGTCTAACGGCATCACCTGGTAATATTCATACCGCCAGGTCGAGTTGCTGTACTCATCCGTAGAACCGAAGACGCCGAAGTACCGGTCGTTGACCCAGGTAGTATCACTGGTGAAAGCATATTGGTCGCCATTGACGGAAAAGTTAATTCCCGTGGCGCGGACTTCAATGCGCCAGTCATTCCAGGTTGTAGAATTGACACTCGGGATTGGATCGATCGTGAACCAGGCACTGTAGTCATCCGCCAGGCGTTTCATTGGGCTACCACCGCACTGGGGGCACCAGACCAGAAAATCAACGCGCTCGAAAGCCAGCTTCAACGGCCCATACCAGATAGTGTTTGCGTTGTAGAAATGATTGAAACACAAGTCGTGATAGTAAACACCACCGATAGTGCTGTAATCAGGGCAAATCGCGCCGGGCCAATCACCGCCAAAGACAGCGCCATGCGATACCAGATTCCCCAGGTTAGCGGGTTCGCTGCGGTATTCGATAACATAGGGCAGATCGGGCGCCTGCACCATTGGACTGGCAATACCCCAATCCCAGGGGTCTTCAACCTGGAAAATTAACCGGCCGTTCTCGTACCAGAATCTGACTTCCTCGATGTAGGTGGTCCGGCGAATGGCCCAGCCGCTGGTGGGATCGTTGAATTCGTCGCGGTAACCACCTATCACCGACTGCACATTGGACCAGGGGCTGATTAAACTACCGACGATGGCCCGAACCCGGTAGTAAAAGACATTCCTCAAGCCTGGCGTCTGCGAAATCAGTTGCGAAGTTGCCGTGCCGGCGTTGTAGGTGTTTAGTATCGTGGTGAAGCTGGGATCGAAAGATTCCTGGAGTTCAAAATTGATCGTGCCCGTATTGTTTGGATTCCAGGAAACCGTCCATTGGTTGTTGCTGTTGGGGCGGCCAATGGGGTTTAGGATTGGCGCGCTCAAATCCTTGAAAATCGTAGGCAGATAGAGCGTCGTACTGCCAGTACTACTGATGACCTCGGTGGTGGCTGTGCGCGTGATCAGGCTATTCAGCCCCGTAATGTAGACGGTGTTCTGAATCTCTGCGCCAACCGGCAAGTCACCAGACAATACGGCGTTAAAAGTGATAATGACCTGGGCGTTGTTGTTCACTGCGCCGGTCCAGGTAATGACGCCGTTACTCTCGCCGTACAAACCACCGCCAGCCACCGCCAGACTACCAGACTGGTACGTAAGCGAGATCGGCAAAGTATCTGTGACTGTCACATTCGTCGCCGGAACACTACCACTATTGCTGATGATGACCGTGTAGCCAAGTATCTCGCCGGGCAGAGCCTGGCTTTGATCAACCACTTTGCTAGAGCCGTCCAGCGTCGCCGGCTGGAACTCCTCCTGGCCAGTTCCCTGTTGAGCTTGCAGGTTTTGCGTGACGGCGAAAACGAGCGCCATAGCGATCACCAGGCTAAGTAACGCGCTTCGGCGCCGACCCAGCTTTTGAGAGTTCTCCAACATTCCCATAAGAGTTTTCCTCCATTAAATTTGGCGGGTTTTCCCCCACAAGACGGCTAATGTTATCGGCACGTTTACCTTTCGTCAAAAACCAGTTCTTCGGCCAGAATCAGCCGATCGGCCGGCCGGCCAGCATGCGTCAAACGCCGGCCGTCGCCACGGGTGTACAAACCCAGTTGCAGTGTGAGCGGCTGACCTGGTTGCTCCTCTGGCAGCCGCAGGACGTGGTACTGGATAAACGCATCCCCCGGCCGGAGGGTGGCCGGGGCCGCGTCCAATCCGTCGTGCTGGCTGATGATCGTTCCGTCCGTAGCCAGCAAATGGACAAAGATGGCCAGGTCCCAGGGCAACGCCGACGCCACCTGCCAGTGAGTAACGAGCCGCAACGGCTGTCCGTCCTGGGGCAACAGCAATTCATACCCAAGCAGCGTAATAGCGCCATCAAAGGTAACGGGCGACGCCATCGAGGGCACCTGGGGCGCCGGCGGCAGGGCGTACACGGCAAAGGATGGCCGGCCCTCACTTTGATAGAACGGCGTCGAGGTTAGCCCGGCGGCCGCCGCCAGCTCGACCGCCGGGGGAGCATATTCAGGCACGTAGAAGCGGCCGTCGCCGCCGGCCGGAAAGATGATTGCCCCACCGCCCTGTACCCACCGTGCTGCTATTTCCCGGCCCAGGTTACGGCGAACCGAATCGTGGTCTATCGGCTCAAAAAAACTCTCGGCAATGACCGGCGTTCCCTCGGGCTGCGTCTGCCGGTGCCGGGCAATCTCCAGGAATACCGTTTGGTAGTTAAAGTGCGTTTCCACGGCCGCCGGCCAGGCGATAAAGCCATCCCAAATTGTCCGGCCGAGGTTCAAGAACAAGAGGGCCAGCAAACTAACCGGCAAGGCAATCTGCCGAATCCGGGCAGTGGTGCGCCCGGCCGCCTGTAACAGCCACTGGGCAGCCAGACCCGGCATAAGATAAACGACGGGCATGGCCCCCACCAGGCGGACGGTGCTGGGCGCCTGCGGGGTTATGGCGCTGGGCAAAAGGGTGGCCGCCAGCCAAATCAGAGCCGGGCCATAGGCCGGCCGGCGCGCCCGCCGTATGGCCAGGATCAGGCCGGCCAGGAACAACAAGGCTGTCAGCGGATCGAACAGCGGGCGGCCGGGCAGGGAATAAGTCCAGCGTGGATCGCCGGTCAGGCAGCATACGCCCAGGGTGGCGACGCTCGCCTCCAATACCGGCCGCCAGTCACCCTGGCGCAATGCCTCCAGCGGCTCTGAGAGTTGGTCTACCCGCTGCTGCAGGGTGGGGTCCGCCCGCAGGGTCAGGTACATCGGCAGGGTGACGAGGAGCGTTAGCGCCAGCACGATAACGGCCGATTGGGCCCGTCCAATCCGCCCCGCCCGGTCTTTTTCAGCTACCAGGGCCTGGGCAGCCAGCCCAAGCGGGATGAGGAAGACGACGCGGGCAGCAGTATAGCTATAGACGCTCAACCCCAGGAAAAGCCCAGCCCACAGCGGCCGCCGGGGCCAGAACCAGGCCGCCAACACCAGCAATAATGGCTCGAGGATAGGGCGCAAGCCGATCCGGCTGAAAATAATCGGCCACCAGCTTACCGCCAGGCCGGCCCCGGCCACCAAGCCAGCCGCCGGCCCAAACTCGCGCCGGGCCCAGCGCATCGTGGCGGCCACCAACAACAGGCCAAGAAAAGCGGCCGGCAGGCGAATGGACAGGTAATTGTCGCCTAAGAGCGGTTGAAAGGGCGCGGCCAGGTAGTGAAACAGGGGCTCGTGGCCATAACCTTCGCGGAAGAATAGGGCATGTTGCCCCTGGCGGATGAACGCAGCGATGTCGGCGTCGAGGATCTCATCCTGGGCCAGGCCCGGCGGAATGTCTTGCAAGGCCACCAGCCGCAGGGTAGCCGCAACCATTAAGACCACTATAGCCCAGACCTTGAAGGTAAAATGACGACGGGTAGCCGGTCTGTCAGCGGACATGATAAATCAGAATGGAATAGCCCACCCGGCCGTCCGGCTCGCGGGCGCGAAACCAGGGAAAGACCGTCTTTTCTGCCAGCGGCAGCTCCCACAAGTTGCTGGCGCTAATGGCGTAAATGCCCGGCGCCGGATCGGCCGGGTCGAAGGGCAGCTCCCACCACAGGTCAAAGTGGCGCGGCAGTCCGGGCAGCGGCTCGTAGGCAATCCCGTAATAAGCCGGGTCGGCCGTGCCGAACCAGGCCAGCTTGACCTGCGTCACGTCGTTGGCCGCCATCCACTCCTGCAAGCGCAGCAAGTCCTGGCCCCAGTCCACGTTGCTGTCAATGAGCACGTTGTACCCGTTCGCCGGCCCGCCGGCCAGCAGATTGAAATAGCTCAGGTAATGAGGGTGAATGAACAGGTCGGCCAGCAACAGGCCGGCCAGCGCCACGGCCAGGACGGCGCGCCGCAACCAGTCGGTTCGTCGTAACGGCTTCGGCTGTTCCATTTGTCCTATTACCCCTGGCGCGAACAGGCCGCCAGCCAGCGTATAGAGAAAAGGCAGCATGGGCAGCAGGTGGCGGTAGCCAATGTTCAACGCGCTTTGGATACTCAACAAAAAGTAAAGGACTGCCGGCAGCAACAAAAAAGCGGCCCGCCCCCGCCTGGCCGTGTCCTTCAGCAGCAAGCCGGCCGCCACCAGGAAAAGCAGGAGAGCCGGCAGCGGCGTCTTGACCAGGAAAGCCACGGGAAAATAAGCCACGAAACCGCTGTCAGAAAAGCGGCCGAGCAGAAACGAAGGCCGGCCGCCGCCGCTGAGACGCACGATTTGCTCAATGCCGGCCCAGAAGGTTGGCATCGGGCCGCTGGCCTGGTTCAGGGCCGCCAGCGGCGGCGTTTGAAAACGAAAAGGCCCCCATTCCAGGGCAAAGATCAGCCACAAGACCGGCAGAGACAGCAGTCCGGCTAGGCCCAATTGCAGCAGCCGCCGGCCGGCGGCCCGCCAATACCACCCCTGGCCTACCGGCGGCCAGAGCGCCATCAGCCCCAGAATCGGTACAAACGTCAACGTGGATAGCTTGCTGCCAAAGGCCAGCCCCAGCCCCAGCCCGGCCGCCAGCACCCGCCGCCACTGCCAGCCAGCCATTTGCCACAGCCGCCACAGCAGAAAAACCGCCAGGAACAGGAAGGCTGTCCCGCCCACGTCGGTCGTAGTGTAGCGGCCGTGGGCCAGGATGTTGGGGTCAAAAAGCAGCAGGTAAAAAGTTATCAGCCCGGCCGGCCGGCCCCACAACTGGTTGGCAAAACAGTAGGCCACCAGGGCCAGTCCCAACGTCAAAAAGACGATCGGCAGCCGGGCCAGGAAGATCATTCGTGTCACGTCGTGGTTGTAGACCCACAGCAACTGCTCGGCAAAGGCGTACCAGCCCTCCGGCTGGTTCCAACTGGGGTGGTCGGTCGGCAGACGAATACCCGGCAGGGCCAGCACCGGCAGGGCGCTTAGGGCGTTGACCAGCGGCGGGTGCTCCAGGCTCAGGCGCGGGTCGCCGGTGCGCCACCAGGCCAGGCCCCGGGCCAGGTGGTTCTGTTCGTCCATCGTCGGGCTGTCCCCCACCAGGCTGTCCAGGACCAGGAAAAAAAAGAGCAGCACGGCCGGAACCACCAGCCAGGTCGGGCGCACACGGGCCACTCGTGCCATAGCGGCGGATTATAGCCCAAAACCTCCCGGAGGTTGTGAACCTCCGGGAGGTTCGGATAGAATCAAGCTGATGCGTAAACGTCTCACCACCGTCTTAAAAGTCGGCGTCACCCTGGCCGGGTTGATTATTGTCCTGCAGCAGGTAGAACTGGACGGCATTGCCGATAAACTGGTCAACGTCCAGTGGTCCTGGCTGCTGGTGGCCTTTATCCTGGCCACCGTTAGCCTGGTGTTGCGCGCCTATCGCTGGCATTTACTGCTGCGGGGGCTGGGCGTTTCCTTACCCTTCGGTCGCCTGGTGGAACTCTATTTTGTCGGCAACTTCTTTAACGCTTTTCTGCTGAGCGGCTTTGGCGGAGACGCGGTGCGTATCCTCGAAGTCGCCCAGGACGTCCCGGCCAACGTCGCCGCCGGCACCGTCATCGTGGACCGGCTGACCGGGCTGTTAATGCTTTTCGCCATGGCCCTGGTAGCGCTACCCTTCCGGCCGCCTGGCTTCCCTGAGACCTTACTGTTGATTGTAACGATCACTTCCATAGCCGGCCTGGTCGGCGGCTTCATCCTGCTCGACGGCCGTCTACTGCGGCGCTTCGGCCGCTGGCTGCCGGCCAAACTCTCCCCCGTTGGCGACGGTCCGGTAGCCCGGCTGCTCCAGGCCGTCCAGGGCTGCGGCTGGCGGGCGCTGTGGGGCGCGATGGCCATTTCCGTTCTCTTTAACCTGCTTCTGGTCGCCTGGTGGGCGACCACCGGTTGGGCGCTGGGTTACGACGTCCCTTACAGCTACTACCTGTTGGTCGTCCCTATCTTATCAGTGGCCCTGCTGGTCCCGTCCGTCAGCGGCCTGGGCGTCCGCGAAAGCCTGGCCCCGCCACTTTTTGCCGGGGCCGGTCTGGACCCGGAGGGCGCGTTTGCCCTGGCCTTCCTCGTTTTTATCGTCATGCGTCTCTCCAGCCTGCTGGGCGCGCCGGTCTACATCGCCTCCCTGGTACGTCGCCACCGCAACCGCACCCTGGCCCAATCGTTCGATCAGCCTATCCAGGCGAAACCACATGAGTGATCCCTTCCTGGATCGCTCGGCCGCCGGGCGGCGCGATTTCTTTGAAAAACAAGGGGAGCTACTCCAACGGCTGGCCGAGCAAGGCCAGTCACCTGAAGCCCTCTTTGTTGGCTGTTCCGACTCGCGGGTCGTGCCGGAGCAATTGCTGGGAGCCCGGCCGGGCCAGTTATTCATGCTCCGCAACATCGCCAACACTATCCCGCCCTACTGGCAAACGGAGATAAGCGTCGTCGCCGTCCTGGAATTCGCCCTCTTTGAGCTACGCGTACCGCACGCCATTATCTGCGGCCACACCGACTGCGGCGGCGTCCTGGGGCTGGAACGGCAGATTGACATTACCCGGCAGCCCGGCCTGGCCCGCTGGCTGGACCTCGTCCGGCCGGCCCAACGCGAGGTAGACTTCTACCAAAGCCACCTATCCCCGGCCGAGCGCCACCGGGCCATCGTCGAGCGCAACGTCATCCTCCAGTTGCGCAACCTGCAAAGCTATCCTTTTGTCCGCCAGGCGCTGGAAGCCAACCGCCTGGAGCTACACGGCTGGGTCTACTACTTGAAGGAAAAACAAATTGGTACGTACGATCTAGCCGCTGACCGGTTCGTCATTGGCCTGCCCACCCCCGATAATTTCTAACCGCATAGCCCATGCCTTAACGCTCAAACTCCCAGACGGCCTCCCCATTCAAGATGCGCTTAATCTGGTCCGGAAATTTCTTGGCATTCAGCGGCTTAGAAATAAAGCCGTCAAAACCCGCTTCCTGGGCCTTATCCATTTCGGCCGCGCCGCCGAGGGCCGTCACCAACACCACCAGCGTGTTACCCAACTTAGGATGGGCCCGGATATGGGCCAGCGCCTCGTAGCCATCCTCAACCGGCAGCCGCAAATCCATCAAGATCAGGTCTACCCGGTCCATTTGTTCAGCAAAGGCCACCACACCCCAGCCGGTCGTCTTCCACTCGCACCGCTTCACGCCTACGTAAGCCAGCAAACGGGCAATCAAAGCGAAATTCGGCGCATTGTCCTCCACGACCAACACGTGGGCATCGCCAGGATTCAAGGGGGATCGTTTGGGCCTGTTTTCCATTAGAATAGCCTCACCTCCGCCCACTCGCCGGCCGCCAGCCCACCCTTATTGAGAGGCACCTTCAGCAGCCCGTCGGCCTTCACCAACGTATAAATCAAGTTGCTTTTTCCAAAAACGGGCACAGCCAGCAGTCCATCCTTGGTTTCCACCAGCCGGACCGGCACATAATCCTCCCGTCCCGATTCGCTGGCAACGTTCTGGCTCAGTTTAGCCCATACAATACCCTGTCGTGGCGGCTCTGGCAAGCCCTGCAAGCGATAAATTGCCGGGACGCCGAACATATCGAACTGGATCATGGCCGAGACCGGGTTGCCTGGCAACCCCAACACCGGTTTGCCGCCGGCCACGCCGACAATGGTCGGTTTACCCGGCCGGGTGGCCACCCCATGCAGCAAGACGCCCGGCTCGCCCAACCCCTGGATCACCTGGACGGTCATATCCCGCACACTGACCGAGGAGCCGGCCGATATGGCCAGCATGTCGTTCTCCGCCAGCGCCCGGGCAGCGGCCTCTTGCAGCGCAGCAAAATCGTCGGGGATAATGCCGTAGAGTACGGGAATGCCGCCGGCCTGCGCCGCCTGCCCGGCGATGGTGTAGCTGTTAATATCCCGCACCTGGCCGGGGCCGGGCGTCTGGCCAGGTGGCACCACCTCGTCCCCGGTCGAGAGAATGGCCACCCGCGGCCGGCGGGCCACTGTCACTACCGTAACACCCAGCGCCAGCAGGCCGCCCAGGTCCTGCGGCCGCAGCCAGTGGCCGGCCGGCAGAATTTCCTCTCCCTGGCGAACGTCCTCCCCCACCTGGAGCACATTCTGGCCCACGGCCACCGCCTTGACCACCTCGATTTCAAAGGGTAATTGCTGTTGGCCGCCGACCACCTGAGTGTACTCAACCGGCACGACGGCGTCGGCCGTCTCCGGAATCATCCCGCCGGTATGGACGACGGCCGCCTGCCCCGGCCGCAGCTCAATCGTCGCCGGCCGGCCCATCGGCGCCTCACCGACGACGTACAAAAAAGCCGGCAGCCCCTCGCTCGCCCCATACGTGTCGTTGGCCCGCACCGCGTAGCCGTCCATCGTGCTGCGGCGAAAATCAGGCAGCGCCTGCGGCGCGTGGAGCGCTCCCGCCGTCACCCGGCCGAGCGCCTGTTCAGTGGGAACCGTCTCGCCGGCGACGTCGGCCGCCAGGTGTTGGAACAACAACGCCCGCGCCTCCTCCGGCGGCAGTACATTAAAAAACTCCGGCACTTTTCATTCCTTATGAATCCACAGATTACGCGGATTTCACAGAGTATTACTTTGTGCTCCTCTGTGCTTCCTACATATTCTCTGCGTTCCTCTTGACCTCAGTTTAGCAGAATCAAGAGACAAGTTCTAGCTGTGGCCCGACCGGCCGCAACCCGGCCGCGGCTGGGGGAAAGCCTATGCCGATATGGGTGCCCAGCACCAGCACGGCCGTCCGCTCCGCCCCGGCATAGACGGCCGCGGCGGCCGAAGCGTCGTGCAGCAGTTGCAGCGCGACCGGCCGGCCCAACCGCCGACTGACCTGGGCGGCGAAGAATGCCTGCAAATTATCGGCCACTATTTGCAGTTGGCCGTAACAACCGTGCGAGGCGCAGGGGTGGCCCTGGTGCAGGTAGCAAGCCAGGCTTACCAGGAACGGCGACTCCGGCGGCCGCCTGGCCGCTTCCCAGCTCTCGACCATGATCGCCACCATGTGCCTGGCCTGCTGCTGAACAACCGCCGGTTCAGCTTCTTCTGCTGGCGAGAGTGGACAGGGCGTAGGCACGGCCGGGAACAGGCGAAGCCCAACGAGTGCGCCACCCGCATACCAGGCGCAAGCCCGCTTGACCTGGGTGTGGCCAAAATCAAAGACCAGCGCGGCCTGGGCCTCCGGCCGGACCGAGCGGGCCGCGCCAATCAGCGGCAGGTTCGCCCCATGAGGAGAAAGATTTACAGAATACTCAGGATAACCCCCACCCTGTAAAACATCCTGAGCATAGGGCAACATGCGCTGGCCGAATGCTCCGGCGACCAGCCCGCCGCCCAGCCACACGATACGGATACTTTGCCAGTAAACCCAATGGCGCTCCTCCCACTCTGGCCGGGCCGCCCAGTTGGCCGCGTCTCCTCGTTTCAGCGTCAACAGCAAATAGCCCAGGTGGCGGCCATATTCGCCAGCTACTATCTCGGCCGCCGCTCGTACGTCGGCCGAATTGGACGTGAAACAGTGGTCAAAGGCCGGCAGCAAATCCGGGGAATCGGCCGGCAACTGTGCTAACCCGGCCTGCTGGCCGATAAGCTGCTTCAATGCGGCGGCTGAGAGCAACTCACTGCCGCTCTTGCCTCGGACGCTGTCCTCCAGGGCCGCGCCCGGCAGGTCAATAATGCGCAGCCGGTTTAAAGAGGGAGAGATAAAGGGCCGGCCGGTGGTGAAGGGATTGGCCACACTCTTGGGATCGGTAATTGTTTATCTCCTCCGGCCATAAAAAATGAGATGCCCGATAACCGGGCGGCTATCAGGCATCTCTGGGGGGAGCCATCATCATTATACCAGACCCGGCCGGGCCTGCAACTTTTTTATCAGTCCCCAAATCACCTAATCCCCGCTTATTTTCAGAAGAGCGCGGGTCATCTCTCGGCCGCCAGTTCCCGCAACTTCGCCTCGTCAATCACCAGCACCCCCAACTCCTGGGCCTTGTCCAGCTTGCTGCCGGCCGCTTCCCCGGCCACCAGGTAATCGGTCTTGCTGCTAACCGAGCCGGTCACCTTGCCGCCGTGGACCTCGATAAACTCCCTGGCCTCGTCCCGGCTCATCGTCGGCAGCGTGCCGGTAATGACAAACGTCAGGCCGGCCAGCGGCTGTGGCCCGGCCGCCTGGCGCTGCGCGCTAAAACGCAGCCCGGCCGCCCGCAGCTTGGCCAGCAGAGCCAGGTTGTGCGGGTCGCGGAACCAGGCATAAACGGCCGCGGCCGTCTGCGGCCCAATCCCGTCAATCGCCTGCAGCTCCTCCTGGCTGGCGGCGGCAATGGCGTCGAGGCTGCCCAGGGCACCCAGCAGCAGCCCGGCCACCACCCCGCCCACGTAGCGAATACCCAGCGCCGTCAGCAGCCGCTCGGCCGGTTGGGCCTTGCTGGCCGCCACACCGGCCAGCAGGTTATCCACCTTCTTCTCCTGGAACCCTTCCAGTTGCAGTAGATCCTCCCGCTTCAGAAAATAAATGTCGGCCACGTCGTGGATCAGCCCCTTCTCAATTAACAGTGCGCTGGTCTGCGAGCCAAAAGTACCGATGTCCATCGCCCCCCGGCTAACAAAATACTCTATCCGGCGCACCAACTGTTCCGGACAGGCAGCGTTGTCGCAATAAATGGCCACTTCGCCCGGCAACTGGACCACCGGACTGTTGCAGAACGGGCAATGGGTTGGCCGCTGGACAACGCTTTCCGTGCCGTTGCGCAGTTCCACCACCGGACCCATAATGTGGGGAATGACGTCCCCGGCCCGCTTCACTACCACCATATCGCCAATGCGGATGTCTTTGCGGGCAATTTCGTCAAAGTTATGTAGCGTCGCGTTTTTGACGACCACGCCGCCAATCTCCACCGCCTCCAGCACCGCATTAGGGATCAGGACGCCGGTCCGGCCGACGTTGACCACTACTCCCAGCAGCCTGGTCGTCTTCTCCTGGGCCGGGAACTTGAGCGCCAGCGCCCCACGCGGGTCCTTGCCGACAAAGCCCAGGCTCCGGGCCAGCGCCTGGTCGTTAATTTTAATCACCACCCCGTCTACTTCGTAATTGATCTCGTTGCGCTTCTTCAGCCACTCCTGGTAAATATCCACCACTCCGTCCAGGTCTGGGCAATGGGCAATGTCCGGCGAAACCGGGAAACCCATCTCTCGCAGCCAGGCCAGCCGCTCCCACTGGGTCTCTGGCAGCTCAACCCCCTCCCAGGCCACCACATCGTAACAAAACAGCGTCAGCGGCCGGGAAGCGGTCATCCGGGGGTCCAACTGGCGCAGCGAGCCGGCGGCCGTGTTGCGCGGGTTCATGTACAGCGGCTCGCCAGCCGCCAGCCGGGCCTGGTTCAATTGCTCAAATTTGTCCAGCGTCATAAACGCCTCGCCGCGCACCACCAGGTAGGCTGGCGCGGCCAGGCCACTTTGTGGGTCTACCGGGATACGCTTGGGCAGGGCGTATAGCGTCCGCAGGTTAGCAGTAATGTCCTCGCCCACCTCGCCGTTGCCCCGCGTCGCCCCCTGGACAAAGCGGCCGTTCCGGTAAGTCAACACCACTGTCAGGCCGTCAATTTTGGGCTCGACCACGTAGTCAGGCTTGACTCCTGGCGGCAGCAGCCGGCCAATTCGCGTTCGCCAGGCGTAGACGCCCTCCACGCTGAAAGCGTTGCCCAGGCTCAGGATTGGCGCCGGGTGCTCCACTTTCTCAAAACCATCCAGCGGCTCGGCCCCGGCCCGTTGTGTTGGCGAATCCGGCGTCGCCAGCTCCGGGTGGGCCTCCTCCAGGGCTACCAACTCTCGGTACAGCGCGTCGTACTCCGCGTCGCTAATCACCGGCGAATCCAGGACGTGATAGCGATACAGGTGATACTGGATTTCCTGCCGCAACTGAACAATTCTTTCTTCTGGACTCATATCACTTGCACACTTGCCACTCGTTAGACATCCTCAAAACGGGATTCTTCCAACCGCTGGCGCAACCGTTCTTCCTCGCTAACTACCTCCGCCGGTTCTCCTTGGGACGCCGCTTCTGCCCGCTCCGCCTCCTCGGCCGCGACCAGCATCTGCGGCGTCGCCCGGCGCACCAGCCGCCACTTGCCGCAGTGCGGGCAGCGGTCTAACCGGCCAATCACCAACGTGAAACTCCACCAATGGATGGCGTAGGCCCGGCCGCAGTTGGGACAGATCGTCCCACCTATGACGCCGTAGCGCTGCCCGCCCCCACTCCGCGTAAACAAGAAGCGGGCCACCATCAGGGCCACCGCCAGCCCCACCACGCCGATCACGTACCAGTTCACCGACTGCCCGCTGACGAACTGGCGAGTGATGGCATTGGAAGTCACCTGCCGGCCGTCGGCCAGCGTCCCCACGGCGCTGAAGGTGTGCAGGCCGGTGGGATAATCGTCCGTATTCAGGCGCAGCCGGAACGGCGCTGCCGCGTCCGTGCCAATCACCTGGTCATCCAACAAAAACTCCACCTGCGCCAGGCCGGCCGGGCCACTCACTTCGCAGGTAAAAACGCCCTGGATCTGCGCCCCCATGCCGTAGCCAAAGGTCCGGTCCAGGTCAAGCTCCAACTCTGTTTCCTCAATTTGCGCCCCGGCCGGGTCGGCGAGCCACAGCCACCCCAAACACAACCAAGCCAGGGCCAGCCCGATTCGTAGTAACAGCCTTAGCCGTCTCACCCCTGAAGCGGTTACTACAAACCCTAAATCCTCTTTTGAAGATACGTTAACCACCGTCCATAGCCTTTTAAGGCTCAACCCCCTCCGGCTCGACGGCCGGGATCAAATAGTCACTCACCACCCACCCTTCCGTACCGTCTGGCAGGCGGACCTGCCACCAGGTCAGATTGCTGCCTGCCTCCGGCCCGCCAATCACCAACAACACCGTCCCCTCCGGCACAGTCTGCAGGCGAATATTGTCGGTGCTGGGGCCACCCCGCAGGCTAACGCCGATATTCTCCGTATTGGCCACCTCGGCGTAGTAGCCCGCCGTCACCTCCTCCGGAGCAATAGACAAGTTTGGCGTCGGCGGCGGTGTAAAGGTCGGGATAGGGCTTGGCGTCGCCAGCGGTGACGTAGCTGAGGGAATCGGGCTGGGCGGGGCAGTCAGGCGAATAATCGTCGGCGTGGGCAGGTCTACCGCCAGCGGCTCGCGGGCCAGGAAAAAACTGGCCAGCAGCAGGGCCAGCCCCATGCCGGCCACCGTCACTACCACACCCATCCCCAGCCACAGCCAGGGAATCGGCTCGCGGCTATCCTGCCGCTGCCGGCGCAGCCGCGGCCGGGTCAGCTCCTGGTCCGGGTCACGCGGATCAGGCGGCCGGCGATAAGCTGGCCTTCTCCATTCACTTTCTTCACTTTTCGATGGTTCTATACTCACACCGCTTCCACCGCCAGCAACGTCAAATCGTCAAACGCCGGCGCCTGGCCACTCCAGTCCAGGGCGTCGTCAGCCACCAGGTTGATCAGTTCCCGCGCCGTCGCCTGCTGGTTCTTTTCCAATAGAGCCACCAGCCGCTCCAGGCCATACTGTTGGTCGCTTTCCGAAGTGGCGTCGGGCAGGCCGTCGCTAAATATTAATAGCCGGTCGCCGGGTTGCAACTGAATGGCGTATTCATCTAACTGCAGCGACGGCAGCATACCCAGGAACCGCCCCCGGCCGGCCAGCTTCTCCACCGGCCGGTCCGGGCGAATCAGCAACGGCCGCTCGTGGCCAGCAATCACGTAGGTTAACCGGCCGCTGGGCCGGTGGAGAACGCCGTAAAAAGCGGTGACAAAACTTTCGGCTGTGGAAGCAATGTCCAGCATCCCCTGATGTACGGCCAGAGCCACGGCCGCCGGTTCCAGGGACCGCTGGCTTTCCACCATAAACAGCGTCCGGCTCACGGCCATAAACAGGGCCGCCTGGACACTCTTATCGGCCACGTCGGCCAGCAGCAGCCCCACGTGCTCGTCGTCCAGCTCCAGGGCGTCATAAAAATCGCCGCCTACCTGCCGGGCCGGCCGCAGGTAAGCGGCAAAACGGTAATTGGCGTAGACCGGCAGGCTCCCGGGCAACAGGGTGCGCTGCACCTCGGCGGCAATCTCCAGCTCTCGTTCCAGCCGTTCTTTTTCCACCAGCTCGGCCTGGGCTGCCTGGAGTTCACCATACGCTTTCTGCAGCTCCAGGTTCTTGGCTATCTGCTCGGCAATTGCCTGTTGATCGTTTTCACGCAACAACTGGACCACGTGGCGCATAATCGCATAAGCCACCGAGGGGCTTTCCTCGATCAAGGCGTCAAAGACCTCCTCGGTCACTTCCAGAACCTTGACGTCGGTAATGGCTACACAACTGGCCATACGTGGTGTGTCGTCCAACAGGCCCAACTCGCCAAAGTAATCACGCGGCCCACGTACGGCCAGCAACCGCTCCTGGCCGTCCTCCAACTGCTGGACAATGGCCACCCGGCCTTCCACCAGCACGTAAAAGGTATGCTCTACCTCTCCCTGCCGGCACAGCACAGACTCGACCGGGTACGTACGCTTGATCGCCCTGGTCCGCAGCACCTCCAGGGCGCGGTCGTCCAGGCCCTCAAAAATGTTGCGAAAAATAGT
This sequence comes from Chloroflexota bacterium, assembly GCA_022616275.1. GTDB lineage: Bacteria > Chloroflexota > Anaerolineae > Promineifilales > Promineifilaceae. The sequence continues at coordinate 132,697 of JAKEFB010000182.1, forward strand.
GGTGGCCCCAGATTTCATCTCATTTCTCACGTCTAAAATAAGTGCCAGGCACTTCAACCGGCATTGGCCGCCACGCAATATGGACGAGTGCCTGGCACTTCCACACACACTAACGATTTAAGTAAGCCAGGAGTTTCTCCACCGGCCAGGTATTGACCACCTCGGCCGCCGTCGCCCACCCCCGCTGGGCAGTGGCGACCCCATAATGCATCAGGTCAAACTGGTCGGGATGGTGGGCATCGGTATTAATTGAAAGCTTCACGCCCAGCTCGATGGCCCGGCGCACGTGAACGTCGCGCAAGTCCAGCCGGCGCGGATTGGCGTTAATTTCCAGGATGGTGCCAGTGCGGGCTGCAGCCTGCAGCACAGCCTCCATTTCCAGGTCGGCGCCCTGGCGCTCCGGCAGCAGCCGGCCGGTTGGGTGGCCGATCATGTCCACGTGGGGGTTCTCAATGGCCGCTAACAGGCGGGCGGTGATATCCTCCTGGGGCTGTTTCAGGCTGGTATGCAGGCTGGCAATGACAAAATCCAGTTGGGCCAGCGCTTCATCCGGGTAGTCCAGCGTCCCGTCGGCCTTGATCTCCATCTCCGTCCCATGCAGGACCCGGAAATCTGGCCCCAGCGCCTCGTTGGCCGCCCGAATTTCTTCGGCCTGGGCCAGCAACCGCTCAGTGTCCATGCCCTTGACCACTCCCAGGCTGGCCGAATGGTCGGTGATAGCGATGTACCGGTACCCCCAGGCTTTCGCCGCCTGGGCCATCTCCAGCACCGGCAACCGGCCGTCCGACCAGGTCGTATGCATGTGCAGGTCGGCCAATATCTCTTCCGGCCGGACCACCACTGGCAGTTTACCCTGTAGGGCCGCCTCAATCTCGCCCCGGTCCTCGCGCAGCGTGGGCAGGATAGTCGGCAGACCCAGCACGGCGTACACTTCTTCTTCCGTCGCGCACAGCAGCTCCTCGCCGCCGTTCAAAGGGGTGAAGCTGTGCTCGTTCAGGCTGTACCCCTTCTTCAGCGCCATTTCCCGCAGCTTCACGTTATGCTCTTTGTTGCCAGTAAAGTAAACCAGGAGCGTCCCCCACCGTTCGGCCGGCAGGACCCGTAAATCTACCTGGAGGCCGTTCAGCAGTTGGACCGTCGTCTTCGTCGGTCCGCTGCCAAGCACTGTTTCCACGCTGCTCAGGCTACGAAAACGCTCCATGACCGGCGCGGAATCCTGGCTGGCCACCAGCAGGTCAACGTCGCCAATCGTCTCCCGCATCCGCCGCAAGGAGCCGCCCACGGCCGATTGCGTCACCCCCTCCACCGCCTGCAACTCGGCCAGAATCTCCTGGGCAATGGGCCAGGCCGTGCCCAGGAGCGTCCGGTCGTCGCCGTGGCGCTGCAAGGCGGCAATACTCTCTTTAATCTTGGTTTCCGATTTCTCGCCCAGCCCCGGTAAGTTGCGCAGCTTGCCGGCCTCGGCCGCCGCCGCCAGCTCTTCCAGCGTGGTAATACCCAGGCTGTCGTAAATCTGTTTGATCCGCTTCGGACCCAGCCCCTCGATCCGCATCAGCTCTACCAACGCCGGCGGTATCTCTTTGGCCAGCTTATCGTAAAACGCCAGCCCGCCGGTCGTCAGCATCTCTTCAATCTTGGCCGCCAGCGTCTGGCCAATCCCGTGTACCTCGGTCAGTTCCCCTTCGGCCTGAATGTGCTTCAGGTCGCGGCTCAGCCCGCGAATGCTTTCCGCCGCCCGCCGGTAGGCCAGAATGCGGTGGATCTGGTCACCGCGAATGGCCAGCATGTCGGCCACCTTCTCGAAAACCTCGGCAATTTCCCGGTTGGTCATGGCGGTAATTATACCCTGTCCTCAATTTTGCAACGAACGCCATCCCATGCTAAGATTGGCGTTGCGCTAAAAGCGTGGCGTTTCAAGCGCCACCCTTCAAGCGCAGAAAGTTTCCCCTTATCCATCTCAGAGCAAAAGGAGACGAGAAGATGAAAAAACCAACCCGCTTTTTGTTAGTTGTCCTCCTCCTCACGTTTGGCCTCCTGCTGGTGGCCTGCGGCGGTGGTGGCGCTGCCGAGCCGACGGCCGCCCCTACCGACGAACCGGCCGCCAACGAGGCCGAAGAAGCACCCACCGAAGAGGCTATGGAGGAAGCACCCACCGAAGAGGCCATGGAGGAAACACCCACTGAAGAGGCCATGGAGGAAGCTGAGCTGATGTCGGTCGCCGCTCCCGAGTGTGGCCCCGGCCAGATCCTCAGTGCCATCGAAGCAGTAGACGAGTTGACCGTGGTCTTTACCCTCTGCCAGCCCGATCCCGCCTTCGAGGCCCGCATTGCCTTTTCAGCTTTTGCCATTCAACCGGCCGAGCACCTGGAAGCGACCGGCGGTGGTGGTGAACTCTTGGAGAGGCCAATCGGCACCGGCCCCTACATGCTCCGCGAGTGGGTCCGTGGCGACTCCGTCGTCATGGAACGCTTTGACGATTATTGGGGTGAACCCGCTATCGCTCAAACGGCCGTCTTGCGCTGGCAATCTGACGGCGCCGCCCGCCTGCTGGAGTTACAGAGTGGCAACGTTGACATGGTTGCCAGCGTCTCACCGGGCGACTATGAAACAGTTCAGGGCGATGCCAATCTTCAGTTCGTTCTGAATCCCAACCCCAATATTTTCTACGTCGGTATGACCAATACCTTTGAGCCGTTCAACGACGTGCGCGTGCGCCAGGCAATTGCCATGGGTATTGATCGCCAGCGCATTGCCGACAACTTCTACCCCGACGGATCTGAGGTTGCCTCTCACTTCACGCCATGCAGTATTGTCAACGCCTGCAACGGCGAGGCCTGGTACGAATTTGATCCTGAGGCAGCCCGCGCCTTGCTGGAAGAAGCCGGTTATGGGGACGGCTTCGAGACCAGCATCTTCTACCGGGACGTTCCGCGTGGCTACTTGCCTGAACCCAACCAGATCGCCGTAGAGATTCAAACACAGTTGGCCGAAAACCTGAACATCACCGCCAATATTGAGGTCATGGAATCTGGCGCCTTCTTGCAGGAATCCTCGGCCGGTAATCTGAACGGTATACACCTGTTGGGCTGGCTGGGCGACTTCCCCCACATGACCAACTTCCTTGACTTCCACTTCAACCGCAACAACACCCAGTGGGGCGACGCCTATCCAGAAATCTATGAGCCACTGGAAGAGGCTGCCCAGCTCGCCGACCCGGACGCCGCCGCGCCGTTGTATGAGCAGGCCAACAACGCTATTCGCGAACTCGTGCCGATGGTACCGATTGTCCATGCTGGCGCCGCCGACGCCGCTCTGGCCAGCCTGGGTGGCGCCTACACGCCGCCGTTTGGTTCAACCGAGTTTGCCGCCCTGGATCCCGGCGACGACGACCTGGTCTACATGCAGGGCGCCGAACCGGTCAGCCTCTATTGCGGCGACGAAACCGATGGCGAATCGTTCCGCGCCTGCGACCAGATCGTAGAAACGTTGCTGACCTACGCCCGCGATTCGGGAGATATCGTCCCTGCGCTGGCCACCGGCTGCGAAGCAAATGAGGATCTGACCGTCTGGACCTGCGCGCTCCGTGAAGGCGTGCTCTTCCACGACGGCTCGACCTTCGACGCCAATGACGTTGTCACCTCGCTTGCCACCGGTATTGACGCCGCTAACCCCCTCCACGTCGGCAACAGTGGCGTCTTCGAGTACTTCTCATACCTGTGGGGCGGCTTGTGGAATGCCCCTCCGGCAGAGGAATAAGCTTCTTGGCAACTGACGAACCTGTTTCAGGCCTGCTAAGAACCCAGGCCTGCTAAGTAACCCAGATGCGGGCTGGCTTGATCGTGAATCGCAAGGTTCCGGCAAGTCAGCCCGCGCTTTGCCTGGTACAATCAATCAAGAGACCGCATGGGCTACCGCCCACCAATGACTAAAAAGCTGTCACCTGTCACCTATCACCGGCCACTTGCATACTTGCATACTTGCCCCCTGCCCCCTCTTCAAAGGAGAGCGTTGCGGTGATTCAATACAGTGTGAGACGTATCTTTTCGTCCATCCCTGTCATCCTGGGTGTGGTTCTGGTAACCTTTCTGTTGGCCCGTCTCATACCCGGCGACCCCTGCCACTCTCTTTTGGGGGAAAGAGCGACGGCCGAAGCCTGCGAACGCTTTAACCGCGCCAAGGGCCTCGATCAGCCCATGATCGTGCAGTTAGGTATTTATGCCCGCGACATGGCCAGGGGCGATTTCGGCGACTCCATTCGCTTCAACCGGCCGGTGACCACCATTGTCTTAGAGCGCCTGCCCTTAACTGTGGAGTTGAGTCTGGCCTCTATTGCCATTGCCATGGCTGTTGGCGTTACGCTTGGCATCATTTCGGCCACCAGGCGCAATTCGTTAGTAGATGTGGTCACAATGGCCGGGGCTAATATCGGCGTTTCCATGCCTGTCTTTTGGCTGGGCCTGATGTTAGCCTATTTGTTTGCCCTTGTGCTTAGGGATACACCCTTTGCCCTACCACCCTCCGGCCGGCTTTCCCCAGGCGTCATCCCCGAACCCTTTTATGAGGTCTATGGCTGGACAAAACCGGAATCCGGTTTGCTGGCGACCCTGGCAACTTTCGTATCCAACATGTTTACGATCAATGCCTTGCTGGCTATGGATTGGGGAGTGCTAAAAGATACCATCGTTCACCTGATCTTGCCCTCGGTAGCCCTGAGCACGATTCCGCTATCAATTATCGCCCGGATGACCCGTTCCAGCATGTTAGAAGTTCTGGAACAGGACTATGTGCGTACAGCCAAAGCCAAGGGCCTCCCCCAGCAGCAGGTCGTCATGAAACACGCCTTTCGGAATGCCTTGCTACCTATTGTCACCATTGTCGGTCTACAGTTTGGCCTGGTGTTAAGTGGCGCCATTCTGACCGAAACAATTTTCAACCTGGCCGGCGTTGGGCGGGCTGTGTATGAGGCTATTACCGCGCGCGACTACCCCATCATCCAGGGTTTTGTCATCGTGATCTCGGTAGGCTACGTCCTGCTCAACCTCCTGGTTGACCTGTCCTACGCCTTCCTCGATCCCCGGATTAGGCTCGACTAGAGTTGATGGTTGGCAGTTGATAGTTGATAGTCAACCACCAAACACCAACTATCAACCACCAACTATCAACCACCAACTAATAACCAATAACCTATGTCCCCAACCATAACCGAACTCCCCCTAGACAACGTTCTGGACTCCGACATCCGCGACCTGCAGACCAATAGCCTGTGGCGGTTGACGATGCGCCGGCTGCTACGGCAACAGTCGGCTATTGTCGGCGGGATTCTCCTCTTTTTTTTACTCTTTCTGGCTATTTTCGCTGACCTTATCGCCCCTTATGATCCACTTCAGTCCCTCATTGGCAAAGAAGAACTGAAGCAGCGTGAGGACCCATGCATTCACTTAGTTGGCTGTGCTTCAGACAAACCGCAGCACCTCATGGGCATTGACGGTAATTATCGGGACGAGTTTAGCCGGGTGATTCACGGTACGCGCATCTCCCTGCGAATCGGCTTTGTCACCGTCGGCTTCGCCATCATTGTCGGCACCATCCTGGGAGCAACGGCCGGTTACTTGGGCGGTTGGTACGGCGAGATCGTCATGCGCATTCTTGACGTCGTTCTGGCCTTCCCCTTTTTCTTATTGGCGATTGCTATTGTCAGTGTGCTTGGCGCCAGCCTGACCAACGCCATGCTGGCCATTGCCATTGTTTCCATCCCGCAGTACGCCCGCGTCGTTCGCGCCAGCGTCTTATCAGTCCGGGAACAGGCCTTTGTTGAGGCTTCAAGAGCGTTAGGCGCCGGGCACATTCATATCCTATTTGGCCGGATTTTGCCCAATGCCCTGCCTCCTCTCATTGTCATCGGCACCCTGGGCATTGCCACGGCCATCCTGGAAACGGCCGCACTGTCCTTCATTGGCCTGGGCGCTCAGCAACCGGAGCCGGAGTGGGGGTTCATGCTCGCCAGCGAGCGCAACCAGGTCTTCAGCGCCCCCCACCTCGTCTTCTTCCCCGGCCTGGCCATCATGATCACCGTCCTGGCCTTCAACCTCCTTGGCGACGGCCTCCGCGACGCTCTCGACCCCCGCCTGGTCCACGCCGGCGTCAAGACACAGTAGAACAATTTTTCAAAATTGTTCCACCTCTGTCGCTAAACGAGCAAAAAAGTGAATAAGATTGACCTGCCCGAAGAGGTGCGCCATCTCATCCAATCCAGTGTGCCCACCATAGACGCCTTAGAGGTCCTCATATTCCTTGTTCACCATCCCGATAAGCACTGGCAGGTTAAAGAAATAGTCACCGATATGCGCCCCACCGTGATAGCCGAACCGGCCGTTAAAGAATACCTGGCCCTTTTTCAATCCCAGGGCTTAATCGCCGGGCAAGAAGACGGTAGCTTCGCCTACGGCCCAACCTCCCCGGACCTGGAAACGGCCGTCACCGCCCTGGCCAAAGCCTACAACGAACGCCCCGTCACACTCATTCGAGCCGTCTACGCCATAGCCGATAGTAAAAAAATCCAGTCGTTTGCCGATGCTTTCAAAATCAAGAAAGAGTAGCCGATGGACACCTTCAGGATTGTTCTCTACCTGTTAGCCACCCTGACCTGTTTGGCCTGTACCGTTTTTCTCTTTCGAGACTACCTGCGCAAGCGGGTCCGGCTGCTTTTGTGGAGCGCCCTCTGCTTCGTCGGTCTGACCATCAACAATCTCTTCCTATTTATAGATTTGGTCATGTTCCCCACCGTTGACCTGCGCCTGGTACGCCTGATGGCCGCCCTCATCGGCATGCTCTTCTTGCTCTACGGTTTTATTTGGGAAGCAGAATAGTGAATCCGTCTACAATGATCGAATTCCTGGCCGGAGCTGTCGCGCTGGCCTATGCCATTTCCGGCGTTTACTTTCTCCGTTTCTGGCGAAAGACGCGTGACCGTCTGTTTCTCAGCTTTGCCTTTGCCTTCTGGCTTTTAGCAGCCAATCAAACCATCGTTTCCCTACTCGGAGCCACAGACGAAAGGAGTGGCTACGCCTACATTCTGCGCGTCTTGGGCTTTCTGCTAATCCTGTTGGCCATTGTGGACAAGAACATTTTCACCTGGCGCCGTCGCAAGTAAGAGAAATTTTTGACCAGCCCCATAGAAAAATTGGTTGTCAGCCCCATTCTCGTCGGCCGCACCGGCCAACTGGCAGCGCTTAACCGGCTGCGCGAGCTGGCCCACGACGGGCAGGGCCAGGTCGCGCTCCTCTTGGGGGAGGCCGGCATTGGCAAAACACGGCTCGTTGCCGAGACAAAGCAAGCGGCTAACTATTGAAAACAATAACCGGACACGGCGCATCCTTCAGCACCCGCTCCACCCGTGGCCCCAGGAAAAGCCGGCCGGAGCCCGGCCGCACGTCCGTACCCAGAATAATTAAATCAACCTTTTTCTCCCGGGCCACGTCCAGGATAATGCTTTCCGGATCGGGACCCACCTGGACACGGGTGCCGGTGTGAATTCCTTGCGTCTGGCCAAGCTCGCGCAGCTCATCCACGATTTGATAGCCAACCCCTATCTGCGTCTTGAACATCTCCCCACTGGCGTCCAGGTGATATCTACCCGTATTTTCTACGATGACGTGCAGAATAGCGACTTCGTCACCGCTGTCCCAGGCCAGGGCAAAGCCCAGCTCGGCTGCCCGCCTGGCCGCCATGCTGCCATTCGTCGGCACCAGAATACACCTCGGCCGCCAGTCCTCCGGCACCCGCTGGCATTGGACCACCATCGTTGGGCAGGGCGACAGCCGCACCAGGTAGTCCACCAGGGGTGTAAAAAGAATCTCTGAACTTCTACTGGCGTCCGAAGCGCCGAAAACAAGGAGATCGTAATCCTTTTTCGCTTCGTCCAGAACGATGTCGGCCGGCTTAGAGCCTTCGACGACCTTCTTAACCACTTCTTTTTGCAAAAACATCTGGTTTAAATGATTCAAGAAGGTCACCCCGGCCGCCCGGCCGCCCGGCTCGGCCACGTTCAAGAGCGTCAGGGAAAGCCTCGATTTGGCCCCCAGTTTTTCCAGAACGCGAGCCTCAATGGCCTGCACCGGAGCGCTGGCGCTGTGCTGCCGGACAGGTAAAAGAATGCGGTGAATATTGGCCACCAGGCTGCGCGCCGCCAGCTCCTCCTGGCGCAATCGTCTCAACTCCTGTTCTTCCGGCTTCACGTTTTTCAACACCCACCGCAAAGCCGGTGGCGCCATTAACGAGGTCGTCATAGCCATCAGGACGATAATCGAAAACATATCCTGGGTCAGGATACCCAGGTTCAAACCAATGGTCGCAATAATAATCTCCATCGCCCCCCGCGCATTCAATCCCGCCCCAAAGCTAAGCGCCGTCCAATGGTCCCGGCCGCCGATTAACCGTGCCCCCGCATAGGCGCCGACGACCTTACCTATCGTCGCCACAGCGATCACCACCAGCGCCACCACGATGAGCTGCGGCTCAAACAGGTTGATGACGTTCACCTTGAGGCCGGCGACGGCGAAGAAAATCGGCGAAAAGATGCCCAGGGCCACGCTTTCCAGCTTTTGGCGAACAAACTCCGGCAGGCGCGGCATTTGCCCAAATAAGATACCCATGATGAAAGCGCCAAAGAGCGCCTCCAAACCGATAGCCTGAGTCACGACGCCCCAGGCAAAGGCCATCACCACGACTAACGTGAGCAGCCGATTCTGGCTAATAACCTCATCCTGAACGAAGTCAAGCGCCCGTTTCACCAGCCAGCGGCCGGCCGTAAAGCTGATGGCCAGAAAAGCGGCCACCTTCAGGACAGATTGCAGGACAAAGCCGGCCGTCACCGCTTCACCGGAGGCCAGACCCAGGATGACAGAAAGGACAATCCAGGCCGTCGTATCGTCAACCATGCCGGCCGCAATGATAGCCTGGCCAATGTCTCGCCGCATCAGGTTGAGGTCCATCAGCACTTTGGCAATGACCGGAATCGCCGAGATAGACAGCGCTGCCGCCACAAACAGAGCGAAAACAAGCCGCTGATCGGGGTTGGCCAGTAGAAAGTCAGGCAGGTATAAACCGAGCATGAAACCGGTGGCAAAGGGCACGATCAGACCGCCTCCGGCCGCGCTAAGCGACATACGGGCGTGGCGCCGGATCAAAACCAGGTCTGTCTCCAGGCCGGTAATGAGCAACAGGAACATCACCCCCAGCAGGCTCACCACCTCTAGCAGATAACCCTGAACTGCTGTTTGTGGTACCAGCCACTGCCCCAGGCCGGGCAGCAGCGTGCTGAGAAAAGATGGCCCCAGCACAATGCCGGCCAGGATTTCGCCGACGACCGCCGGCTGGCCCAACCGCTGGGCGATTTCACCCAGGGCCCTGGCCGCCAGCAGCAGAACGGCCACCTGAATCAGCAAAACCAGAACGTCATGGTGCGGTGCAGCGCCAAACGATTGCATCCAAACGTCACTCCTTCACCTTGTCAGGTATATCTTTATTTGCCGCCACGAACCGACAGTCATAATATAACAATAGCTTTGAACGGCATGGTTCACCGGCCTCGACGAATGAACGGCCATCGTCCATCGTCTGTCGTCAAACCATAAAGCCAATCTGAACCAAACCCATCGAACAATTATGTCTCACCTTGTCAAAGCGAACGAAAAGAACCCTTTAACCGAGACGCGGTCCATCCTCAACTCCGTATTATCCTACTTCCTCCAGCCCGTCCGTTCGCTCCGAACTTACGACCGCCGCAACCTCCGGCCGGACCTGCTGGCCGGAGCCACAGGGGCCATTACCTTGCTGCCCCAGGCCATCGCCTTCTCCCTGATCGCCGAACTGCCCCCGGAAATGGGCCTCTACGCGGCCATCGTCGGCACCATCATCGGTGCTCTCTGGGGTTCTTCGCGCCAGATGATAACCGCGCCAACCAATACCACCTCCCTGTTGGTGCTCTCCGCCCTGCTAAACGCCGTCGTACCCGGCGACAATCAATTTTTCGTCGTCGCCAGCCTCTTAGCCCTCATGGTTGGCGCTCTCCAGTTGATCATGGGCCTGGCCCGTTTAGGCATGTTGGTCAATTTTGTCTCCCACTCCGTCATCATCGGCTTTGCCAGCGGGGCCGGCGTCCTGATTGCCCTTCAGCAGTTGCGCCCCCTGTTGGGCCTGGCCTTCACCAGCCGCAACTCGCTGGAAACATTGTACAACGTTTTTCTCCACCTGGCCGACACCCACGCGCCCACGGCCGCCCTGGGCATCGGCACTATGCTTATCGTCCTGATCTTGCGCAAAACCAAACCGGGCCTGCCGGCCGCCCCCACCGGCCTCATTCTCGCCGGCCTGGTCACCTTCATCCTCAAGCTCGACCGGGCCGGCGTCCAGGTCCTCGGCTCCTTGCCCGGTGGCTTCCCCCCGCTGGCCGACCTCTCCGTCCTGGCCGACCTGGACCTGCTCGCCCCCCTGGCCACCGGCGCTTTTGCCCTGGCCGCCATTGGGCTGGTCCAGACGGCCGCCGTCAGCCGCTCCCTGGCCAACCACACCGGCCAGCGCCTGGACAGCAACCAGGAATTTGTCGGCCAGGGCCTGGCCAACCTGGCCGTAGGTTTCTTCTCCGGCTATCCCGCCGCCGGCTCCTTCTCCGCCTCGGCCGTCAACTTCCGGGCCGGCGCCAGATCACCGTTGGCCGCCATCTTCACCGGCCTGTTCGTCCTGGCCGCCACCTCCCTCCTGGCCCCCCTGGCCGCCTACCTGCCGCGCGCCGCCCTGGCCGGCGTCCTCGTCCTCACCGCTTACGGCATGATGGACTGGAAAGAAATCGCCCGCATCTGGCGCGGCGGCCGGGGCGACGCCGTCATTATGGTCGTGACCCTCTCCGGCACGCTCTTCTTAAAGCTGGAATTTGCCGTCTTGAGCGGCATTTTGCTCTCCTTCGCCCTTTACATCCTCCGCACCAGCACGCCGCGCGTCCAGGCGGTCGTACCCGACGAAACCTTCCGGCATTTCGTCCACCGGCCGGACAAGCCCCTCTGTCCTCAACTGGCCATCCTCAACATCGAGGGCGACCTCTACTTTGGCGCCGCCTACCACGTCGAGCAGGCAATCCAACAGTACATCGCCCAACACCCCTACCAACGTTTCTTCCTGCTGCGCATGCAAAACATCAACCACTGCGACTTGAGCGGCGTAGAAATGCTGGAAAACATCATCCAGCAGACCAGGAACCGGGGCGGCGACGTCTACATGGTCCACCTGCGCGACGCCGTTCTGGCCGTCATGAAGTCGAGCGGTTTTTACGACTACCTGGGGGCCGACCACTTCCTCTCCGACGACGGGGCCATTGAACACCTTTTTTACAAGGTCTTAGACCCGGCCATCTGCATCTACGAAAGCAACGTGCGCGTTTTCAAGGAGTGCCAGAATTTGCCCCGGCCGGATTACCCCGTCTCCATTTCCCGGCCAACCAACGCTCGCCGAAGCCCCGTCGCCCGCCTGTCGCCCCAGGAATTGTGGCGCGGCGTATACAACCGGGAAAGCATTCCCCTCCTCGTCCTCGACGTGCGCGAGCCCCGCGAATTCAAACGAGGCCACATTCCCGGGGCCCAGTCAGCCCCGTTGTTGGCGCTGGTTGACCGTCTCCAGGAACTCCCGCCCGATAGCCGCTTCGTCCTCGTTTGTCGCGCCGGCTGGCGCAGCCTGCAGGCCGCCCACATCTTACAGGAGAAAGGCTACACCCGTCTGGCCGTTCTGGAGGGCGGCATGGTCGCCTGGGAAGCCGCCAAACTCCCCGAAGCCGTCGAATACCCCCACGCCTAACCTGTACAGCCCCCAACCGGCCGGCTAGACATTTTCCAGCCAGCCTTCAGCTTCCTCGATTCGTGCCGCCTGTTCACTGTTCAGCCCAAACTCCTCGTAGCGTAGCCGCTCGGGCAAGGGGCGGAGCCGGGCCGTAAGCGCCGCCTTGATGGCCATTACCTCGGCATCAGTGAGGAGGGGGTTCACGTAAATGGTTTCGTCGGTGTGGGGGAGTGGGACCTGCCGGCAGTAGCGGGGCTCTTCCGACGGCAAGATCGTGGTCCTGGTAACACTAACCACGTAGGCGAAGCGGACCTGCTGTTCCCGTCCGCCCCGGGTCACGATCTGCCAGAACCCGCTCGGCAGTGGCTCCGGGTCCAGCGCCAGGGCCTTGCGGACCTCAATGAAAGGCTGCCCATCCTTGTCGGTGGCCACAACACCATAGCGGACCTCGTACAAGATCACTTCCTCGTCGTAGCGGGCCTGGGCTTCCTGGAAGACCTGGTAATTGTGTTCAGTAACCTGGTGAAGATCGGCCAGGTACTTTTTGAAGGCTTGAAAGTACTGATATTCGGCCGTGGTGGGAATCAGGCAGTTGGTCGCCTCAACCTCAAGCCAGTTCTCCCTGGCCGTGCCCAGGGCCAGCTCCAGGTCGTCGGCCCTGCGAATGTCAAAGTCACCGTCGTGGTCAAAAACGTCGGAGAAAACTGCCACCTGGTAGCGCTCCAGGTCCCATTCCAGCGCCACCCGGGCGACCAGGTAACGATCCAGTTGGTAGCCCTGGCCTGAAATAGATACAAACACGGCCGCCATCGGGGCCAGGTATAGTCAAAGCTATCCGGGGCTCGCTCCCAGGGTGCATTGTCTCGCCGGGCGCCAGGGAGTCCAGGGGAAGGTAGGCCAGCAGAAAAGCCGGTAATTGGTCGCAGACAGCTTTTTTAAGCGCCCGCCACGCCGTGACAAAACCGGCCGCCTGGGCCTGTCGCTTCCCCTCTTCGGCCACCCGCTTCGCCGCGTGCATCTCTTGCAGTCGTCGCCGGCCAGCCTGGACAATATCAATCATGTCACTGGGTACTCGTTGAGTCATCCTTTATTCCTAAGAAGTTATCAGCTTGTGATCGTCGAGGCTTTGGCGTGCTTATTATTATCATAGCGAGAAGCACAGCCCTGATAAATAGGACTCTTGGACGGAAAGGCACGACTTGACACAATCCAGAGCTATAAGTATCATGCCGCACGACACGCCCAAAGCTTGTCACGCTTACAGGAGACCACGTGAGCTACGGCCCACCACAAATAAACGAAAAAGCTGATAGCTTAAAGCTAACAGCTACTGACTCAGGAGAACAAAACATGAAAATCGGCATTATGGGCACAGGCATAGTCGGGCAAACCATTGCCGCGAAGCTGGCCCAAATCGGTCACGAAGTAATGATCGGCACCCGCGACACGGCCGCCACCCTCGCCCACAGCGAACCGGACAGGTACGGCAATCCCCCCGTTGCCGTCTGGCTGCAGCAGCACCCCACGGTGCAGTTAGGCGCCTTTTCCCAGGCGGCCGCCCACGGCCAACTCCTCATCAACGCCACCAACGGGGCCGCCTCCCTGGACGCCCTCCACGCCGCCGGCGAAGCCAACCTCAACGGAAAAATCCTCATGGACATTTCCAACGCCCTCGACTTCTCCCAACTGCCCCCCATCCTCTTCGTCTGCAACACCGACTCCCTGGGCGAGCAAATCCAGCGCGCCTTTCCCAACCTCAAAGTCGTCAAGACCCTCAACACCGTCACTGCCAGCCTGATGGTAGACCCCGGCCAGCTTGCCGGCGGCGACCACCACATCTTCGTCAGCGGCAACGACCCCGAAGCCAAAGCCCAGGTCACCCGCTACCTCCAGGATTGGTTCGGCTGGCAACACGTCCTCGACCTCGGCGACATCACCAGCGCCCGCGCGGCCGAAATGCTCATGCCCTTCTGGCTCCGCGTCTGGGGCGCTCTGCAACGCCCCATCTTCAACGTCAAGGTCGTCTCTTAATACCCTATCACCGTCCCCGCCGCCCCTCCGGCCGGAACGCTACACCGGCCATTCCCCCAACGTGTTTCAACACGTTTTCCGTTTTAGCCTGCGAATTCATTCGTAGGCTAAATTAACCAAACGCCTGCGGCCGCTTCCCCCTTACATACTCCGCCAACGTCTGCACCCCACCCGGCCGCCGCCGCTCAAAATACGCCACCAATTCCCGCGCCTTGTCCCGCTTTCCCTCTCCCGGCAGCTCCTCGTACTCCACGCTCAGCTCAAAACACAGGTCCCGCAACTCGCTGTCGTTAAAATACCGCACCAGCACATCCTGCAGCCGCACCCGCTCCTCCACTGCCCGGCCGGCCCCCTCGCCCGGCCGCTCGCTCAAAATCGCCGCCGGCGTCGGCGCCGCCTGGTCCGTCTTCAAGTCCCGCAACAACCGCTGGAACCCCGCCTGGTACTCGTCGTGCTCCTTCCACCGCCGGAAGTCCCCAATCTGCCGCGTACGCCGCACGTGCGCTGCCCAGCCCGCCTTGGCCACCATCACCGCCTCGTCAATCCGGATCGGGAACAGCACCACCTTCTCCTGCTCCCGCTCCTTCTCCATCGCCGTCTCCACCTCGTGCTCCACCCAGTCGCTCTCCACCGACGCCTCCGACAGCACCAGCAACAACTTATCATGCAGCCGGATAGATTCGTCAATCCTCACTCGGAACCGCTCCCCAATCTTCAAGTCCTCCGGCGCATACCAACAACGCACCCCGTTGTTTTGCAGGTCAGCGTAGAGTTGTTGGGCAAACGCCTCATCCTTGCTCGAATAACTGATAAACACCGAATAATACTCAATCGCCTGGCCCACGAGCGAGCCAACGTAGGCAATAAAGTTCTCCGGCACCCCCGCCCCCCGCAAGAAGCTCTCCGGTATCTTCCCCCCGGAGCGGTAAATCGTATCAATCCCAATCGTAGAAGGGCCATCATGTCTTACTTCCTCCAGCCCCTTAACCTCGCTGAGGTCTACATCCGCGAATATAGTCCAGCCTATCCATACTCCACTAAACTCTGCCTCGCTCAGGTCCGCCTCGCTGAGGTCCGCCCCGCTGAGACCCGCTCCACTGAGGTCCGCCCTGATGAGGTTTGCCCCGTGGAGGTCCGCCCCGATAAGGTCCGCCCAAAAGAGATCCGCCCCGCTAAGGTCTGCCCCGCTGAAGTCCGTCCCGAAGAGATCCGCCTCACGGAGGTTCGCCGCACGGAGGTCCGCCCCACTGAGGTCCGCCTCGCGGAGGTCCACCTTATTAAGGTTCGCCCTGTTGAGGTTCGCCCCGTTGAGGTTTACTCCGAAGAGGTCTGCCTCGCTGAAGTCTTCCTCACTTAAGTCTGCCTCACTCAGGTCTGGTTGCACACTGGGGTTATCCTCTCGCCACCGGTTCCAAACCTCCACCCCCTGCTTCAGAATTGCCAGATGTTCTTCGTTAGCCATCGTTACATCCCCAAAACCACACAACTACCCATCCCAAACCTTCACCGTCAAAGACGGCCCCAGGATCGCAGGCCTCCCCGCCCTGGGCAGCGCACTTAACGGGCAGGTCAGTCTCGATGATTGAATCCAAAAACCGTTAAGCACTCGGCTACGTGGCCTTCAGCGTTCATGCAGGGTTGCGCACCAGGAAATCCTGTATCGAGTGCAACATCAATTCAACTTGATGGGCTGTATATTCTGAATACTTCCCATGTGCCGCCCTGTTACGTAGATCCAGCCAAGATGTAACTATTTTCTGATCGGATTTAGAATAGACATTATGGCTTGCCAACTCGGAGTTCATGGCCTCAGCTTTCTTTGGGCGCGGCGTACCTTTAGCGTCAGTTACTTCTACCGGTATGCCATTTTTGTTGCATAGTGTGCGGAGATGCTCTTCTAGAACCCCACCAATCAGCACGGCCGCGGGATCTTTATATCCCTCACTTAAGAGATACTCCGCCATTTCGAGAAAATCCGAGAAGACACTTGCGTGAATTATTTCTTCTAAACTCACCAAATAATCCGAAACCACTGCATGGCGTAACGCCTTCAAAATACCGGCTAAATGCGGTAATGCTGTGGGATAGTAATGCGGCGAATGCGCAGCAAACACCCTTTCTAGCAATACGGCATATTCGCTGTTTGAGCCGGCTATACGCTTAATGGCTGCTGCTGCCGCAGTCACAAATTCCGTCGCTGATTCCGTGTCCAGATCCGAAAGGTCATCGTACTTGCTGCTTTTTCTTAGCCCCTCGTACGTTGCAAGAAGTTCATCTAAATGAGGTAAGGCAACTGCTTTGAGCGTATTGTTCATCTTGTTTCCTTTTCTGTGATCCCCTTACTCTGGTTCCTCAGCAGCTCCCGCGCCTTCCTCTCAGTCGTCTTCTTGAACCCCCAACTCAAAGCACAGCGAGCGCAGATTGTCCAGGCTGTGATAGTCAACAATAAAACGCCACAAACGTACCAGGTCGTTGCTCACAAGCTACCACCCTCGTTCCAAAGAAAAAGCCGCTTACCCATCACCCGCCTCTCCCACGATACACGCCACCCCTCCGGCCGAAACGCCCTCAGGTGCTCCATCACCGTGCCCGTGATACTTTTGTCAATCCTCGTTGTGCTCTCCAGGCACGACTGCCGAAATTGTAACCCCCACCACTACCGGCCGCAATGCTTGCGTGAATCAAAAGGCCCTCCTTCCTGGAAAAGAAGCCACGAAGCTAACATGCAATTTTCGTGAAATGGCATCTTGACAAGTAGACAAAGGTTGGCATTAGAACAAAAAATAAACCACTTTACTGGGGTTTACGTTTTACTTTATACTTCCAGTTATTCCAGAAACGTCTTAGGCGGAACGAGATTGGTTCCCTAAATCTTGGAACTATGACACCTTGTGGAACGGCTCTAGCATAATCCCGTTCAGGTAACAAATCGCCCCTGCTCAACGAGAATAGATAATCAAACTCGTCAGAGCGGCCTAACTTTTGGCGCTTAGGCTTTACTGTAACTCTAAAGATCCTTTTTCGAATACCTGTTTGTATTTCAATCTTGTACTTGGAAGGTAATTCAACTGGCAGCCTAGAATTCGCATTTGGTGAACCTGGGTGTTCAAACGCCTCCACTCGAAACCCTGTGGCAGTGTTAGTGCGAATTAATCTATAAGGGGCCAAAGAAGTTCGTTCATCATTATAAAGGTCGTAGACCCTATAATCTCGGGCGTGATCATAAATTTCACGCTCATAATGGTCTACAAACATCCACCCACCCATGTTTACGCGCCCTACTGTTATATCGTGCTGATACTTGTTCATTATCTCAAATTCGAGAACCGCATATACCTCTTTAGGATCCCCAACTTTCGGGATGCGCATAATGTAGCTCCACTTCCGTAGATCCTCTTCATTAAATTCTGTATAGTATTGAATAGCTGTTAGAACTTTGACTTGTATGCGGTTGCGTTTCAGCCAGTATTCTCGGACGCGTAGCGCAGTTAGTATTATGGTAAGAGCAGTTCCTAGCCATATGACGTAAGAAGGCGGGGAATTGTTTAGTAGATTTACTATGTCCCTGAACACTTAGGTTATACCTCTTTTTTGGCTTTATCCAGCCACTCCGCCGTAATATTCACGCAAACGTAGACTTGAGCGGTGAAGGTTTTAGTCTACCTCTTGTTCATTTTTGCCTGTTCGTACGGCCAATCATAATCCTTCCAGTAGTTCGGACCTGATTTGTCTGGTTGTCGCAGCTCTTGAATATACCCACCTAATACTTCATAACAAGCAACTATGGTTGGTCCCCAATTATCTAAAAATGGTTTGGGCGGGACTAAGCCGTGTCGTATTAACATTCCTGCAATATCGAACGTTGAGGCTACAAGTGAAGCGGCTTCCTCATCATTGGCCGACCATTGATCGCGTTGCAACTTGGAAATATGCCTTCGGACCTGAAAACGAGCCTCCCTAACCTCCGAGGCTTGTACGAAGTTGATAAGAGCCAGAAAGTTTTCTGCATCAGATGCTTTCTGCATCGTCCGAAGCTGGCGCCAATATACGATGAAGGTTCCAGCAATAAGGAATGTAGCCACTGCCTGAATAAGTAATGTCAACTCTTCCACACTCATCGCCCACCGAACCTTTCGATACTAAACCCAATACTCGATCTTACTAAACTTACCTTACCTCATCTCTATTACGTATTTACTCCTTTATCTGTTGCAATCCTACGCGGTTCATCGTTGACCTTCCGAAAATGAATCCTAAACATCGCCACCACCACAATGCTATTTATCACGACCAACACCATTGTTAGTGGGATCAGTCAAGCATCTGCGGCCGCTCCTCCCGCCCATACCCCACCAGGACACACGTCACAAGAGCTTTACCAGCTTGACGTCCTCGTCTAGATAACCCAGATGGTGATAGAAACCGAGTGCTCGCTCATTAGCCGCGCCGGTTGTCAGGGAGAGGATCTGGTAGCCCTGCTCGCGCGCCCACTGCTCACAAGCCCGGACGAGGGCTTTGCCCACCCCCTCTCCCTCTGCAGTTTCACTGGTCGCCAGTTCCCCCATGTAGGCCTGGCCTTCACTGGTAAAGTGGCTACTGTGCGAGACAGTGGCGAAGCCAAGTCGTGTTCCTTGTTCATCTTCCGCCACGAAGACCATTGTCTTTCTTCCGTGCTGTTCGATGCTCCCTCTAATCCAGCCTTGAACTGCCGCGATCCACAATTGCGGATCGCGCCAGGGCGGCCTACCAATGGCCAGGCGCGACGCCAGGCTGAGGACGAACTCTCTGTCGGCGGGCAAATATGGACGTATATAAAACACACGACACCTCCGGCCAACTACACAGCAATTCAAGAATCAATACCTTCGTCAGCTAAGACGTATATAGGCACGATTCAGCTCCTGAGTATTCATGAACTCTTCAAAACCCCAGTACTGTTTGGCGTCGCGGAACTGGTATATGTCGAAATTGTAACCCCCACCCCCACCGGCCGCAATTACCTTCACCCAAGAGTAGGGGCGAGGCAGCCGGGCCAGTCGTTTGCTATTCACCAATACCTCCTCTCCCGGCTGCCTCGCCCTCTTCGTTCTCCGCCTACCATTTACCACATTTCCCCGTCTCAACCCAGCATTCTCCCCAAATCCGTTAATAGACTCCCGCCGCCGAACTCCGCCCATCCGTGTTCCCCCTCCCCTTCACCTTGTCACCCTGTCACCCCCTCTCCCCCTCCCCTGCCCCAAACCCCGGCCGTGAGAACACCGTGGCCTGTCAATCTCGTTCACAGAGGGGGTAGGCGTTCCGGTCTAAGGGCCAGCCGGCCGCATGCCAGGCCAGGTACTCGTCCAGGTGGATGGCCCAATAAGCGTCGCTGTGGCCGCCAGGGTTGATATGCGTTTCATGTGGAATACCGGCCGCTGTGAGCCAGGCATCCAATTCTTGCTGGCCGGCGCGCAAGAAATCCTCCTCACCCCAATCCAGCCAGATGCGTATCTGGCTCAAGTCGGCCTCCGCGTAGGTAGACAAGGGGTTGTAGCGAGCCGAATCGGTTGCCAGGCGCAACTGGCTGCTGTGACCGGAAACTGCGCCAAACAATTCCGGGTGACGGAAGGCTATTTCCAGCGCCCAATAGCCGCCGCGCGAAATGCCGCCAATGGAACGGCCGGCCGCTTCGGCCCAGGTACAGAAGTGATAATCTATGTAAGGAAGCAGATCGTTGAGGGTAACGCCCTCAATGCTGTAATCACCCCCTGAACTCTGGTTGCCCAGTTCGCCGCTGAAGGGCATGATGGCAATAAAGGGTGGAAACGTGCCATTCGTGATGGCCGCGTCCAGGTGCTGAGCCACTCCCAGGTCGGGCCAATGGCTGTCCGTCTCGATCGAGCCATGAATCAGATAGAGCACGGGGTAAACGCGGCCGTCCTGACCGTAGCAATCCGGGACGTAGGCGTGAAAGCTGCGCCAGGGGCCGGCCGTGCGACTGGGAAATTCGCTACGGAAGAGGTAGCCGCGGCCGGCGCAATCCAGCGTCACGGGCAGGTATTGCCAATAGGGGGCGTTGGCCGGGTAGGGAAAATGAGCGCCAACAGGTGTGGCTACCGGTGGAATAGATGTATTGGTGGGAACAACACCCAGGGTGGGCGAAGGGGCCGACGTGTCCGTGTAGAGCGACCTGGGCATAACGCTGGGGGGCACAGTCGAGATAACCGGTGGCGGCAGTGTATAGGTGGACGGCACATCGGCCACGGCCAGGACGGCCGGTAGAGCAACAGGCCCGGCCGCGGCCGCGCCGGGTGTGGGTAGAGCTTGCGCTGGCCGGCAGCCCGCCAGGAACAAAGCGAGCAGGATAAAAAGAATGGGTCGCACGAATGCTACGCTACAAACGAATGACGCCATGCTACATATTATCCGTTAATAGAGTTAGGCTGCCGAACTCCGCCCATCCGTGTTCCTCCCCTCTCTCCCTCACCTTGTCACCTTGTCACCCCCTCTCCGGATTGTAGACGGGCCGAGATATGTTACCTCTTTGAAACCTATCTTTGGTTAGGTTTGAAACCTATCTTTCGTTAGGTGCGCTCCCCTTACCTTGGTTAGCCTGATGGCCTAACTATTTTCTCAAACAAAACCTCACCTTAGTCAGTTGTGCTGCTAGATCGCCTTATGCTAGGCTTTTCTGGCGATGGAAAATCGATGAGTTCTGGATTCCCCCATCGCCATTCCGTTCTCTTTGGTTAAAGATGATGTCCTATTACACGGTAGACTTTGACGAAGATTTCAATGACCTGGAATGGGAGGAGCCAGAATTCGCTTACGCGTGGCCAGGCAGACACAGAGTGCCCCGTACCTCCTGGTCCTCTGTGCAAGCATCGCTGGCCGAGGCCAACGACACGGCTCAAAAAATTGCCGTCGGCGCTCTGCAAACGTTGCCTCATGCCCTCCAGGGCGCGGCCGCCGGAGCCAAATTTGGCCCTTATGGCGCCGTGATTGGTGGCTTGGCCGGCGGCGCTCTGGGCCTAGCCCAGGCTGGGCAAAAAACCGTTGGTAGCTCGGACAAAAGGGCCATGCAACCTCTGACACTCGAGCCACAATCTTCAGCTTCCCCGGGAGCTTCTCCGGGCGCCGCTCGCCTGTTGAGCGTTCTTTACCGGCCGGAAGTGCTCCAGGCCCTGGTAATGATGCTCATGGGAAACTCCGGTCACAGTCATGTCAAGGTAGGTGACACGCCCGTGCCTGTGGGCGCGTTTGCCAACATGCTCGGCAGCCTGGCAGGGCAGGCTGCGGCCGAATATCACACTGCCAGGCCTCAGTACAGTGAGGATGTGCCCACTTATCTATTTGATTCTGACGGCGAACTGTTCTGCGACCCGGCTGTGCCCGAAGAGCGTGCGGCCGTCTTGCTGCACCTGCTGTCGCAAACGGCGACGTAAGGAATCAGCCAACCTCATTCCCTAAGATTCCCAAGGAGAGATAGATGACGGATGAGTTGTATCGCTTATTGCTGCAAAGGCTGACCGGCGCCAGCGCAGGGCCAGAAGCAGAAGCCACGACACAGGAAATGTTGGCGCAGATGGTAGCGGCTGACCCACGCCTGCAATGGGTGCATCAATACCTGGCCCAGCGGCAAGCAGCCAACGCGCAGGAGGCTCATAATCTTTCAGCCTTCGCCCGGGAGAGTGACGATAGCCAGCTACGCGCTGTACGGCAATTGCGGCAACAGATGAAAGCCCTGATGTTAGAATTGCAGGAACTGCGAGAACGCAACGATTCGCTGGCCGCCGCCCTGGGCGCCTGTTACTTGTGCTGGGGCGAAGACCCGGAATGCTCCTACTGCGCCGGCCGCGGCCGCCCCGGTTACGCTGCGCCAGATAAAGCGTTGTTTATGGCCTGGGTCGCCCCGGCCGGGCGCGCCCTGAAAAATCAGAACTTAAATGTTGAAAGTGGTCGGTAGCCGGTGGTTAGTAACCGGTCGTAAGTCGTCATGACCATCCACAACCGGTAACGTGCCACCGTCAATCTTTAATTTGTAACCCCAATAAGGAGAATCAAATGAGCATGTACTATGAAGACGATCTAGATGTCCTCGAAGAGGATGAATTTAGCGAGTTGTTCGATAGCCTGACCGAAGAAGACGACGGTTACGAGGTAGCCGAAGCGTTCGGCCGGCGGCGCCGCCCCAAAGTAGCCGGGGGCCAACGGTACGCCCGGCCGCGCCTGGCGCGCAAGCCAGTCAGCCAGGCTGATTTTCAGAACAGCCTGGACCGCGTCTCTAAAGACATGAAGACCAATGCCCAGGCCATAAAGGCGATCAACCTGCGCCAGGAGCGGGATGCGGCCCAGATCAAGAAAAGCCTGCGCAAATCGCGCGATATGAGCCTTTTCACTCTGCTGCTTACTCAGCATCCGCCCACGACCGTCTCAACCTTTGAAGTCCCTCAGAACATCACCGAGGGCGACCCGGACAATAGCCAGACGGTCGTCATCCCCAAAGGCACGAAGCTGGTCACCGATGTGGTTCATCAAAGCGGTTTGGACACGAACCTGATCTTCCTGCTGTTGTTGATGATGGGCAACAACGGCTGGGGGGACAAGATGAACGGCGACGAAAACAGCCTCTTCCCGCTGCTATTCCTCCTGACGCAACAGCAAGGCGGCGCGGCTGGCGCCAGCAACACGACGTTGAACAACTTGCTACCGGTGTTCCTGCTCATGGGCCAGAACTGAGCTGGCGACCACAAGGTATTGTCGGCACACTTTCCGAACCGCCCTGACCGGTGGTTCGGAAAGTGCGACTTTGGACGAGGTAATTCTATGCCCTTTAGCATCACCGGCTTTGTCATAGGCCAGATCGTAGCCCAACGGGAAGGGCTGGACGCCCAGCGAGCCAGCCAATTGGCTTTGTTGCCAGGGCTGCTTGGGGTATCGGCCCCCTCTTTCCTGATTATCCAACAGCTAGCGCGACGAGAGGCGGTCGCCACCATCGTGCCCCCGACCGGTGGAACGGTACCCCCGGCAACCATACCCGATACGGCCTGCCTGGAGGCCCAGAACGCTGCCCTGGAAGCGGCCTCGGCCGCTCGCGAGGCGGCCACCTCGGCCAGAGCGGCGATGGCCGCCGCTGACCAGGCTCACAAAGTTGCCAACCGTGTCTTGCGTGTCGCCCGGGATACCAGAACGGTCGCCCGCGCTTCTCTAGAAGAACTGCGGACCCACAACGCTCAGACCCAGGTAGCCGATCATGACAACGCACATAGCCTGGAAGAGATCCTGGACCTGCTCAAAAAAGCTGTCGTCGCCACTCAGGCCCACCCGGACAAGATGAAAGATGTGGATGGCAGCCCATCTTTCGTCCCACACCCTTGATAGTGCCCGATGGATCCCGCGCTCGAGGAGTTGCTCGACGGCCAAGCCGACGAGGAGGTGGAGGCCATCATGCGGCTGCGCCGGCCCGATGTCATTCCCAACGGCGTGCGCGTCGTGGCCCACTTTGGCCAAATCGCCACCTGCCGCCTGCCTCGCGCAGCCATCCGGCGGGTATGGGCCGACGAAGCCGTCGTCAGCCTCAAGGCCCGGCGTTTTCTCACCCCGGACGGCGAACACCCCTGGCGTCAACGGTCGGGGAGTGGAGACCGCCGGTCGCTCGGAGCAGGGGAGCAGGGTGGAAACGGATTCTCTCTATCCCTCCGCTCCTCTGCTCCCGTGCGCCGCCAGCATACCGGCCGCGATGTCGTCGTGGGCATTGTGGATTGGGGCTGCGACTTTGCCCACCCCAACTTTCGCCAGGCGGACGGCCGTACCCGGCTCCTGGGTCTATGGGATCAAACCAAGAACAGGCCAGGACTGGCCCGAAACGCGCCCCTGGCGACCAACAAGTACGGCTATGGCCTGATCTACACCGCCGAAGCCATCAATCACGCGCTACAATCATCCGACCCTTACGCTGCCCTGGGCTACCATCCGGCCGACGGCGACCCTGGCGGCACAGGCGCACACGGCACACACGTCATGGACATTGCCGCTGGCAACGGCCGGGCCGGCGGACGGCCAGGTGTGGCTCCTGAGGCCGCTCTGCTTTTTGTCCACCTGTCCACGCGCGGCGTGGGTGGCCGGGCCAACCTGGGCGACTCGGTGGCCGTGCTGGAGGCCATTGACTTTATTGCCCAGGCCGCTGGTGGCAGACCCTGGGTCATCAACTTGAGCCTGGGCAGCCATGGGGGGTCGCACGACGGTACCAGTCTGGTCGAGCAGGGGCTGGATGCAGTCCTTCTGGAAGGCCCTGGCCGGGCCATTGTCGGGAGCACCGGCAACTACTACGACGAACGGATTCATACCAGCGGCCAATTGCGCCCCGGCGAACAGCGGACGATGGTCGTTGAAGTAGACCCGGCCGACCTGACCGCCAACGAGTTGGAACTGTGGTACTCTGGCCTGGACCGGATGACAGTGGCCATCCACTCACCCGGCCGGGTGTTTTCCTGGTGGGTTCCCCTGGGGGAACGGGCGGAGCTGGCGGTGAACGGGCAAGAAGTCGGAGCCGTCTATCACCGGGCTCACGACCCCAACAACGGCGACCATCACGTCGACCTGTTTCTCTATCCCGGCGGCCCGGCCGGGGCCTGGGAAGTGACCCTGGTCGGCGACGACGTGGTGGACGGTCGCTATCATGGCTGGATTGAGCGCGACGCCGGCTGCCCCCATTGCCAGACCCAGTTTCGCGCCGAAGATACGGTCCTGTCGACCAACACCGGCGCTATTTGCAACGGCTTTCGGACCATTGCCGTCGGCGCGTACAACGCCAGCTCTCCCGGACAAGAAGTCGCGCCATTCAGCAGCGGCGGGCCGACCCGCGACGGCCGGCAGAAACCCGACCTGCTCGCTCCGGGGGTGGCTATCCTGGCTGCCCGCTCCGCCTCTCGTACCGCCAGAGAATATTCTACCCTGGAAGAGTTCTCCTCCCTCCTGGCGGAAAAGTCGGGGACGAGCATGGCCGCGCCCCATGTGACCGGTACGATTGCCTGCATGTTTGAGGCCGCCGGCCGCCCTCTCTGGATTTACGAAACACGGCGACTGCTTTTGAGTAGCACCCGACCGGCGGCCGGGCCGGCCGCGGAGGCCCACCGCGTTGGCAGCGGCTACCTGGACATCGAACGGGCTATCGCCGCCGCTGCTCAGGCAGGTAATGATGCCATCGGTGCCTCGTCCTTCAAGAAGTCGGACGTACCGGTGGAACACGAGAACTATCCTATGCAATCAAAGACCAATCACCCCAACGGTAATGCCGCCCGGCGAGCACGACAATCCTACGACGTCGTTGCCGCGCCTGGCTCACTGTTCGCCGGCGATGTGCGCCCTGGCGACCTGCTGGTGCGGCGAGCGCCAGGCGAGGGCGGCCGCAGCCAGGTGGCCGTCGTCGCCGATTCGGTCCTCCGGCCGTACGAAACGTTGCGTCCAGCCGGGCTAACCCCCGAAAGCCACCGCCCGGGTTGGTACGTCCAGGTCGTGGAACAAGACTCCCGGAGGCCCGGCCGGGCTGGTGGTTTTGCCCGACTGATTGCCGATGAAAACGGCCGCCTGCCCCGCGATCAGATGGTGCTGCGGCCGAAAGGAGGCTTAGCCAGGGTTGGCAATGGGTATGCGGCCGGGACAGCCCCCCTGGTCGAAGCTCTGCCAGATCTGGCCATAGCTTCAACCAGGATAGATGAGGAAATCGAAGCCGCCATCAAAGCCTACCCCAGCTTGGCCACAGACCTCAAAGAGGTAACCCTGCGCGGCCTGCTCACCGCCGACGAGTTCGGCGTGCAGATAACCGGCGACAAAAACAGCTACCTCTATCCCATCCAGATACGCACGGCCCAAGCCGGTTTCTACGCCCTCAAGTGGGACGGGACAGGCAAGGCCCTTTACCTGATAGACCTGTCCACCGGAAAAGAACCCAAAACCCTGCCCGACCCGCCCTTGCTGGCCGGCGGCAAGGAATGGCAGCAGTTGCGCCGCAACCGCGTCGGCGTCCTCTGGATCACAGTAACAATCACGGCGCCACCGCCGGCGCGCCCGCCGCGGCCGGAGGAGCTCGAATTTCCTCTCCACCTGGGCTACGAAGTCCTGGAAGAGAATTTCCGCCTGATGCTGGGAAAAAATCCACCCCATCCCCTGGCCATTCCCGGCGTGACCGGCGGTATCTTCTTTCCGGATCACCTGGGTGAAAGTGGAAAGGCGGGGTTTTACGGCCGCCCTCTCAACTTTACCTATTACACCCACGATGGCATCTATGCCGCCGCCAGCCGCAGCCTGGTCGGCCGGGAATTCTATTATATCGTGCCCATTGACGACATTCAGAGCTACCTGCGCACTTACGCCGTTGAATACGCCGGACTGGCGGCCACCGGTTCAGCCATTATTAGCCAGATGTTGGTAGATATGGGCCTCAACTTCGTGCCCATCCTTGGTCCTCTGTATGGTCTTTTTCAATGCGCCAGGGATGTATACGAGACCTACCAAAACTGGGAGAAGATGAGTGGGTGGGAGATCGCCATCGTGGGCCTGGAGGTGCTACTGACGGCCGTGCCCATCGTTTACGGCGGCGCCAAAATTGTCCGGGGCACGCTGGCCTACAGCAAGGGGGTGGACAGCCTGGTCAAGGCCGGCCTGCCCAAAGCCGAGGCCCGCCGGCTGATGCTGGCTGCGGCCATCTTCCAAAAAGAAAAAGCGGCCCGGAGCATCGTGGACAACCTGGGCGATATGCTCCGCTGGGGGGAGCCCCTTGGCTTTCCGGAGGTGCAGCAGGTTGAAAAGATCCTGGAGATGATGCTGGAGCAACTGCCCTCGGCCGAGCGGCTGGTGATCGCTGCTTCTCTGGCCAAACGCAGCCCTGAGGCCATGCGCGAGTTCTTCGACGAGGCCGCTTTGCTCCGGCAACAACTAGACGGCCTGACCCAACTGAACCCCCATGCTCTGGTCGCCCTCAAGGGTGCGGCCAGGTCGCACCCCGGCTTCGTGGAGCGCATTGCCCATTGGGCCGGGTCGTCGCCGGACGTGGTCCAGGGAATCAACCGGCTGGAGGCCGCCCTGAAAGAGGCCCACCTGCCCCAGGTCCTGGACCAGGTCGGCGAAGACCTGCTGGCCGAACTCGGCCGCAGTTCTGTAGCCATTGGCCCCGACCTGGCCGGCTACGTGCAAAGCGCCGGCAACGCCAGCGAAGCCTATAGCCGTCTGATGCGTGGTGCTTTGCGTAGACTTTCTGACGGAACCAAACCCAAGGGGTTGGTGGCTCTTTTCTCGCCCACCCGTTCCGGCTCTCTATCGCCCGCTCTTAGTGCCATTGAGGGGGAATTTAGCCAGGTGTTCCTGTCCGTGAACCAACTGACCGGTCTCTCCCGAATTGGCAAAACGGTGCGCCAGGATTTGCTGGCCGCCAGGGTCACTGACGGCCAGTTGCGTTCGATTGGCACCATGGCCGCTGCCTCTAACGACGTCGCCACGGCCATTAACAACCTGGCTCCCGCTTTGCCCACCCACTTCCTGCCCGAGATTTTGGATGAAGTAGGTGGGGGGCTACTACAGATTGCCGGCCGCAACAGCTATACTCTGAGCGCCAATCTGGCCAAAGCTGTGGGCAAGCAATCCAGGGCCGCGAAAGCTATCTACACACTTTTACACGGCACTACCCGGGCGCCGCTGGTTCCAGGGTTGTTGGACGATCTGGCCGATACGCTCAAGACAACCGCCAACATCAAGCCCTTGCTGGCCGATATAGAATTGGCCGGGCATCAGGCCAAACTCTTTGCTCGTTGGGCTATTGCCCGGCAAAGCGCCATCAAGGGCATCCCTACCGTTCTGGCACACCGGGCGGCCGACGCCCGCCAAAAGATCGGCGACCTCTTTCATGCCTTCGACTACGACCGTGCCCTGGAGATTTTCGAGTTGCTGGAGCAAATCGAGCGCCAGTCCGGGGCAGGTGTCTCCGGCCTGGATCGCATCATTGCTGAACTGGCCGCCGGCGCCGACAAAATGAAGGGGGCCACTCTGACCTTGACCTACGCCATCCACCGCCATGGCGGCCGCATCACCGGCTTTGAGGTCGGGCAGACCCGCGCCCTGGCCAAAAGCACCCACACGCGCCAATATGACCTGGTGGCCGACGGTCTTTCCTACGAATTCAAATATTGGACCGGCTTTGGCGGCGAACCGGCCGCCAGGGCGGCCGATGAATTTGCCCACGACGTGATCATGCACGTGGACAGCAATTTTGCCAATCTGC
This sequence comes from Chloroflexota bacterium, assembly GCA_022616275.1. Taxonomy (GTDB): domain Bacteria; phylum Chloroflexota; class Anaerolineae; order Promineifilales; family Promineifilaceae. The sequence goes on from JAKEFB010000182.1 coordinate 160,802, forward strand.
GCTGGGTCATCTACAAGGCCGCCGAATCGCACCGGCCGGCCATCGAGAGCATGATGCGTGGCGTCCTCGTCCGGCGTGAGGTTCAGGATGCTCTGGCCGAGTTGGGGATACCCGCGGCCGAAGCCCTGCGCCGTCTGGAGGCGGCCAGTTGGTTGCTGGAGTTTTACGATTAGATGTAACCCCCCCACCACCAGTTGCAATAACATTCACCTGAGAATTCCTGTCGTCCCAACCCTGCGGGGGTTTGCCAGGCCGGTCAATTTCATTGACCGGCCGCCCCCAAATCCGTTAATAGAGTTCGGCAGCCGAACTCCGCCCATCCATGTTCCTCCCCCTCCCCCCAATCCGTTAATAGAGTTCGGCTGCCGAACTCCGCCCATCCGTGTTCCTTCCCCCTTTCCCCCTCTCCCCCTCCCCTTGTCTCCCCCTCTTCGGCCGCCACCTCACCCAAACGCCTGCGGCCGCTTCCCCCGCACATACTCCGCCAGCGTCTGCACCCCACCCGGCCGCCGCCGCTCAAAATACGCCACCAGTTCCCGCGCCACCGAAACGCTCATGCCCCTCTGGCTCCGCGTCTGGTCCACCCTCCAAAGCCCCATCTTCAGCATCAAGGTCGTCTCTTAATTCAGCCAAAATTTAGGTGGCCAGAGAGTAAGAGCCTCGAAAGAAAGCAACTAATCCTGCTTCTTCTAATTGCTCTAAAGAAGCCTCGACCCTGTCTGCTAAATCTTCCCAGTTGGACTGCGCGTAATTAAATGCCCTAAAAAACATTATCGCATCTGTTGTAGGCTCTGGTTGACGCGTCACTCCATAGAAACCAGACAAATATTCTAGGATTTCGTTGAAAGTCGCTTCTACATGTGGTGCACTACCAAGATATTTCATGATGCGTTTCTGCATCTTTGAAAGTTCAAAGGTCGGTTTTTCATCAGAGTTTTTACCTAAAAGCCTATCAACCGCATCTATAACTTGGTCTACACTCTCTGGGCGCTCTCTTGGATCGAAACTTATGAGCCTTTTGATTAGATCATCTACTGGGTGAAAAGTTCTCATCCCTATTTGAACTGTAACAGGGACATATTCCTCTGCTGGCGTAAATTGATAGCGACCCGTGATTAGATAGTATAATATACGTCCCAATGAGTAGATGTCGGACTTCTGCGTAAAATTTGGTGGCAGACTGGTCTGCTCAGGGGCAGCAAAATACATAGGGCCAACCTTTTCTCTAATCTGTGTAGCCCTTTCTTGGTCAATCTCCAGATCAATATAGCAAATTCCGAAGTCACCTATTCGTATATCTTTCTCGTGTGAAACCAAGAGTATGTTGCTGGGCTTGAGATCACGATGAATAACCCCGGCATGATGAATCGCCTTTACTCCCTCGCAAATATTTTGAAATATCCTAAGGCTTAATTCAATCTCGCCGTTGAAATAATTATGCTGTCTAAGCGTTCCATACTTAGCATACTCACTAACAAAATAGGGAGGCACATCTTGTCCAGGTCTGTAACTTTCCAGATTGCTGTCCTCTATGGATAACACAAATGGAGAACTAGTACCCTGAAGTGCTTTGACCTCTCGACGCATACGCTCCAGGTTTTGCGGCATAATTTCCCTACTTAAAGTCTTCAGTGCCTTGTGTGCATTGTCATGAATGCTGTCCTCAACTAGAAAAACCTGGCCTTGTCCTCCCTGACCCAACTGACTATGAACTCTATAACGGTTATCTATTATCGTGCCCTTCTGCCACTTACTCTTCATATGTTCTCCATTGAGTTAGCTGCCACTCGCACACTCTCAAGCGAATAAAAACAAGGCCGAGAGCGGCTGGCATCAGATCCGCCACCTTGCTGTGATAGGAATGGGCCGCTAACTTTTCGCTGGCGGCCGCTCCCGGCTAAGATTCGTACTTGTATTCTCGACTGAACCGACGGTATCGTGGACTCTGAAGGCTAGTTGCCACCTTGCGCTAGCTGGTGTGCCTCGTTTAGTAATCGTGAGCGATCTAAAGGGGTCAACCTAAGTAAGAGTGTCAACACTGACTCTGTTACAGGATCTAGGCTTAGACTAGCACCGACACCTGCAGAACTAGAGTAGGAAGCCAACAGTTTCACAACTTCGTCAGCACTGACAACCTGAGAAATAAAATTGCGAAGTGAGTCACATACCCTGTCACGAGGGGCAAGATCAAGAAATACTCTTAGCACTTGACTAATTTCATCCGCTATTCGAGAGTAGTTCCAGTCTGATGCCTGTGGGTCTACGTTCAATCGGGCATAGGTAAGGTGTGCAACTCGCTTGTTTACATCACGGTCAACAGCCTGGATAAATGAGGATTTTGCGGGTCGCTGCTGTATCCACACTGTATCGTCATCGAAGAAGTGATTGGCGATAACGTCATCAGGGCGAAAATTGGAAGGCGGGTACAAAAAATCCAGCAGACTGCGCACATGGATTGTGAAAGAGTCAAGAAGCGCATTGTAAACCACTCGGTCCTCAAGATCTTGTTGCGCAGATTGATTAACAAATGTCGCAAGAACCTGTGCTGTACCAAAAAGCATCTGGATCTCATAAAAGAGATGTTCTGATATAGCTTTAAGTTCAGCGTCCGAACGTCGGCCGTTTGCCATAATCAAGTCTCCTTTGCCAAAGTTTCCGCGGTTACAAACAAACGCGGCCGCCAACTTCCTGCCAACGGCCGCCTATGATACCCCTATCATTCTCCGAGCCGCCCCTCTAGCCAGGACGCTGCGCCAACTACTTCACCAAATTAGTGGAAGATTGTTTGCGTATGCAATTTCACAGCCTTCGCTCGGTGCGCGTCAAGGAATACTGCGCTCAAGCTCTCGACCAACACTACGACTTAGGCTGGGGTCTTCCTCCGCTGACAGCTCACGAAGAGGCAACGCACGAGGTGACGAAGTGACAAGGTACCCAGATACTTGATAGATCGATGTTTATAAATGGATTATTATTGGTCATGTCTATTTACACGCCACAATTGCTAACCTGCATCTTCCTCTGGAGGCTTCTCAGTTGAAAGACCGGAACTCTCATCTACCCTTTGGTGACGTGCTTTTTGTCCTCCTAAAAAGTTATCAAGCGACTTCTGCTTCTTTTCTGCATCAAACATAACTATGTTCTCAAAATTTCTGGCCCGTTTTAATTGTTCATCGGTAACTTTTGTGTCATCTGCCAAAATGGCTTTGAATAGGTCGGCATCTTGTAAGTTAGCATTACGCAAGTCGGCGCCAAACAAATGTGCTTGACTTAGGTCAGCATATTGCAAGTCAGCGTCTCGCAGGTCCGAATAGGACAAGATAGTGGGCAATATTACATAATTATCATTATTTTCTTTACGTCCAATTACGTTCAATCGCACTCCACGCATTTGTGCGTTGCGCAAATCAGCATTGAACAAACTGGACCCGTTTAGTCCTGCCCATCGTAAATCAGCCTTATACAGATTAGTTTTGTCTAAATTAACTCCGTATAAAATAAGTCCAGAAAGGTTCGCATAACTCAAATCAGCTCCCTCAAGAGCTATAATCGGATTCTCACGATCAAAACCATCCTTTCCCCGCTCGATTAGTTGAGTTTCATATAAAAATCGAAGTACTTGACCTTTTCGGTTTCCATCCAGATTTTGTAAAACCCCTAAAGTTCGAGCACGAGCAATGATTCGCACTTCACTATTCGATGAAGAATGCCGCAATCCACCAGTAAGAAGAAGGTCCGTCATCTTATCAAGATAAGCGTCTAGAGTAGCCTGTTGCTGTTTTTCATTCGCTATTCTTTTTTCCGTTTCCTTCTCCGTTCTATTCAACCACCAGGCACCTATAGCGAGCACAAATGGAACGATAAGCAATTCCAACCAATCCCAGAGAGTTTTCGCACGCGGCCCATACATTTCTTCGTCATAAGCACCAAATCCAGTCCACCGGGGCGAAATATCAGCCCAAATCGCCCAATATATAATCAGTCCCACTAACCCTAAAATGACAACGAACAAGCACGGCCGCCAATATCTGTTCCAAACTTTTTGGGTAAGGTGGATCATTAGTATCAGGCTATCCTTTAGCACAGTTTTTTTTCGGTGCTGGTGAAGATTTAGCTGCTCAAGCAAGTCCCTTAATTCTTCTGTAATTTCTGGGGGGGGATCCCCTTCTAGCCCTAGTGCAATTAAACGTTCGGCTTCACGAAGTTCACCACATTCAAATGCTAATGAAGCCGCACTACGATAAAGTACAGATCGGGATGGTTCAGCGTCTAATTCATCTCTAAGAAGATTGGCAGCCTGAGTTTCAAGACTAAAGGCTTGCCTGAACAATTGTTCTGCTCTCGTTTCGTCCCCTACAGACCTGGCAATAGAAGCCTGCTCAGCAAAAAGCATGGCTTGATGATGCAACTTACCGCTAGAAGAACTCATTTCTTTTTCTCAGTGAATTTCGAGACGAGTTGACCGAATTCTACAACGATTATATATGCTGGCAGGCCAAGCTGGTCTGATTGTTCTGTTTGTCTGAATTTTTCTCGTACGCGTCTGAGAATAGACCGATTGTCACCCTCATAAATTCCTGATACCTCAAGACGTACTGCTCCATTGAATGGTATGTCTACATCACAAGGTGTTTCTCTGGCTCCAAGCCAATAATCAAAGCCAGTATTCGTCCAAGATCTACTGATAACTGTCATCCATCAAGACATCGTTTCGCGATTAACAGCGAAACCATCAAGACATCGTTTCGCACCTTAACAACCGAACCATCAAGACATCGTTTCGCCTTGGA
>JAKEFB010000183.1 GCA_022616275.1 Chloroflexota bacterium
GCAACCTGGCCGACTCGATTAACATTCCCCTAGTCTCGGCGCTGTTGTTCGGCTTGATCGGCGCAACCGCGCCCTGCCAGTTGAGCAGCAGTGTAGCGACCTTAGCCTTTCTGTCGCGTGATGTGGCCGATTCCCGGCGGGTCTGGACGCAGGCGCTGGCCTACGTAGCCGGCAAAGTCACGGTCTACTTATTGGTCGGCGGGATCATCGTCCTGTTGGGCCTTCAAATCAATCAACTCAGCCAGACGGCGATCCCGGTCGTAGTCTTTGCCCGGCGCGCTCTGGGCCCGCTGTTGATTCTGGTTGGCCTGTTGATGTTGGGGCTGTTCCAGGCTCACGTCTCCCTCGGCGGCCGGGTCTCGACCTGGTTACAAGCCAAAGTGGGGGAGCGGCAGGGCCTCCTCCCGGCCTACCTGTTGGGCGTAGCTTTCTCCTTCACCTTTTGCCCGACGCTGTTCTGGCTATTCTTTGGGCTGACCATTCCGCTGGCCATCGCCTCAACGGGGGGACTGCTCTTTCCGGGGGTCTTTGCCGTCGGCACGGCGCTGCCGGTGCTGGGGCTGGTAGCGTTGTTTACCTCCGGGGCTGTCAACATGGGGCAATTCGTGAAGCGATTCAAGGCGGTTGAGGTGTGGGTGCAGCGCATGGTTGGGATCGTGTTCATACTCATCGGGCTTAACGAAACCTTGCTGTATTGGTTTATCTAAAATGAATGAGACCAGCCAAACCGGGCCGGCGCAAGCGGCCCCTCAACCTCACTCTCTCACCCGGCGACTCATTGGTTGGAGCGTCTGGCTGGGCGCGTTGGCTATCCTCGGACTGCTGGGGTACGCCTTATTGACCGGCGCCGGCCAGCCGGACCGGGCGAGTGGGGTCATCATCAACAATCAGGTGGCTACGCTGGCCCTGCTTGACCGGCCCGCGCCCGATTTCAGCCTGACCCTGTTTGACACAGGCGAAACGCTGCGCCTGTCCGACTTGCGTGGGAAAGTGGTCGTGCTGAATTTTTGGGCCTCCTGGTGCCCGCCATGTCGCCAGGAAGCGCCGACCTTTGAAAAGGTCTGGCAGCGATACCGGGAGCGCGGTGTGGTCTTTGTGGGTGTGGACATTTGGGATACGGACGAGGACGCGGCTAAATTTTTGCGGGAATTTGGCCTCACCTACCCTACCGGCCCGGACCGCACGGGCGAGATTGGGATTGACTATGGCCTGACCGGCCTTCCCGAAACGTACTTCATCACCCGTGACGGGATGATCGCCCAAAAGGCAATTGGCATTGTGCAGGAAGAGACCTTGGGGCAGGCCATCGAAACGCTGCTACAGCAGTGAGACGAGACAACTATGGCTCACGATGTCATTGGTGCAACGACTTCGAGCGCGACGGTTCTGCCGCAACGCTTCACGACGTTTACCCACGCCGTCCTGTTTATGCTCGGTTTCTCCACCATCTTTATCGTTGGCTGGAGTGGCCTGGCCAGGCCGGTGGGAGAGATGTTCTTTTTGTACCGCCCGTGGCTGGCCAGGGTCGGCGGGTTAGTCGTGACCCTTTTCGGCCTGGTCAGGCTGGGCCTCCCCCAGCGGCAAGGGGATGTTCACCGGCGTTTAGGACTCATTCAGTCCCTGCTCATAGGCGTGTGCTTCGCCGTTGGTTGGATGCCGTGCGCCGGCTCGACCTTGAGAGCAATCCTCGCCCTCAGCTTCGCCGAGGAAACGGCGGTACAGGGTCTGTTCCTGCTCACGAGCTATGCGCTTGGCCTGGCCGTACCCTTTCTCGCCCTGGGGCTGCTGGTTGACCGGGCGGCCGGAATCAGGCGCTACCTCCGGCAATACAAGCGCCGGGTTCAAATCGTCAGCGGGCTGGTACTTGTGGGGATGGGAGTATTGCTATTCTTTAACCAAATGCCTCAGCTTGCCCTATGGGCGCTGAACAATGGCCTTGACCTGGACGCCGGCCTGGGCGGCGTGGTGGCGCCGACATCCTTACTCGCCGTCATCGCCGGGCTGCTCTCGTTCCTATCTTTATGCGTCCTCCTGCTCGTCCCGGCTTACCTGGGCTATCTCAGCGGGTGTGTAGTGGGTATGGGCGTGCTCGGATCAAAGAGGAGATAATTAATGGCTGACATCGGAAATGCTGCCTTGCTGATCGCGCTGGTCACCGCGGCCTATGTAGCGGTTATCGGCGTCATTGGCGCGCGGCGCCAGTGTCCAGCACTGGTGACCAGCGCCCGCAATGGTCTCATGATCGTGGCTGGCTTGATGACGGTGGCCGCCGCTGCGCTAGCGTTCGCCTTTTTGACTCATGACTTCAACATCCTGTATGTGACCGAAAACTCCAACCGGGCCATGCCCTGGTATTACGTGCTGGCCGCATTTTGGGGTGGGCAGCCCGGCTCGCTGTTATTCTGGGCCTGGACGCTGACGCTCTTCGCTGCGCTGGCTGTCTCCCTCAACTGGCCCAGCCAGCGCGAACTGATGCCCTACGTCATGGCCGTGCTAATGAGCATCGAGGTTTTCTTCCTCATCCTGCTTAACTTCGTCTCCAATCCCTTTGAGCGGCTGTGGCAGACAAGCGCCGGTGAGGTGATGGCGGCGCTGTTTCAACCCCTGGGGGCTATCCCCTACCTGCCCGCTGACGGGCGCGGCCTTAACCCCCTACTCTGGGATCGCGGCATGATGGCGCATCCGCCGCTGCTGCTCATGGGCTATATGAGCGTCTCCATCCCCTACGCTTTTGCCATAGCGGCCCTGCTCAGCGGCAAGCTCGATGCGAGCTGGTTAAAAGCTACCCGCCGTTGGACGCTGACTGCCTGGGGCCTCCTGACTCTGGGCAACCTGCTCGGCTCGTGGTGGGCTTACCACGTCCTGGGCTGGGGCGGCTATTGGGGTTGGGATCCGGTCGAGAACGTGGCGCTGATGCCCTGGTTGGCGGCCTCGGCCTATCTCCACTCGGTCATCATGCAGGAGAAGCGGGGGATGCTCAAGGTCTGGAACTTCGCCTTGATCATCCTGACCTTCAACCTGTCAATTTTCGGCACGTTCGTCGTGCGCAGCGGCGTCATCTCGTCGGTTCATTCCTTCGCCCAATCCTCGCTGGGGCCACTGTTTTTCGTCTTCCTCGGCGCGGCCATGCTGTTCTCGTTGGGGACGTTGTTCAGCCGCCTGTCGCTGCTGCGCGACGAGCGCCATCTGGACGGCATGCTCTCGCGCGAGTCGGGTTTCCTCTACAATAATTTGCTGCTCATCGGGATTGTCGCCGCCACCTTCCTGGGGGTGATCTTCCCGATCCTGAGTGAAGCCGTCCAAAACGTGAAGATCACCGTCGGCCCACCCTACTATCAACAGGTGAACGGCCCGCTCTTGCTGGCTCTTATGACCCTGATGGGTATCGGCCCGCTCCTGCCGTGGCGACGAGCTTCACTTCCAGCCTTGACCCGTACTTTTCGCTGGCCACTGGCCGCTCTGGTCGTGACCCTGATCGGCCTGCTGGCCGGCGGCATCCGTGACCTCAGTCCCCTACTTGGCTTCTCCGTCGCTGCTTTTGTGCTGGCGACTCATCTGCAAGAGTTTTACGAAGGCGTCCGCGCCCGCCGCCAAGCGACCGGCGAGCCGCCGCTCGCCGCGCTGGTCAATCTCACTACCCGCAATCGCCAGCGCTATGGCGGCTACCTCGTCCACCTGGGGCTGGTCATGGTCATGATGGGTGTGGTAGCGTCGTCGTTCTTTCAGCTCTCCAAAGCCTTCATCGTTTCACCTGGCCAGACTGTGACCGTCGGCCGTTACACGCTGACCTACGAGAATCTGTATGTGCGCCAGGAACCCGGCAAGGACATCACCTTCGCCCGGATGTTTGTAGCCAAAGACGGCCGTGACCTCGGCGAAATTCAGCCCGGCAAAGCCTTTTATCCCAACTTCAACAACCAGCCTGCCAGCGAAATCGTCATCCGCACCACGCTGCTGGAAGACCTATACGTGGTGCTGAACTCCTGGGATGATGATGGCACGGCGACGTTCTACGTTTTTGTTAACCCGATGGTAGCCTGGCTGTGGGTCGGCGGGCTGACGCTCGTGTTAGGCGGGTTAGTGGCGTGGTGGCCGTTCCGGGCGGCTGTGCCTGCGCGGGTTTTCCACACCGCGCCGGAGGTATTAAGCAGTGAAGCGTAGTCTCAAGTGGCCGACGATTGTGATTGTCGCGCTGCTCTTCGGCCTGACGTGGTGGGCTTTTGTCCGTGCCATACAACCAACTGCCCCGCGCAATTTGGACGACGAAGCCCTGGAAATCGGCAAAATGCTCCGCTGCCCGATTTGCCAGAATGTGTCCGTGGCCTTTTCACCCTCGCAGTTGGCAGTGCAGATGCGCGGGGTTATTCGCCAGAAACTCGAAGCGGGTGAGACGCGGGAGCAGATCAGCCAGTATTTTGTGGACCGCTACGGTGAAAGCATTTTGCTGGAGCCGCCCAAGCGTGGTTTCAACCTGGTGGCCTGGCGCGGGCCGTTTTTGGCTGTGCTGGTGGGAGCTATCAGCCTATACTTGCTACTGAGAAGTTGGACGCGAACCCCGCCGCCTCAGCCCGACGATCTGCCCCCGGTGTCCGATGAAGAAGTGGCAGCCTACGAGGCCCGCCTGGCTGAGATCATCTGGGAACCCGAAGAGCAGGAGGCTTTCCGGTCGTGACGATATTCTTCGTCGTTTTCGGGGTCATTGCCCTGGCCGCCATCATCTGGCCGCTGCTCAACCGGCCGGGCGAGGCGCATCGGCGCGAAAGCGACCATACTTCGCTTGAAGCACGGGAGGCCGCCGCCCTGACCGCACTGCGCGATCTGGAATTCGACCAGCGCCTCGGCAAACTGGCCGAGGAAGATTACCGTGAACTACGCGCCCAACTCGCCCGCCGGGCTGTGGCCGAGCTTAAGGCCATGGACGCGACCCGTGAAACCAAGGTGGCGCATGACCAAGAACTCGACGCCCTCATCGAGCGGGAGGTAGCGAGCCTGCGCCGGACATGGCGGCAGCCGGCGGTGAACCCTGGCCTTCCCAATGGGCCGCCCACTCCGGTTCAGTCCGAAGGGGTGGGCAAACGCAGAGAATGTCCGGCTTGTGCCCAGTCCGTGGAGCCGAACGACCGTTTCTGCGTCGCCTGTGGCGCGGCTCTACCCCAAGCCTGCCCTGATTGCGGGGCGACCGTGCCGGCCAACGCGCAGTTTTGTCCGCAGTGCGGGGAGCCGCTGGCCGGGTCTTCAGCCGCAGCCAGCCCGAAGTTGGCAGACCTCCTTCGCCATGACCCGGAATTGGCGGCGCTCTTCCGGCCTGAAGCCTCGCCAACGACGGCGCCCAAAACCACACCGGCTCACTCCGCTGGTTGGTCCCCCAGCTCGAAGTGGCTCCTCGCTGCCGGGATCGCTGCGGTCGTATGGGCAGGGGTTGTCGGGATCGTCTATTTTCGCGCCCGCGCCACTATCGAGGCCCAACAGTCTATTACTACTGTTGCCGCCGCCGACCCTCGCGCCCTGGCCATTCTCCCGGTCGATCCCAACTTCACTTTTCTGGGTCATCGCGGCGGGCTGATGTGGAGCAGCGATGGCGGGGTCACCTGGCAACCGGCCTCGGTGACCGGCACCGTGCTGGCGCTGGCCGTCCATCCCGCTGACCCCTTACGTATTTACGCCA
>JAKEFB010000184.1 GCA_022616275.1 Chloroflexota bacterium
CCTTATCGGCCGCTTCCGCTTTCTGCCAGTGGTAGGCCAATAGCGGATACGGCGGGTGCAAATCGGCCGCGTAGGTGGCCTCATAACATTCCGCCACCGCCCGGTGCAGTTCCTGGCGTTGGGTATACAGCATCAGCCCATAAGCCACTTCCTGTGTAATGATATGTTTGAAAATGTACTGTACTTCCGGTTCCAGAGATTCCAGCGGTGTTAGGTCAAGCCGGGCCAGGTGGTCCAGGTACTTGTTGACCAGCTCTGCCTCCGTTCGCAGCGGGTGAACATCCAACAGCGTTTTTTGGGCAAAGACTCGGCCGATCACGCTGGCCACTTTCAAAATCAACTGCTCATCCTGGCTCAAACGGTCAATGCGGCTGGCAATCATCGCCTGGACCGTCGTCGGCAGCATCGCCGTTTGCAGATCCACCCCGTCCGCAATCGTACACTTCCCATCTTTAACGTCAATCACGCCAGCATCCCGCAAACCATAGACCAAATCCTCGCTAAAAAAGGGGGGGCCCTCGGCTCGCTGCCGGATCAGCTCGGCCAGAGAATCCGGCAGCCGGCTGACGCCCAGGCGGCTGCAAACCAATTGCAACGTCTCCTCCGGAGACAGGTTATCGAGCGTCAGGTGAATTCGGTGCGGCCGGCGCAGCAGCCGGTGGTAAGCCTGGGGCAGCGGTTCCAGCATTGGCCTGGTGACAATAGCCAGCAGGAGTGGCTTGACATCCAGGCCCACCAGCCGGGCCAGTTCCCAGGAAGAGGCATCCATCCATTGGGCATCTTCCAGGACAATGAGCAGCGGCCGCTCCCCGGCCACAATTTGCAGAATGCGGCTGAACAGGTCGTTCGTTTTATTCGCCCGCCCTTCGCCTTGCAGCGATTTGGTCAGCGCCGTCTCCGGCAGATCAAGGGACAGAATCCCGTTGAGCAGCGGGGCCAGCGCCCTCTCCGGGTCATCCGGGCCAAACATCGTTTCCATCTGGGCCAGGACGGCAGCCTGCCGTTCTCCAGACGTTTCCAGCCCTAACTCCCGCTCAAACAGCCGGCGGAAAATCGGCCGCCAGAGGTAATAAAGGGTGTTACTCTCAACCGCATCCGCGCTGGCCACCAGGGTACGAATAGGGTAATCGCCGGCCCGCGCCAGCCATTCGGCCACCAGCCGCGACTTGCCGATGCCTGCGTCTCCCTCAATAGTCACCAGGCTACTCTGGCCTTGGGCCAGCCCGGCCAGTTGGTCCAGCAAAATCTCCAACTCCGCCTTCCGGCCAACCATTGGCAGCCGCCGGCGTTCCGCCGCAGCCGCCACTGTGCGTTGCTCTCCCTCTTGCACGGCAAAGACCGGCAGTGGTTTGGCTAACCCTTTAACCGGGATAGCTCCCAGGGGCTGGAAATGATATTGAGTAGCCGATTTGATAATGTGCGGCGTGGCCAGGATCTGCCCCGCTTCCGCTTTGCTCATCAGGCGGGCAGCAATATTGACCTCACTGCCCAGAGCGCAAAAGGTATATTGGTCGGGGCTGCCGGACGTTCCCGTGTATAACTGCCCCTGGCTCAAGCCAATCTGGCGGGCGGTAATAAAAGGGAATTCGCCTGTTGCTTTCTGTAGTTCCAGGGCGGTCGCTACGGCGCGAGCGGCGTTATCTTCGTGACTCAGAAGCGCACCAAAAACGGCGTAGAGATAACTACCCTTGTCACCCAGCGTAAGCTGAATCAGGTGCCCTTCATAGCGGGCCATAATCCCCTGCACCCACCGGATATAACTATCCAGCTTCTGGCCGGCCTGGTCGTCGGCTTCGTAGTTGATGCCGCTGAATTTGAGGAAGAGCGGGACACAGAGGCGGAGTTGGGCAATTGAAAAATGGCCCTGCCGCCACCGCTCGACGACCGGTTTCAAAACCCAGTTGTGGACGACCGCCTCGGCCGGCTCAGCGACCTGGGGCCAGGGAGCAGCCGGGACAGGCTGGGCCAGCCCCTCAACAATGGCAAAATATTCCCCTTGGTCGTCCACCCGCCACTCCTGGGCGGCCGCTTGGTCGCCGAACCGGCTCAAGATTTCTGCCCCCACGGCCACTTCACCCCGTTGCAACACCTTTTCGGCCGCCGCTGCCCGGTTGACGACTTCTCCGGCGACCACTTCTATTTGCTGCACGGCCGGGTCACCGACCAGAAAACGCCGCCCCGTTCCGGCCGTGACGGCCACCTTGACTGCCAGGGGAACGGCCGTGCCCAGCGGCGTGACGCCATCCCCCAGCCGGCCGAGCACCTGTTGCATCTCTAACGCGCAGGCCGTTGCCCGGCTGGTGGCCGCCGGCTGGCCCTCAAACCAACACATGATGGCATCACCGCTAAAGCCAATGACGCTACCCCGGTAACGATGCACTTCGGCAATCAGGGCGCTATAGATGCGGTTAAGCTGGCGGGTCAGTTCCTCTGGCCCCCGCTGCGGCCCCAACTCCTCTACCAGCGCATTGGTCAGCGGCGTAAAGCCCGAAATATCGGCAAACAGGGCTGCGCCACTGGTCCGGTCCGGCAATGAATCGCCCCGAGCCAGCGCCTGGCGACGGTCCATAGGGATGAAGGCGGTCAGGGAATGCATGGTCTGTACTTTAATTACCCCAACCGCTGCGCCAGGGCCAGCACCAGCCCAATCTCCGTTATATTCACCAGCAAGGCCACACCGCCCTGGCTCAAGAACGGCACGGTAATGCCGGTGGGGGGGATCACGTTCAGCGTGCCGCCAACCATGACAAAGACCTGGGTAAAGAGGTGGACGCTGATCCCGACCAGCAGGAGCCGCTCAAAGAGCTGGCCTTCTGGCAACATGATGGCCAGCCTTAAAATGCGCAGCAGCAAAATGGCAAAGCAGGCCAGCAAAGCCAGGGCCACGGCCGCGCCCAGTTCCTCGACCAGCGCGGCAAAAATAAAATCGGAGTGGGCCAGGGGCACGTTTTGCGGCGAGCCCAGCCCCAGGCCGGTCCCACTAATCCCACCGGCGATGATGGCGTAGACTGATTGCTGGATCTGGTAGCCTGGCCCCTCGGCAACGGTGATACCTGTCGGCTGGCCGTTGATAACCAGCTCTTCCTCGCTCCAGGGATCGCGGTAGGCCACCAGACGTTGCTGGATGACGGCCGGCGGCTCCCAGGCGATGGCCAGGACAATGGCCACCATCACGGACAGGACCAGGCCAATAGCCGCTACGGTCAGGAAAACGCGTGGCTGGAAGCCGGCGTAGAGCATAGCCACAAAGAGGCTGCCTAAAATGGGAATGGCCCCAAAGTCGGACATGCGGACCAGGGCCAGGGTGGCCAGGAAGACGAAGAGCGTGCCGGGCACAAAATATTTCAACGATGGCAGGCGCAGCCAGCCGACTATCCTGGCCCGCCCCTCGGCCTCTTCACCCACCCGCTCAATGTACCAGGCCAGGAAGATGATCAGGGACAGCTTGACGACCTCGGCCGTCTGGATGGGCGGTAGCGGCCCCAGCTTCAGCGACAGGCGGGCGCCCGATTCGTCCACCACTCCGAGGAAGGCGGTAGCCAGGAGGAGGAGCAGCCCACCGGCGCTAATGACCAACGCCAGTTGGCGGCGAAGGCGCTCCAGTAGCAGCGGGTAAACGGCCAGGGCGACGACCACGACCAGTCCCGGTAACCAGCCCCGGGTCAGTTGCTGCCAGACGACGGCCGGGCCGCGCAAGCGCCAGATGAGGACCAGACTGAGGGCGACCAGCAGGCCAACAATCGGCCAGACAACAGGTTCTGTCTGGACACCCCGCCAACGCAGAACGAAATGGACCAGAAACAAGGACAAGACCAGGACGGCCGGCAGAGGCAGCGCGGCTAACAGAGCAGGCAAAATGGGGGCCTCTTCCTGCAGTTGCACACCGGCCACCGCCAGGGCAAAAGCCAGAAAGGCGACCAGGGTGACGATAACTATCAAAAGCGCTTCCAGGGATCGCGCTTCCAGGAAACGGAAAAAGAGTCGGCGTGGCTGGGCGTTTTCCATACGGTTACTCGAGCAATTCAAAGACCACGTCGCCCACTTGCAGCGCTGCGCCAAAGGGGATGATCTCGCGCTGGTGGGGCATCAATTCCCGGCCGTTGACTAGCGTGCCGTTGGTGCTGCCCAGGTCTTCAATCCACCAACGGACCCCATCCCAGCTCAGGAAGGCGTGCCGGCTGGAAACAAATTCGTCGTTCAGCCGCAGGTCTTGCTGGCGCAGTTGGGACGGGTCGGTGCCCAGGACCACGTCGTTCGGGAGCATAATGAGCTGCCCCGGCTTCAGGCGGGGGTCGCCCACACTGCTAACCACCCGCAGCCGGCCGGGCGCGGCCGAAGTAGTGACCGGCGTGTGGCTCTGCAGGCGCTGGCGCATTTCCCGCCGCACCGCGACCAGGACAATGAAGAGGGCCAGGTAAATCAGCCCAATTAAGAGCCACTTGGCGACAAAGAGGAGCGTACCCAGGGCCACTTCCATCTAGTTATCTACCAACGGGCGCGGTCAGGAGACCGGCCCGAGCAAAAGGAAATTCCTATAATCTGGTTACCCACAATGCGCCCGGAAAATAAAGCCGGTGGCGCCGGGCGTGTCTGGCCGCGGCCTGGCCGGGTCAACGGAGGCCAGGATGATCACGTCGCCATCGCGCAGCTCCTGGCCGCCCGCAGTAACGGGCCGGCCGTTGACAAAGGTGCCGTTCAGAGAGGGCTTACCGGCCGGCGAACCGTCAAAAAGGCGACAACGGCCGCCGCCAAGCTGGAAATAAGCATGCTGCCCGCTCATCAACCGCTGGGCCTGGATTTCCGGGCTGTTGAGGAAGATGTCGGCCGTCCGGCTGCGGCCGATGGTCGTCGTGCCTTCACGCAGGGGCCAGGTCCGGCCGCCGGGCAACTGCTCCAGGCAGGGCCGGCCCACCGCCAGGCCGGGGCCGGCCGGGGCGGCCGGTCCAGCCGCCGCCTCATCGGCCTTGATCCGGGCGTAAAGACGGACCTCGTTTTCCGGCAGGTCGGGGACCGGCCGGACCTGGACGTCCACCCGGCCGCCAAAACGGTACTCCTTGCGACCCTGGCGGCTGTTGGCGGTGTTCAGGGCATCCAGCAGCCGCTGCCGCCACTGTTCCCGCACCTCGCCCTCAATAGGCTGGTAATGGCCGCGGTAATTGTCCTCGTTAACCTCGACCAGGTAATCATTGGGCACAATTTTGCCGTAATTGACGTCTTCGAGGTGGTTCTTGCGGTCTAGCATGGCCGCCGCCAACCGCTTGTTCAGGTCGGCCGGCAGCACCGGCCCCGACCGCTGGACAAAACGGATGGGGTTCAACTGGCCTAAACCGGCGTCGAGTATTTCCGGCAAGGCGCGCAGCGCCCGGCGCAAGGGCGGTGTGGGCGGGCCGGGCGTTCCATCAGGGCCAATATCGGCCTCACGTAACGCGTCGGCTACCTGGGCGGCAACATTGCCAGGCGGCTGGGGATTTTGGGCGCTGGCCCGCAAAATGTATTCCTGGATGGCGGCCGCCTCTGGCAGGGCCGGCGAGTCATCACCCTGGTTGGGTGGTGGGGCCTGGCCGATCCAGAAGACGTAGACTGGTAGCGGCCGGCCGGCCCCGGCCGCTTGCTGGGCGCGGGCCACCAACCGGCCAGCAGCCCGGGGCGGTGTTATGGCCCTGGGATCGCGGCCGGAGTCTATGCCGACCACGACGGCCGTGGCGGTCACGGCCAGCAAGTCAACCAGGGCCCGCTGGCCGCCTTGCTGGTCAAGCAGCGTCAAGCCCGTCAGGACGTAGACGGACATGGGAAAGGTGTCTAACAGCGCTTCGGCCAGGCGCTGCACCGGGGGAGAAACGGCCGCCTGGCCAGCCTGAAGAGTCTTCACGGCGTTATTGGTCTCCCCGAAAAGCAATGAGCGTAGTTGGCAAGGCCAACTGTGAGCGATGAGCAATGAGTGATGAGCATGGTCGTATGGTGATAAATATTTCGCGTTAATTCGCGTTAATTTGATGCTTTTAATTCCCTTCAATAACCAGGACTGAGTTGCCAACCTGGATGTGGTCGCCGAGGCCGACGACTTCGTCCTGGATGGGGGAGCCGTTGAGGGTGGTGCCGTGGCTGCTGTTTAAATCGCGGAGACGCACCAGGCCGGCCTGTTCGTAAAACTCGGCGTGCTGGCGAGAGACGGCGCTGTCCTGGGCCAGGCGGACCAGGCAGTCGGCCACCCGGCCGAGCTGGGCCGGCAACGTGTCTACTGTAAAACGCTGGCCGGCGTACGGCCCGGCCGTGGCCGCCAGGGTAAATCCCTGGGTTAAGGGTTGCTGTCCCGGGCCGGCGCCCTGCCAGGCCACGGCCGCTATCGTCGGCGGGTCCAGGTTAGCCGCTCCCTGAGGCCGCTTCAGCCGGGTCCCATGCCGCCGCGACCGGCCGCCCGGCCGGCCCAAGGCCAGGTAAGCCAGAAAGCCGACGAAGGGGATCAACCCGGCCAGCAGCCAGCCAAAACGCTGCTGGTCGGCCAGCTTACGCCGCCCGCTGTCCCAAAAAATATAACCAACAGTGGCGGCCCACAGAATCATGAAGCCCCAAATGGCCGCCAGGCTAACCACCAAGTCAATCATTTCCTTCGCCAATCAATGTTTTACACCAGGAAGTTTACCCGAAAAAGCCGATTATGTAACGTCTCCCGGCAAAAGACGTTACAATAAATATACCCTCAGGTCAGGTGACTGTCACTTTGCCAAGTGACAGTCACCTGAGGGAAAAAGATGATCACCAGTACCACCAACCCCAAAATTAAGTATATCCGCCGGCTGTTGAACGACCGGCGCTTCCGCGAGCGGGAACGGGCCTACGTGGTGGAGGGCAGGCGCTGGCTGGCCGAGCTGGCCCGCCTGGCCACGCCGCCGCAACTGGTCCTGGCCGTGGAGAGCTGGCTGGCCGAGGAGGAGAACCGGCGCCTGGTAGAGGAATTAAATATTTCGGCGCAACCGGTTAGCGAGGCCGTGATGAACCAGGCCAGTGATACCGAGACGCCGGCCGGGGTTCTGGCCGTCGTGCCCATGATACCCCGGCCATTGCCGGCCGGGCCGGCGCTGCTGCTCATCCTGGACCGCATCGCCAACCCGGGCAACCTGGGGACGATGCTGCGCACGGCCGCCGCCGCCGGGGCCGACGGGGTCATCCTGGGGCCGGGCTGTGTGGACGCTTACAATCCCAAAGTCGTGCGGGGGGGAATGGGGGCTCACTTGCGGCTGCCGCTCCACCCGGCCGGGTGGCCGGAGATTGCCGAATTGACGGCCGGCATGGCGGTCTGGCTGGCGGCGGCCGGCGGCCCGCTGGCCTATTATGACGTAGACTGGCGCCAACCGTCGGCGCTCATCATTGGCGGCGAAGCGGCCGGGGCCAGCGCCCCGGCCTACCAACTGGCCGGCAGCACCGTCTCTATCCCCATGCAGGCCGAAACAGAGTCGCTCAACGCGGCCGTGGCCGCCGGGATCATCCTCTTCGAAGCCGTCCGCCAGCGAACAGAGATGGGACGCAGATGAACGCAGATGATGCTGATATTAAACGCGAATAGCTGCGAATGAGCGTCTTACGCTGAACGAATGACGTGAATGAATTAAAAATATTCGCGTCATTTGTTCATTCGCGCTATTCGCGATGAATTAACGGGTCACGTGGCGGGGCTTGATTTGGATTCGCAGGACGGCCGGCTGGCCGTCTTCGGTGGCTTCGTGGTAGGCAAAGAGCCGGTGACAGTCGGGGCAGGTCCCTTCGTAGTGGTAAGCGTCCAGGTCGGCCCGGCCGCCGTATGATTTGTGGAGCAGGCGCCGGACCGGCGAACTGAAGCTCAACTGGAGCCAGCCGCCCTCGGTCTGGCTGGCCGCCTGGGGGAAATCGTCGTGGATCAGGCGGTAGCCAACCAGGAAAAAACCACAGCGCGGGCAGGCAGCAAAAGCGGCCGTGACGGTCTCTGCCGTATAAACTACCGCTTCGGTAGATTGGGTTGAGCGCGTCTCACGAACTGGCTTTTCATCCGGCGACATATTAAGATAGGGATTCTAACGACGTGAAAGATTCTGTCAAACAGACGGCCTCAAGTTAAACGCGAATCACGCGAATAGGCGAATGTCGCGAATAGAATAAAAACAAATATTCGCGCTATTCGCTCATTCGCGCCATTCGCGATTTTGAATCCAAGCCTATGGAAATACGTTCTATCACTCTATTTGTCGAACCGGACCTGGACCCGGCCGCGGCGGCGGCTTTTTTTGGCGAGGCGCGGCCGGCTTTTGCCCGGCCGGTACAGACGACGCGGGTGGCCACCACTCCCTTTCCCGGCTGGTGGCCGGTAGACGAAGAGCCGGCCGCCCAGGCCATACGCCTCTCCCAGCAGTGGCGGGAGGCCGGGGCCGACTACGTCTGCCTGGGGCCGGTGCAACTAGACCACGACGCCGGCTGGCTGGAGCGGCTGCCGGAGATCGTTGCCGCCAGCGACAACCTCTTTGCCAGCGTGGAAATTGCCGGCACGGCCGGCCGGCTGGACGTTGGCCGCTGTTGGGCGGCGGCCGATCTCATTCGCCGCCTAAGCACGCTGCAGGCCAACGGCTTTGGCAACCTCTACCTGGCCGCCCTGGCCAACTGCCCGCCGGGCTCGCCCTTTTTCCCGGTGGCCTACCACAGCGGCGGCCCGGCCCGCTTTGCCCTGGCGGTGGAAGCGGCCGACCTGGCCGTTTCGGCTTTCGAGGCGGCCGGCTCGCTTGAAGAGGCTCGCGGCAACCTGGTAACGGCCATTGAGCAGGAAGCGGCCGGGCTGGTCGCCGCGGCCGAAGCGCTGGCTGAGGCTCACCGGGTCGCCTTTGGCGGGCTGGACTTTTCCCTGGCTCCCTTCCCCACACCTGAGCGGAGTCTGGCGGGAGCCATGGAAGCGCTGGGGCTGCCCTGGGTCGGCGCGCCGGGCAGCCTCTTTGCCGCCGCCTTTATTACCGAGGCCATCGGCCGGGCCCGCTTCCCCCGCTGCGGTTTTTCCGGGCTGATGCTGCCGGTGCTGGAAGATTCGGTCCTGGCGCTGCGGGCAAGCCAGGGCCGCCTGGCCCTCAGCGACTTGTTGAGCTACTCGGCCGTCTGCGGCGTCGGCCTGGACACCATCCCCCTGCCAGGCGACGTGAGCCAGGCGACGCTGGCCGGCATCCTGCTTGACGTGGCCGCCCTGGCCGTCCGGCTGGACAAGCCGCTGACGGCCCGCCTGATGCCCCTGCCCGGCCTGGCGGCCGGCGACCCCGTCCACTTCGACTTCCCCTACTTCGCCGACAGCCGGGTCATGCCCGCCCCCGGCCCCGGGGTAAGTGGCTTGCTGCAAGACCCGGCCCGGCTTGAATTCAACAATCGCTAGTTGTGTGCTATGATTAGCCAAAGCTAGAAGCGAGGGTTAACATGTTACAGGTCACGCTCAATTTAGATGAGCAACAAACAAAGGAACTCTTCAAGCAGGCCGTCCTAGAAATGTTGGCCGAAAAAAATGAAGTGCTGTACCAGGCCCTGGCCGAAGTGATCGAAGACATCGCTCTGGGGCGCGCCATCCAGGAAGGTGAATCCAGTGATTTCGTCAGTCGCGAGGAACTCTTTGAACTCCTGGAGCGAGCCACTTGAACGTTGCCTTCAAACGCAGCTTCGCCAGAGACTTGAAGCCTATCAAAGACAAGGCACTGCTCAAAAGAGTGCAGGAAATCATTGAAGAGGTGGAGCGTGCAGACACTTTGAGCGAACTGAGCAGCGTCAAAAAGCTACAGGGAAGCGACCACTACTATCGTATTCGCCTGGGGGATTACCGGATTGGCTTGCTGGTGACAGGGGACACAGTGACCTTTGTACGTTTCCTGCATCGCAAAGACATCTATCGCTATTTTCCTTAGCACAGATATAAACCGAAGCGGTAATCACTTCGTTGGCTTATAGTGCTATCATCTCCAACGACATGACCCAAACGCGATCCCTTTACTCATTACTGGCCGATTGGCGCACGGCCGTCGCCGACACCCCCCACCCCCAACCGCCAGCCTACGACGGGCCGGACGTGGAATTGACCGGCTTCGTCGAGCACACCGGCGAGGTTGAGCCGGGCACGTGCTTCGTCGCCCGCGTCCGCACCGGCTCGGACGGGCACCACTACATCGGCCAGGCCGTGGCCCAGGGGGCCAGCCTTATCCTGGGCCAGCGGCCGCCGGAAACCCTGAACGTAGCCTTAGGCGACACCTCTTACCTGCAGGTCGAAGACACGGCCATAGCTCTGGCCTGGCTCTCGGCCGCCTGGCACGGCTTCCCGGCCCGCGAACTGGTCATCGTCGGCGTCACCGGCACCGACGGCAAGACGACGACCACCAACCTCATTTACCAGATATTGCTGGCGGCCGGGCTAAAAGCGGGAATGCTCAGCACCATCAAGGCGGCCATTGGCGACGCCGAAGAGCCGCTGGCCCTGCACGTCACCACCCCGGAAGCGCCTGTCGTCCAGCACTACCTGCGCCGCATGGTGGACGCCGGCCTCAGCCACTGCGTCCTGGAGGTCACCTCCCACGCCCTGGCCCAACACCGGGTAGATGCCATTGATTTCGACGTGGCCGCGGTCACCAACATCACCCACGAGCACCTCGACTACCACGGCGACTACGAAGGCTACCTGGCCGCCAAAGCCCGCCTCTTTGAGAACGTCGCCAGCCCTACGAACCATCTCGTCCATCACCCGGCCGTAGTAAAAACAGCGGTACTAAACCGTGACGACGCCTCCTACCAGCGTTTAGTCACTATCCCCGTCCCCCGCCAGATCACCTACGCCATCAACCAACCGGCCGACGTCACCGCCACCGACATCACCTACACCGCCGCCTCCACCCACTTCACCCTCCACCTCCCCCCTGCTCTCCTGCCCCTCCTCCCCCCTGCCCCTCTCTCCCCCTCTCCCCCTCTCCCCGCTCGCAGAGCGACCCTCTCCACCCCGCTCGTCGGCCAGTTCAACGTCTACAACATGCTGGCGGCGGCCGCGGCCGGCCACGCCCTGGGCCTGTCCCCCGAAGCAATCAAACAAGGCCTGGAAGCCATCGCCGGGCTGAGCGGCCGGATGGAGCGGATCAACCGCGGCCAGACCTTCCTGGTCATCGTAGACTTCGCCCACACGCCCAACGCCCTGGAGCGGGCTATCCAGGCGGCCAGGGGAATGACGACCGGCCGGATCATCACCGTCTTCGGCAGCGCCGGCAAGCGGGACGTGGTCAAGCGGCGGCTGATGGCCGAAATCTCGGCCCGCGAGGCGGACCTGACCGTGCTGACGGCCGAAGACCCGCGCACCGAATCGCTGGACGACATCCTGGCCATGATGGCCGAAGGCTGCCGCAGCCAGGGTGGCGTGGAAGGCCAGAGCTTCTGGCGCGTACCCGACCGCGGCCGGGCCATCTACTTCGCCCTGACCCTGGCCCGGCCGGAAGACCTGGTCCTCATCTGCGGCAAAGGCCACGAGCAATCCATGGCCTTCGGCGCCGTCGAATACCCCTGGGACGACCGCCACGCCGCCCGCGCCGCCCTCGACGCCTTCCTGGCCGGCCGGCCGGCGCCCGACCTGGGCCTGCCGACGTACTAAGGATTTAATGCAAAGGCGCAAAGGTGCAAAGACGCAAAGGTGCAAAGAAAAAGATCATCTCTGCGTCTTTGCTGCTTTGCATCCTCGCGTTTTGTTTTAATCATTTCCGTGTTATGATCGCAGCCATAACGATCTGTCTGCTTTAGGACGGCCCATTTACGGGCGGCCCATATATGGGCAAGGGAGAAAATTATGTTAAGTGAATTGGTTAGCCGCACCCGGCGAAATCACGCTCTGGAACACGCCACCATCAACGTCCTGAGCGAAAAGCACAAGAATTTCAGCGCCCAGGGCAACTCCTCGCACCGGGGGTTTTACTTGAATATCTACGGCGACATCCCCGAGCAGGACGTCGTGGCCGCCGTGGAAGAAGCGCATAACCGGATGAAGCAAGGGGAAGAACACCTGGCCCTGCACCCCAACTGTGGGACTGTCCTGCTGACGACTTCGACGATGGCCGCTCTGGCAGCCCACGCCATGTTCGGCCTGGAACAAAGGCGGCAGCGGCGCTCCAGCCTCAGCCCGTCGGTCCTGTTCAACGCCCTGCCGGCGGCCGTCCTGGCCGTCACCGTGACCCTCATCATTTCCCGGCCGCTGGGCATGGCCTTACAGGCTTACGTCACCACCGACGGCCACCTGGGCGACCTGCGCGTCCGCCAGGTCCGCCGCATCGCCCCCTCCGTCATCACCCGCCTCTTCCAGCTCCTCCTGGGCCAGGCCGGCAACCAGGAAGTCCGCGCCTACCACGTCGAAACCACTGAGTGACGTTTTTCTGACGCCAAGACGCGAAGACGCAAAGAAAGAAATAATCTTTGCGCCTTTGCGTCTTGGCGTCAATTTTTTCTGGCCCATGTTTTACGTCTTTCACGGCGACGACGAGCATTCGCAGAAGGAGACGCTGGCCGAGCTGCAGCGGAAGCTGGGCGACCCGGCCATGCTGGAGCTAAACACCGCCCGTTTTGAAGGCCAGGGGGTGTCCTTTTCCGAGCTGCGCCACGCCTGCGACTCCATCCCTTTCCTGGCCGACAAGCGGCTGGTCATCGTCGCCAATCTACTGAGCCAGACGCCTCCCTTCCTGGACGAGCTGCTGGCTTACCTGCCCGACCTGCCGGAGACGACGCGGCTGGTCTTCCTGGAGTCGAAAACGCTGCCGGCCGCCCACCCCATTCTCAAGCTGGCCGAAAAGAGCGGCCAGGGGTACGCCAAAGCCTTTGCCCGGCCGGAAGGCAGCGAGCTAGAGCGGTGGATCCGGCAGCGGGTCAAAACGGCCGGCGGCCACATCGCTCCCCAGGCCGTCCAGTTGCTGGCCCTCAACGCCGGCAACGACCTGCGCCTGCTGGACAACGAGATTGAAAAGCTAGTGCTCTACAAAGGGGGGGAAACAATTGAGGCCCAGGACGTGACCCTGCTGTGCCCCTACGTGGCCGAAGCCAGCGTCTTTGACCTGGTGGACGCCCTGGGCAGCCGCAACGGCCGCACCGCCGCCCAACTGCTGCACAAAAAGACGCTCGAAGGGGCCGACCCCTTCTTCCTCTTCTCTATGTTTGTCCGCCAGTTCCGGCTGCTGATCCAGGTTAAGGAGCTGGCCGAGGAGGGCCGCCGGCCGGCGGAGATCGCCAAGGCCCTCGCCATCCGGGACTTTGTGGCCGGCAAGCTGCACCAGCAGAGCCAGCACTTCACTTTGCTGCAACTGGAGCAAATTTACGCCCACCTGCTGGAGATAGACGTAGCCGTCAAGACCGGCCGGACCGACATGCCCACCGCCCTGGACCTTCTTGTCGCCGGCCTGGCCAGCCAGTAAGTAAGCCCACCCACCCTGAAGTGCTCCGTTTCGTATGTTTCTACCAGCGTGCCGACGGTTTCCATTAACGAAGCTAATGGATGTTCTTCATTCTCTCCTACTTCGTCAATTAACTCATCGAGTAAAGCCACCGTCCGCTCGTATTCCTCCTCAGTGTGAGGAACAAAAACGATGTCAGAAACCAGAGGCCACACTTTGACAGCCTGTTCCAGAGAAGAATTAATCATCATCAGGGTGTTCATCCGCAAACTCGAGCAAACGTTTTCGAGTAATAATGTGCATTTTCCCGGCCGTCGCTTACACACCCACTGATGAACTGGTAGCCACCATGATTGGCCACGCCGGCGCCTTCCCGCGCGACCCGATGGACGGCCGTTACATCCTCGCCCTCACCTAGGGAACGATTGATCCCACCCCCTGCCACCAGCCCGGCGCCGACGACGCTCTGGCCCTCAGCTTCGATCCGCCGCCCCACCCTAGCCGCCTGTAGATACCGATGTTGACGGCATGCCCGACGAGTGGGAAACGCAACACGGCCTGAACCCTACCATCCAGGACCATAACGGCCGGGAATTGTCGGCGTCGTTTACCGGCCGGGAGGGGTATACCAACCTGGAGTGTTACTTGAACTGGCTGGCGGATCACTCAGGATAACTGGTGACTGCTTGGGCACCCCGGAGTTAACCGCAGAGGCGCGGAGTCCGCAGAGTTTTCGCCCCTTTTCTCCGCGCTCTCGCCGTCTCAGCGGTAAAACTTAGAAGCCGGACGTCTCCGGCCGCTGGTAAGCCACCAACTTATGTAAAGCTCTCAACTCGACAGGGAAGTGATAGAAGCGCAGGTGGTAGCGCCAGGCGCTGGCGCTGCGGAGGATGGTGCGCCAGAAGGCGGTCAGCCGGGCGTCAGTGGAGGTGGGATAGTAGGCGTTGATCACCCGCTCGAAGTCGTGAATTTGTTCCTGGAGGGTGCGCTTGATCCAGGGCATCGTTGTGCTACGCCGCTGGGAGAAGTTTAGCCATTCGGGGCTGATCCATTCTTCCAGCGTTTCCGGGAAGGCAAAGCCCTCGGCCCTGGCTTCGTCGTACAGGTCGCCGGCCAGGGGGACCGGGGTGTAGAGGTACATGATGATCTCGGAGGCCGGGTTGATCCGCTTGACCTTGCGGATGAACTCCATCGTCAGGCGCAGGTCGGCTTCCGGGTCGGGCGGGTTGCCCATGACGAAAGAAAACTCCGGCACGACGCCGTACGATTTCATCAGCCGGGCCATTTCCAGCGTGCGCGCGGTGCTCATCTGGCCGCCCTTGTCCATCCGCTTCAACGTCTCGTCCGAGCCGGACTCGGCGCCCATGAAGACCATCTTCAGGCCGGCCTGGCTCATCAGCCGCCAGGTCTTGTCCGAGTACATTTGCATCGTGTCAATCCGCCCCTCGCCCCACCAGGCCACGCCCAGGTCCATGATCCGCTCGGAAAATTCGGCCACCCGCGCCTGGTGGGTGAAGAAGTTGTTGTCGTAAAACTCGACGGCGTTGACGCCCCAGCGCTCGTGGTACATCCGCACCACACCGGCCACACTCTCGGCCGTTTGGGGGAACCAGCGGCCGTTGACCATGTTGACCACCGCGCAGAAGTTGCAAAAGAACGGGCAGCCGTAAGAAGAATGGTAGCCCAATGTCCGCGAGCCGAGGAACGTCGGCCGGACGTAGCGGGCCACCGGCAGGCGGTCAAAGTTCCACATTGGCAATTTGGACGGGTGGGGAATGGGGGCCAGCGGGTTGCTGGCCGGTTGGCCGGTCTCGTCGCGGTAGGCCAGGCCGGGGATGGATTTTAGATTTTCGATTTTAGATTTTGGATTTTGGTCGAGTTCGGCCAGGAGGTGGAGGAAGACTATTTCGCTGTGGCCGCGGACGACGTAGTCTATAAAGTCGGAGCGCAGGCAAACGTCCCAGTGTTGGGTGGGGAAGTAGCCGCCCCAGACGATGGTCAGGTGGGGGTGGCGCTGTCTAAGCTGTTGGCACAGCGACACGGCCTGTTGCAATTGCGGGCCGGGCATGACCGTCAGACCCAGCACCGGCCGGGGGCCAGCGGCACGCACGGCCGCGTCCAGCGCCGCCAGCGGGTCGTCCTCCAGGTTGCCGTCCAGGATGCGGTAGTCGTACTGGCCCTCCAGCACCGCGCCCACGGCCAGCAGCGACATGGGCAAAATCGGCTTGCGATTGGCAGAAGATTGGGGGTTGTAGAGTATGATCATGGTGTCTCGTAATCGGAGATTGGAGATTGGAGATTAGAGATTAGAGATTGATAATCTCCAATCTCTAATCTCTATTCCCTAACCTCATACATCGTTAGCAATTCGTTGACCAGGTTCTTCTGGGCCACGACGTTTATAGCAAAGCCGCGCTCGCGGAGCAACGCCAGCAGATCGTCGCCGTCGCCGTCGGAGGAGAGGACGACCAGCGCCCGGCCGCCGGGCCGGAGGGCGTCAGCCAAATGGCCGGCAAAGCGCTCAAAGACGTCCTCGCCCCGCCAGGCGTGGTCGAGACCACTCCGCGGCCGGCCGCGGTGGAACGGCGGGTTAAACAACACCAGGTCGAAGCGCCGGCCGGCGACCGGCGTGAACAGGTCGCCCTGGAGGACCTCGATCTCTTCCTCCAACCGGTTCAGCAGGACGTTCATCCGGGCGCAGCGCACCGCGTCCGGGTTGATGTCCACGGCCGTCACCCGCCCCCCGCGCCGGGCGGCAAAAATCGCGCCCACGCCGGAGCCTGTACCTAAATCCAGAACCTGCACGCCTCGCTCCAGCGGCAGCCCGACCAGCGAGCGGACCATAAATTGGCCCGTCCGCAGCAGGACGGGGTTAAAAACCTCCGGCAAAACAATCAGCGGCACACCGTCAATCTCCTCCAGGACCAACCGGCCATAGCGCCGGCCGAGCGCCCGGTAGCGCAGCGCCAGCCAGCGGCGCACCACCGCCCCGATAGCCCGGCCCAGCCAGGAGGAAGTTGGTTGCAGAGGTATGTCGGTCTTGAACATCTTTGTCCTTGGTCATTCGTTATTGGTTATTGATCATCAGGTAACTATCAGCCTCTCTAGCTGTGGCCGGTCTCAGACCGCGCCACTCCAGGCTCGGTCATGAGACCGGCCTGAGCAGTTACATCATCAGGTGGTAATAACCAATCACCAATTTACCAATAACCTCTTTCATCTCCGCTCTAGCACCATCAAATAATGATCGCCCCAGCCACCGGTCAGGCGAGCGGTGGCTTCTTCCAGGCGGTTGAGCCGGCCGAAGAGCCCTGACCAGCGTTTGAGCAGGTGCTCCAGGTAACTGGGCGGCAGCCACAGACCCAGGCTCTCCGTACACAGGTGGCGGAACCAGGGAGCAAAGTCCCGGCGCAACCGGCCGGCCGGAGGATACCAGACCGGGATGGCGGCCGGCCCAATCCGGGCCTTTGCCCGGCCGCCCAGGCGACGGAAAGCCACCCGCGCCTGCCCATGCAGCAGGTGCCAGCCGATTTCCCAGGGGCAAAACGGCCCCATTGGCACGAGGATCAGCTTGCCGCCCGGCCGGACTATCTCGGCCAGCGCCCCGGCCAGCGGCCGCCAGTCGCCAATGGTGTTCAGGCCGCCAAAGTTGCTGAAAGCGCCGTCGAATAGTTGATGGTTGGTGGTTGATGGTTGATGGTTGGTGGTGAGTTCCTGTAAAGCAAGCTGGACGGCCGTTATCCGGCCGTCTACCCCGGCCTGGTGGGCTTTCTCGGTGGCTATGCGAATCATCTCCGCCGAGCCATCGGTGGCCGTCACCTGCACCCCCTGCTGCGCCAGCCAGACCGCGTCCTCGCCCGTGCCGCAGGCCAGCTCCAACACCCGCTGCCCGGCCGTGAAATGCTTGGCCAGTCGCCGCCAGACCCGTCGCCGCCACATCTTCCCCAGCAACGACTGCGTAAAAGACGCATCATAATCCCCGGCAAAATTATCAAAAGCTGCCGGATCAACCTCTACCATGCTCTGAACTTTAGTAAACCCTCGAAGCACAAGAGTCCTAATCCAAAATCTAAAATCTAAAATCCAAAATCACCACGCGTCGGCCGCCCGTTCCCTGGCCGCCCAACCCCGGCCGCTGGGTGGCTGTTCCTCGCCCTCTTCTCGCTCGTGGCGAGACAGGTACATCCCCAGCCGGCCGCGCTGGGCGTTGACGAACATCCTGGCCATGTGCAGGTAGTCATGCGAACCGGTGAGGCGGGCTTTGTTCAGATTGACCTCGTTGACCATCCAGCGGGTGGCATGGTCGTAAAAACGGCGCGAGTAACGGCCGGCCACCTTCAGGTCCCGGTCGGTATGCTCCAGCCAGTTGTGCGGGGCCACCACCCGCCCGGCCACCCTGTCGTGGTACTTCGTACCTTTAATGGGGTAGGCCACCGTGGTCAGGAAGACGTCCGGGTTTGACTTCTTCAGGTGGTCAACCGTCGCCTCCAGGTCGGCGATCTCTTCTCCCTCGTAGCCGAGCATGATAAACATCCCGACCTCAATCCCCCGGGCCTGGAGCAGCTTTGTTTTGGCCTGGATGTCGGCCACGTTGGCCTTGCGCTCCATGCCGTCCAGGATGCGTTGCGAGCCGCTCTCCGCGCCAATCCACAGCCGGTAACAGCCCATCCCGTCCAGCGCCTCAATGACCGCCTCGTTCAGCCGGTCCGCCCGGCTAATGCACTCAAAGGGCAGGCGCAATCCGCGCTCCTTCAGCAGGCCGGCGTAGGCCAGGAACCAGCGCGGATGAATGGTCAGCACGTCGTCGGCGTACCACAATTGGTCGGGGTTGTAACGCTCCTTGATCCAGGTCACTTCTTCGACGACCTCCTCCGGCCGGCGGCGGCGGTGGGTGTGGCCAAAGACGGAGTGGCTGCACCAGTTGCAAACGTAAGGGCAGCCCCGGGCGGTAATGAGCGAGACCGAACTGAGGCCGTGGTGCGTTTTCCAGGTTGCCAGGTAGCGGTCCATGTCAATCGCTTCCCGGTCGGGCCAGGGCTGGGCGGAGAGGTCCTTGATCTGCGGCCGGGCCGGGGTCCTCACCGGCCGGCCATCGCCGTCGCCAAAGATAATTCCCTGGACCGCTTCCAGCCCGCTCAGGCCATGCCGGGCCAGGTGGGGAATCAGCTCTTCCAGCGTCTCTTCCCCCTCGCCCACGACGACAATGTCCACGCCGGCCGCCAGGTACTCCTGGGCGTAATTGACCGGCTCCGGCCCGCCAAGGACGACCTTCGCACCCACCTCCCGGCACAACTGGACCTGCCGGAGGATGTTTTGCTTGGTCATCAGATTACAGTACAGCCCGACCAGCCCCGGCCGCTCCCGGCGAACCATTTCGGCAAAATCGGCCATCGTCTGAAAGGTCGTATCGTACAGGTGTACGTCAAAGCCGCGCGCCTTCAGGTGGGAAGAAATGTACAACAACCCCAACGTCGGGTAAGGCTTCATAATCTTCTGTTCGTGTTCATCTTCGGCAATGAAATAGCCGTGGGATAACAGGATATCCATAGTTCAGCACTCAGTCCTTATCCCTCACTTTGCGGCGTCGGCCGGGCGGCTTCTTCCAGGCTCATATGGGGCATGGGGGCCACGCCCTGGTGAGGAATCCTGGCCAGCCGGTCGAGTTTAGCCCGTTCCAGGGGCAGTGTGCCCAGCCGGTAGACAATGGCCACCGCTTCGCGAAGGTGGGCCGGCCGCAGTTGCCAGGGGTGGGGCAGGACGCGCCTGAGTGACACCCAGCCCCGCCGGGAGCGGAACTCTTTGTGCAGGACAACGTGCAACTGGCGGTAAAAGACGGTCGTAAAGGGGCCATTATACATCATGGCCAGGTCGGCCGAATCCAGCCAGTTCTGTTTTTCGCCCAGTTGCAGCCGGACGTTTTCGTAAAACTTTGTGCCCGGCAGAGCGTAAGAAACCGACATACCCACGTCGTCAGGCAGGCAGTCGCGCACCATCTGCAACGTCCGCTCAATGTCCTGGCGGGTCTCGCCGGGGTAGCCGAACTGGAGGAAAAACCCGACCCGAATACCGGCAGCGTGCAGGCGGCGGGTGGCCTCCACAATCTGTTCTACCTTCGTCCCCTTTTCCATGGCGTTCAAGATTTTCTGCGAGCCCGATTCCGCACCCATCCACAAGATGTTGCAGCCGGCGCGGCGCAGGCCGTCCACGTCTTTGTCGCTGCGCACCACCAGGTCGGCCCGGCTCAGGCACTTGAACGGCACCAGCGCCTCCTGCTGCTCCACCTGGTCGGCAAAGCGCTGCCACCAGCCGGGCTTGAGGCCCATAATATCGTCGGCAAACCAGACGTGGTCCGGCCGGTACGTTTCCTTAAGCCACTTTAGCTCAGTGACGACGTTCTCCGGGCTGCGGGAATTGTAACGCTGACCCCAAATCGGCTTGGCGCACCAGTTGCAGTGGTAGGGGCAGCCCCGGGTGGTGACCATGTTCATCGAGTAAAAGCCGTGGCGCTCCAGCCAGATTTTCCGGTAGCGGTCCACGTCCACCAGGTCCCAGGCCGGGAATGGCAGCGTGTCCACATCCTTGATGTCCGGCCGGCGGGCGTTCCGGCGGAAGAGAGGGGGAGAGGGGGGGAGGGGGGGAGGGGGAGAGATTTCTCCTTGTCTACCCGCTCGGAGAGCGACCGTCTCTCCCTCCTTATAAGCCAGGCCCAAAATCTCACCAAACGGCGTCTCCGTCCGGCCGGTCAGCCTGTCGAGCAGTTCAGCCAGCGTTACCTCTCCTTCGCCCAGGAGGACGAAGTCAGCTCCCTGCTTCAGGTACTGCTCGGCGTGATCGGTGGCGTCCGAACCGCACATGATGGTGACGCAACCGCGCTGCCGGGCCATGCCGATCATCGTGAACGCCGCCTGGCGCATTCGCAGCAGGCACATTTTGGACAGATAGTTGAAGTTGTCCTCGTAAATGACGGCAAAGTCCGGCCGCTCCCGGTCCAGGGCGGCCGCCCACTCCTCCTCTGACTCGGCCAGCATGGCGTCGAACAAAGCCGCCTGGTAGCCTCGCTCACGAATGAAGCTGGCCGCGTAGAGCGTGCCCAGGGGCGGGTATGGTTGCATGGCCGCCCAGAGCTTGGGATCAAATTTCAGGTAATAAGATTGGCCAAAAAGCACTTTAGGCATTATCGCCTTCCTTCTACATCCGAGCGCGTCACCGCCTGCCAGTGACTGGCAAACTCTTCGAGAGTGCGCCGGCCGTGGCTGTGGAAATGGCCCTTGCACCAGTCGGCCGAAAAAGCCGTCTCATCCCCGCCGTGACGGCGGGTGAACTTGCGGATCTTACGGGCCATCTCCCACCTCTCCAGCCAGCCGCCGGGAGGCGTACGCAGCGCCAGCTCGGCCAGGGTCCGCCACAAAGCCGCCCGGTCGGGTGCGGCTGGCAGCTCGGCGGCCAGGGTGCGCGGCCGGTCAAGGGCGTTAGGCAAAAAGTCGGCCACCCAGCCGTTCACCTGGCGCATTTTCTGGTAAGTGGCCAGGCCGGCAATAGGCACCATCTGGACCAACTCGCGGGCCGTGTACAGGTTCCGCTCCTGGAAAACCAGGGCCCTTTCCGACAAAAAATAGTTGGGGCACAGGTCAACGCCGCGCCGGGCGGCGATTCTGACGACCAGGATGACCATCGCCCGGCACAACCACAACCGGCCGGCGGCGGTGACGACCAGGTAATCAATGTCGGCGTTAGGCTCGACGTTGTCCACGGCCAGGGAGCCGGTGACGGCAACCATGTGTACGAACGGCAGCGCTGCCATCAGCCGGCCGTAATAGACGGCCCGTGGCCACATCTGCCGGGCCACGCCGGCCCGCCGCTGGCGCGTGTCCACGATGGCAGCCCGGCCGGGCAGGGCAAAGAAGCCGTTGTTCCGGTACAGGCGTTGCGGCACCAGGCGGCCGTTGTTGAGCACGCCCTGGACTTCCGGAGCTGAGGCCGGCACGCCCACCAGGTAGCGGTGGACTTCAGCGGCCGTCAGAGGATAGTCAAAAATATCTACGTAGGTAACGGTCTGGAGAACGGCCGTTTCCAGCCGGGACAAGGACGGCTCACCCGCTGATTCGGGGAGTCCAGAGGTCGTTGTCTCAAAGCTGCTCTGCATGACGGCCCACCTTCGTCCTGTTTTGTTTCAGTGTGGCGGCCGGCGTCAATCCCAGCCTTATACCAGTACCAGGGTGTTATAACGGAGGACTAGGCTATGTTTGGATGCCAGTTAAGCCGCGTTTGACTACGCGGCTTCGGCTGCGGTCCACCGAGAACGCTACTATACTAAAACAAAACGACAATGGCCACAACAGGTTGCCGCCGATTGCTTTAGCTTATTATCTGGCTTTTAGATGGGAGACCGTTCAGACCCCGCAGGTCTTGAGGGCACGATAGTTTGTGTCCCGACCTGCGGGGTCTTGTTACTCTATGGCTCCGGTTGAGGGCAAACGGTCTCGGCCGTCAGGCTGGGGTTGGCGTAGCCCATGTCGGCCAGGGGGCCGGTGGGGTTTTCATAGGTGAGCAGCATGTTGGTAATGTTGGCGCAGGCAGTCGCCTGGTCCACACCGGCCGTCCACTCGACGATCAGGCGCAGTGCGGCCTCGTAGAGGGGCGCGCCGGAGTAATTTTGCTCAAACCACGCCTGCCACTCCTGGACCGAAGCTGTGTCATTTTGCAGGGTGGCCAACAGAATGAGGCGGAAGGCGGCAAACTGGCGGCTGCTGTCATAGCTGCTTTCGCCGGTCAGCAGGCCGGCCGAGTCTTCCAGCGTGGCGTCGTTAACCACCTGGCTATAAAGGGCTTCGGCCGTTTCCCAGTCACCGGCGGCAAAGGCGTCGTTGGCGTCGTACAGCCGGTGAAAACGGTAATTGCTGGCGTCCCAGGTGGACGAGGCCAGGCTGACGCCCTGGCCGTCCCAGGCCCACACTTCCGTCCGGGCACGGTGAAGACCAGCCCCGGCCGAGCCAATCGTGCCGCCGTAGAGCACCAGGTCTGGCCGGCCGTCGCCGGTGGCGTCTTCCAGGCGCGGCTCGTCGTAGCTGAGGGAGATGGCCGGCTCACTGCCTTCCAGCGGAGGCTGCGGCGGCAGGACCACGTTCTGGACAGCGCCGGAGTGGTCGCTGAGGATAACGTAAAAGGAGTAGCAGGTGTGCGCGCCGCAGGCCCCGGAACGGAGAATAGCCTCTCGCCGGTTGTCGCCGCTCATGTCCGCGTCGCCCCAAATGATCGGCGCGCTGACCCAGTTGGTGTCGTTGCCGTCGGAGAAGCGGTAGATCACGCCACTACCGTTGACGACGATCAGGTCGCCCGGGTCGCCCCAGGGCATCGGGTTGTAATCCGGCTGGCGGGTCACTTCGCCGAGCAGGGTCGCCAGCCATTCGTCCCGGCCGTCGCCGTCCAGGTCTATCGCCCGCCACTGATCGGGGCTCTTTTGCCAGCCTGCTTCCTGCAGGGCCGCCTGGACGGCGGCCTGGTCTACGCTTTGGGCCCAGGCGCTAACCAGCCATTCCTCCACCCCAGCTATCGTCTCCGGTGCGGGACCAACGGCGGCCGGCGCTGTGGTCGGGGTGGGCATTGTCGCCGGCCCTGACGTAGGCGTGGGTATTGCCGTCGCCCCACCAACCAGCGTAGGCGTAGGGAGGATAGTCGGTTCGGCCGCGGCCGTGGCCGTCGCCCTGGCGGTGGCTAAAGGGGCAGCTCCCGGCTCCGGCGAAAGCGCCGGCCCAGTCAAACTGCAAGCTGAGCTACCCAGCAAAAAAATCACAAGCGTCAAGAAAATGGTTCGTTTCATGGTGTCCTTGCCAATTGATAGATCTGTTTAATGGACGGCCGGCAAGGGGCAGTATCGCGCCTTGCTGGCAGCGCCTGCCACATTGTAATCAAAACGCGGTTCTTGGGAATAAGGTGTTGGTCAGTGATAGGCCCTGCGCCGGGCAGTCGTAGGGCTAGTTTATACCGGCCGCCGGCCGGCAACTCAAGCTGATAAGCCGTCGTCTAAAGCAGCTAAATCCACAAGTAAAGCGCTATATTTTTGACCCTCTGCCAGAGCCGCATCTGTAAAGCCTTTGCGGGCAAAAAAGGCATAATGAATCTCCCATCCCCGGCCATCGTCAGGCAGCGCTGTCAGGACAATGGGCATCTTCCGTTCTACCAGTTCACGGACCACGTCGCGCCCAACCGCGTCCACGCCCCACTTGCATTCAGCCAGCAACAATTGGCGTTTGCGCCAGTTAACAGCCGCTACGTCAACCTGTACTCCTTTACCCCAATGGGCGCCAACTCTTTCTGGCGTGAAAGGCAGCCGGCCACGGCGCGCCTGCGCCAGCACCCATTCCTGACATAGCTCTTCAAAAGCGGTCTGCCCGATGAAAGCCCGCAACTGTTCGCTGATTACCTCCCATAAAGGATCGTAGAGACGTTGTTCCAACATGTCCTGGTGGGGCCAGATGTAACGGAAATAAAAGCGCAGGTAATGATCAGCCAGGACATAGCGGCCCAGGCGGGAGGTGGCGCGCTCGGTCTTAGGCACGGTCACCGGCACTTTGCGACGAATGATCCCCAGGTCACGCAAACGAGCCAGATAGGGATCCGCTTGTTTTAATTGCTGAAAACCGGCCGTCGAAGCAATATCCGCGATACGATGGTGGCCAGCGGCGATAGCCAGCAAAACAGCAACATAATTTTGTGGTTCACGCAATGACTCGTGCAGCAAGTTTTCTGTATCGGTGCTGAAAATGCCGGTGGCCCGAAAAATATGGCGTTTGACATTCTCGCTAATCGTGCGGCTGTCTTTGAACTGCTCCAGGTAAGCCGGCACGCCCCCCAGCATAGCCCAGACGGCCACTCGCTGTTCGGCGTTGTAGTTGGGGTAGAACTGCTTCAGTGCACGAAACGGCAAAGCAGCGACTCGCATTCCCTAGCCGCCGCCGGCCGGTGACCGCTAACAAGCGCGCTTCGTTCTCCTGGAGCAGTAAGTTAAGTTCATCTAATTCCCGTTCACGATCAATAAGCATAACAGCACATTACCCTAAACATGATTAGCCTAATCATGTTTAGCCTAATGTACATTAGGATATTATTTCTGCCAACAGGAATACTTGTCGTCTGTCGTTCGTCGTCTGTCGTCCAACTATAAAGCTAATCTCAGCCAAGCCCGCGTAATACGCATTTCGGCGTATCCCGAAGGAGAAAGGAATGAGGTACAATCCTGGCAACTCAACTGGGCCAATCAGCCTTGAGCCAACATTGACCTCTTGATTTGGAACAAATGTTCTTGTATCATGTTGGCATCTGAATCCTCACATTCATACCAGAAAGGAGGCGCTTATGTCAAGTAACAACTGGGTCCTGGCCCTTGTCGGCACACGCAAGGGCGCTTTTATCTTTGAAAGCGACGAAGACCGCCGGACGTGGCAGGTCCACGGCCCCCACTTCCCCGGCTGGTCCGTTCATCACCTGGTCCACGACGCGCGTAGCGGCACGTTGTTTGCCGCCCTGGACCACGCCGTCTACGGCAGCAACGTCCACCGCTCGGCCGACCTGGGAAAAAGCTGGGAGATGGCCGAAGGGCCGAGCTTCCCCGAAGGGGACGAGCGCACCGTCAAGCGCGTCTGGCATATCCGGCCGGGCCACGCCAGCCAGCCGGGCGTCGTCTGGGCCGGGGCCGACCCCGGCGCGCTGTTCCGCTCCGAGGACAACGGCAAGAGCTGGAGCAGCGTGGATGGCCTGAACAACCATCCCACCCGCGAGAATTGGTTCCCCGGGGCCGGGGGGATGATGGTTCACACCATTATCCAGGACCCCAACAACCCGGACCGCCTCTTTGTGGCTATCTCGGCCGCTGGCGTCTTCCGCAGCGATGATGGCGGCCAGAGCTGGCAGCCTAAAAACAAGGGTGTCCGGGCCGACTTCCTGCCCGACAAATATCCCGAAGTCGGCCAGTGCTGCCACCACCTGGTCATGAGTCCGGCCGACCCTAACGTCCTCTTCCAGCAAAACCACTGCGGCGTCTACCGCAGCCGGGACGGCGGCGACAACTGGGAGGACATTGGCACCGGCCGCCTGCCGGCCACTTTTGGCTTTCCCATGGCCGTCCACCCCCGTCATGGCCACACCATCTACGTCGTTCCCCAGGTCAGCGACGAGTACCGCTTCACCCCAGACGGCCGTTTCCGCGTCTACCGCTCCAGTGACGGCGGCGAGCACTGGGAAGGGCTGACCAATGGGCTGCCCCAGGACAACGCCTACCTCAACGTCTTCCGCGAGGCCATGGCCACCGACGCCTGCGACCCGGCCGGGGTCTACGTCGGCACCGGCACCGGCCAGCTCTTCTTCAGCCGGGACGGCGGCGAGAACTGGGAAGCGTTAACCCAGACCCTGCCGCCTATCTACGCTGTTAGCACGGCCGTCGTCAGTGGGTAAAAAACGCGAATGAGCGTACAACGCTTCACGAATGGGCGAATGGCGCGAATAAATTAAAAACTATTCGTGCCATTCGTTTTATTCGCGTCATTCGCGATAAAAGGCAGAAAGTGGCTCTTCATAAGCCCAAAGACCTGGTGCGCCGCCGGTGTGCAGGAAGATGACGTGCTCGCCCGGCCGGAAGCGGCCTTGCCGGATCAGGTCAAGCAGCCCGGCAAACGCTTTGCCGGTGTAGACCGGGTCCAGAACGATTCCTTCGCTTTGGGCCAAGGTCTGGATGGCCTGGCCGGCCTCGGCCGTCAGGACGGCGTAAGCTGGTCCGGCATAGGTCCTTTCAATGATCGGCACGTCCTCCGGCCGGAAGTCGTGCGGCTCTCCCAACGCAGCGCATAGTTCCCCGGCCAGCCGGCCGATGCTGACCGGGAACGCCTTCCACAACTTGCCCACGTCAATCCCCAGCAACCTGACCGGGGAGTCCAGCAGGGTAAAACCGGCCAGCAGCCCGGCCAGCGTGCCACCCGTGCCGGCGGCCGTGACCACCGTCACCGGCTCCAGCCCCAATTGGGCCACCTGCTCGTGTAGCTCCAGCGCGGCGGCGACATAACCCAGGCAGCCGGTAACGTTGTGGCCGCCGACAGGCATAAAGTAAGCCCCCGGCCCGGTGAAGGGCAGCGCCACCAGCCGGACCAGCCGGTTGGCTGCCTCCAACGTCATCGAAGCGCCGCCCCCACCGCCAAAAGGAATAAAGTGCAGCCGGGCGCCAAAGAGCCGGTCCAACAGCAAATTGCCAGGCAGGGTGGGCGGCCGGCGTTCAAAGAAGAAGAGGTGCGCCTCCAGCTCCAGGGCGGCGCAGGCGGCGGCCGTCATCCGGGCGTGGTTGGACTGCAGGCCACCATAAGTGATCACCTTCCGTTTGCCCTGGCGCTGGATTTCGGCCATCAAAAAAGCCAGCTTCCGCCCCTTGTTGCCGCCCATGCCCGGCCCCAGGCCGTCGTCCCGCTTGACCCACAGGCGCGGCCCGCCCAACTGCCCGGTCAAACGCGCCAGCGGCGCCAGCGGCGTGGGCAGGGGACTGTAGTCCAGTTTAGGAAAGCGGGCCAGTTGGGCCCTTAGTTGCTCAAATAACATGGTTGATGGTTGATAGTTGATGGTTGGTAGTTGGTGGTTAACTACCTGCTATCAACCACCAACTATCAACTACCAACTAATCACCTTCCGGCCGGCAGATAGACCAGCATAGTCTTGGGATTGACGTCATATAACAGGGCGGCGGCCGGCCAGCGCAACAGCCGCCAGGCCAGGTACAGGTCGCCCACCGCACCGCCGGTGTTAAAGAGCAGCATGGCCAGGGCCACCAGGCTGACGGTGTGATCGGGCGCAGCCAGCAACGGGACCATGACGGCCGTAATGACCAGCAAGGGGGCCAGAGCCACGACCAGGTTGTGGTTGCGTTTCTGGAACTGGCCGAAGGCGGCGGCGTAGGCGGCAAACAACCGTAGATTAGCCCCAAACGTTACCCGGTAACCCAGCAGTCGGTAGGCCAGGCCGTGGACGGCCTCGTGGACCAGGACACCTAGCAGCACCGTGGCCAACACCAGCAACAGGTCGCCCAGACCGCGCAACGGCAGAGCCCGAAACTCGCCCGGCAGCCACCATCCGATCCACAACCACAACGGGACGCTGGCCACCAGCAACAGGTTGGCCGTCACCTGTAGCCGCCTCTTGGGATACTCAAAAGCCTCGGCCGGTTCGTACCCAGCCGGTGGAGGCGGGTATCGCGCAGCAACCTGGTCCACGTTCGTTGCCATTTTTTCGCGCTAACGCAGGCTTCCTGCGTCATTCGCGTTAATTGGTTGCGATTTATTCGCCAGGTGATCAGCCAGCCGCCGGGCCAGGCTGATAATCGTCAGGACTGTCGGCCGGGCCAGGGCTTCGGGGAAGACGCTGGCGTCGCAGGCGTAGAGGTTTTCGACGGCCGTCTCCAGGTCGCGGGAGAGCATACTGTCTATGCGCACCGTGCCCGAGGGGTGCGTGCCCCGCAGCGGCGTTAGAAACAGCGTTTCCGGGTCACAGCCGGCCTGGCGCAGAATGCGGCGGGCCACCTGCTCGGCCCGGCCCAGCCGCTCCCGGTCGCCGGCCGTCAATCCCTTGCTGATCCGGCCCTTCCGGTCAATACCCCCACTGACCTCGTCCTTCAGCTTAATCATCACCCCCAACGTCCGCCCCCAGCGCGGCCAGGTCAGGGCATAACCCGGCCCCTTGGCCAGCATGGCCACCGGGTAATTCAGCCAGGGGTCAATGAGCGTCGAAAACATGACCCCCAGCCCATCGTCGGGGTAGCTCCAGGTCATCGGCGGCTCGTTGCCGATCCCCTCGTGCTGCGCCAGCCCGTAGACCATTGAGGTGGTATCCAACGTCATGCCCCGGCCGGCGTCTGGCAGGCCGCTGCCCTGCAAAATCAGCGGCGTGCCAATTCCCCCGGCGCAAACAACGACAATTCCTGCCTCAATGACAAATGTCCGGCCGCCTCGCCGGCCGCGCACGCCAAAGACCTGGCCGCCGCCGTGCAACACCTTGTCCACCGTCGCCCCTGTCCACAGGTCAATTCCCTCAGCCACGGCGTCGTCCACGTACTCGGCCGCGTTCCACTTGGCCCGGCAGCGGCAGCCCAACATACATTTGGCCCCACAATCAAACGCCGTAGCCCGCTCCGGCTGCACAAATTTGTCCTGCGGCTGCCATTGCATTCCCAACTCGCCGGCCGCCTCGGCAATCCGGGTCGAAGCCGCGCCGCGCAATTCCGGCGGCAGTGGACCAATGGCCAGCTCGGCCGCCGTCTTCTCGGCGTGAGCCTCCAGATCAATACCATACCGCTCGCGCCACCAGGCCTGCGGCCGGGCGGCGCAGCCACAGTACATACTCGTCGCCCCGCCCAGCATCAGCGGCCGGACGATGCTCAGCCCCTCCCGCGTGTAGAGGAAGGAGGCCCGGTCGGTGTACAGCATCGCCCCCGGATACGTGCCGTAGAGCGGACTATTGCGCCAGTCCCGGCCGCGCTCCAGCAAGGTAATCCCCCAGCCGGCCTTGGAGCGGGCCAGTTGCCGGGCCAGCGTCGCCCCGCCCGGCCCCGAGCCGACGATGACTACATCTGTCTGTTTACGAACCGTCATGGTTGCATTTTAACTCAATTTAAATTCCAGGTACCATTGTCTTTTGAATCAGAGTTTGGAACGAGGCCGATCAGTACAAGTAGGACATAATTTCCAGTACAATAGGCGCCACATGAGAATGAGGAATGGAGTAATAATCCGATGACAACCGTTACCCTGGCCCCCGATCTGGCCGAAGAAATTGAAAACCTCACCGGGAAGGACCACGCCGACACACAGGCGTTTGTTGAGAAAGCCATCCGGGCCTATCTCATTCAACTGCGGCGGGAGATAATCCGAACCGAAACAGAGGCGTTTAACGCCCAATACGAACAACTGCGAGCGAGGCATCCGGGGCAATACGTCGCTATTCATCAGGGCCAGGTCATTGACCACGACTCCGACCTGCGCACCCTACATTTGCGTGTTTATGAACAGTTAGACCGTACACCGGTGTTGTTGAAGCAAGTCACAGATGAGCCCGAAAGAGAACTAATCTTCCGCAGCCCGCACCTGGAAAGGTCCAAATAAGTTGGGCCGGGGAAGCAGCCATTCCTATATACCGCCCTCTTCTTCACTCACTGATTTGTTGCCCCCCTGGCTCCCGGCCGCCCTGCTACACGTCCTGCTTCTGGGCCTCTACCTGGACTGGGGCCAGGTCATCGGCAACCCGCCGGTAGCCGACACTGACTTTGCCAGCCACTGGGCCGAGGCCTGGAGCGTCGGCCACTTCTTGGACCACGGCCGGCTATGGGGCTACGACCCCCACTTTATGGCCGGCCAGCCCGAGGGCACACTCTTCGACGTAGACAACAAGCTCGTCGAAGTCGCCACTTGGGCCATCGGCCAAAGCGGGCTGCCGCTGCCCCTGGCCTACAACCTGGTCCTGGCCACGCTCATTCTCATTGCCCCGCTAACCATTTATCCGGCCGCCCGCTGGCTGGGTCTCGGTCGGCGGGATGCCCTGCTGTCCCAACTGGCAGCCCTGGGCTTGTGGTTTCTGGACCCGGCGCTGCGCTGGGCCTGGCAAGGTGGGACTTTTGCCTTTGTCGTCACCGTACCCCTGGCCCTGCTGGGCCTGGCGGCGGCGGCCCGTCTCGTCCGGCCTGGCCCGCCACCCCGGCCGGTGGTCTGGCTGGCCTGGTTCGGCCTCGGGCCGCTCCTGTTCTGGCTGCACGCCCTGGCTTTTGCCCTCCTGGCGTTGCCTCTGGCCGTCCTCTGGCTGCGCGCCTGGCCGGGGTTGCCCTGGCCTCGCCGGCTGGCCGGCCTCCTCTGGCCGCCCCTGGTACTCCTGGCCAGCCTGCCCTGGCTGCTGACGACCCTCCGTTTCCTCGGGGCGCGGACCAGCGCCGGCCAGTTTTTACAGGGTGGGCTGCCGGCGCTGGCGGCCGACCTGCTGGGCATCGGCGCCGTGGACGGCGCGTCCACCGTCAGCCTGCTCGGTCTGCGCTGGCTGGTTTTGCTCCTCGGCGGGCTGGGCCTGGCCTGGCTGGCCCGGCGCAGCGCCGCTGGGCTGGCCGTGGCCGCGGCCGTCTGGGCCGGCCTGCTCCTGGCCTACGGCGCCGTCCACTTGCCGGGCGGCGGCGACCTGCAACCGTACCGCTACCTCAAACAGTCTATGCTCTGGTCCACCATCGGCCTCGGCCCCGGCCTGCGGGTCCTCATAGCTCTATTCGCTCCTGGCCCCCATCTTCTCCCTCGCCCCCCAATAACCAATCCACCAATAACCACTAACCTCCTCACTCGAACTCTTTTCCTGGCCGCCACCCTGGTCGCCTTATTATGGATTGGTTACGGCGGCTGGCGCTTCCGGCCGCCGCCGTTAGGCGGGCCGCCCTACAACCAGTGGCAGGGACCGTCGGCCGAGGCCCACGCTTTATGCGACTATCTGCGCACCCTCCCCTTGCAAGAGGGGCGCGTCCTGCTCGACGACGCCCGCGTCGGCGCATTGCTGCCCTGGTGCAGCGGCGCCCAGGTTATTGGCGGGCACTTTGGCCAGATCTGGACCCGGTACGGCTTCAGCAACGCCACCCCCTGGAACTTCCTGGACGTCCTCTACCGGGATTACACCGTCGCCGCCTGGCAGCGGGCCATGACCACCTACAACGTGTACTGGATCGTCGCCCACCAGGCCTGGAATATGCCTGGCTGGTACACGCTGGCCGAGTGGCTGGCCGACCACCCCGACCAGGTCGTCGCCGGCCCGGCCTTTGGCCCCTACCAGTTCTACCAGGTCGCCCGACCGACCGCTTCCCCCACCTTTTCCGTGCAGGCCGGTGTGGCCGGCCTGCACGTCACCGCCACCCCCGGCGCAGAATCGTTCGTCCTGCCCTACCACTGGATCACTACTTTACGAACCGTTCCCGCCACCGTCCAAATCCAACCCCAACCCACCGGCCGCGACCCCATCCCCTTCATTGCCGTCCAGCCAAACGGAGCGACCGATTTCCTTATCTGCCACGAACCACTCTGTCCAAAAGAGCGATGAGCAACGAGTGATGAGCAATGAGTGGCTCTGAAACCGGTCAATTGCTGCTAAGTGTCGCATGCCGGTTTAAAAAGGCGCGGACAGTAGTTACGTAACGCTCGTTTTCTTCCACGAAAGTCATGTGGGCGCTTTTTTCGAACACAACCAACTCCGCGCCCGGCACGTTCGCTGCCATAAACCCGGCGGCTTCGACCGAGCAAGTTCGGTCATACCGTCCAGCCAGGATTAGCACGGGGTGGGAAATGCCTCCCAGGCGATCCTCTACTTCGATCCCACCGTACTCTTCAGCAGCAAACTTGCGCAACACCTCCGGTGAGTAGACCATACCTGCCGTACGCTGTTCGTACTCAGGGATACGTGGATCGAATGGATCAGCAAAATGGAACGGAAGTTGGTCCGAAAGCAGGGCGGCGACCTCGTCGGGGGTCTGCGCCTGTAGTTCCCGTGCCCACGAGTCAGTCACCTGCTGGCGGAGTTCTTCTGGTTCAAAGCTCGCCAGTTCACGCTCAACATGCGACATCAAAAAGCGGCTGCCAGGCACGCCGCTGGAAACAATGGTTTGCGCCGCCTGTCCGGGGAAATCCACCGCGTGTTGCAAGGCGACAAACGCACCATACGAGTGGCCCAACACGGCGTATCTCTTCAATTCCATTGCCTTCGCCAGCAAACCCACGTCCTTTGCGTTTTGCTCAAGCGTCCAGGTAGCTTCGGGCGGCCGTCCGGAGCGCCCATTGGCGCGCTGGTCCACCAGGATGAGCCGGTAGTCGTCGGTGAGCGCATCCAGGTAGTCGCCAAACAGATGGTGGTCGAGGCCGGGTCCACCATGTAAGACGATGAGCGGGTAACCCCGGCCGCGTTCCACAACGTACAGGCTGGTGTCGCCAATATCAATCAGACGGCCTTCTTCACTATTCATAACCACTCTCTCCTTTCCACAATCGAATCTCACTGCCTTTCAGAACGAAGACAACACGCGCGGGCCATACCACCGTGAACGAAAATTAATTCGTCTAATTCGTGCAATTCGTGGCTATTTTTAGAGTAGTAGGAACCTATCCGAAACAGGGTATATGCCCCATTCCGGCCGATTTCTGTCAGGCCGGGGTTGTCGCGCAGCCAATGGTAATTTTCGGTCGGCGAGCGGCCGGCCCACTGGCTTTCCACGTTCTCCACTTCTAACAGCAGGTACAGCGGCCGGTCGTCCTCTAGCAACGCTTCCAGCTCGGCCGGGGTCGGGTAGTAGATATTGATCGTCTCCAGTTCGCTTTCGT
The DNA here is from genome assembly GCA_022616275.1 of Chloroflexota bacterium. Classification (GTDB taxonomy): domain Bacteria; phylum Chloroflexota; class Anaerolineae; order Promineifilales; family Promineifilaceae. The sequence goes on from JAKEFB010000184.1 coordinate 32,750, forward strand.
GCGCCAGCGTCAGGGCCAGGCCAAAGGCAATCACTCGCGCGTTTGGGGGAACCTGGGCCTCCAGCCAGCGAACGGTAGCCACGTTGGCCTGCATCGTGGCAATAAAGCTGCTCGCCAGTCGGTAGCCGCCAATAGCCATCCAGGCCAGCCCGGCCGCCAGCCACAGCGCCAACACCGCCCGGCCGTACCTCCGTAGGGGCACGATGCATCGTGCCCCTACATTCCAACGCGACAACGCCCCGACCGTCGCCAGCACGCCGACGGCGGCCAGGATAGCCAGCGGCGGCAGGTAAGTGAGCGTAAAGCGAAAGTTTTGCCAGGGAATGCCGGCCAGGAAGCAATAGACCAGCGCTGCCCCGCCCGCCACCAGGAACAACGAAGCCCCGGCCCGCCGGCGCAACACTGCCCACAGGCCAGGCAGCAAAAACAGCGCCAGCAAGGGGGAAAAGTAAAAACTCCGGGCCGGGGCCAGGGCATAATAGAGCCCGTTTGGCAGGCGGTATTGCAGCAGGCCGTCGCTGGTGACGAAGGAGCGGCGCAAGGCATTAACCGGGCTCCAGGTGACCACCTCCAGGTCAACGGTGAAGGACGGCCCGGCCGGCTTGTCCCCGGCCAGTAGTTGGCCGGCCGGCCCCAGGACCGGGGAGAGAACAACCAGCGCCACCAGCCCGGCCAGCAACGCCTGGCCGGCCGCCGCGCGGCGCGGCCGGCGGGCCAGGACGGCGAGAGCGTATAGTGTGGCTATGACAGCGACCAGCGCCAGCGCCCAACGGACCAGGATGGCGAAAGCCAGCGCCCCGGCCGCCAGCGCCAGCCAGCCGGCGCGACGCTTCTGGCCATAAACGGCCACCGCCCACGTGCCCAGCGTCGCCGCCGCCAGGCCGGTCGTGTCCGACATGACCACCACGCTCGATTGCCACAGTTGGCCAACGCAGGCCGCCAGCAGCCCAGCCAGCGCCGCCCCCGGCAGCCGACCCCTGACGCCGGCCGGCCAGAGCCGGGCAGCCAGCAGCGCCGTAAAGAGTGGAACCAGGCCACCGGCCGCCAGGCTGACCACTTGCCCGGCGCGCGGCGTCACCCCCACGACAAAAGAAATCAAAGCCACCAGCAGCGGAAAGCCAGGCGGCCAATAAAACGGGGGCGGAGATTCCCCGGCCAGCAGGCTGGCCCGCAGCGGCCCAATAGCGTAATCGTAGTAGGCGTAGGCGTCCTGTCCATAGAGTCCGTTAAAGCCGCTGTCCAGGATTAAGAAAGCGCCAACCAGCCAGGTAATCAGCGAAGGCAGCGCCAGGGCGATGATCGCCCTGCTCTTGGTCACGGCCCCCGGTATCCTTGCCGCCGGCGGGCTTACCACCTTGACCGGGCGCGGGGCCGGCGCTACACTGCTGCGATTTTCGGCGTCGTCACCATGCATGAGTTGCCCCTCTATCGCTTCGTCTCTCTGCGCCTGCGCGGGCTGCTAGACCCGGTGAGCCGGGGATGGGCCATTATTTTGGGCAGCAACCTGGCCCGGATGGTCTTGGGCTTCGTCGCCAGCGTCCTCATTGCCCGCTCGCTCGGCCTGGCCGGCTTCGGCGTTTACGCCGGCCTGGGGGCCGTCGTCAACGTCACCCACGCCTTTTCCGACCTGGGCCTGTCGGCCACGGCCGTCAAGCAGATGGCTGCCGTCTGGCCGGCCGACCCGGCGCTGGCCTACCGGCGCGGCCGGGTTTTCTTCTGGCTGCGCCTGAGTATAGCCGGATTTATCGTCGCTGTCGGCACTTTGCTGGCCGGCCCCCTGGCCGGCTGGTTGAACATTGCCCAGGGTGGCCGCCTGCTGCCCCTGGCCTTTTTGGGCGTGCTGGCTACGGCGATGAGTGGAACGGTCAGCGCCCTCTTCCAGGCCACCGGCCGCTTTGGCCAGATCGCCGCCCTGACCATCGGCAACACGGCCCTGACGGTCGTCCTGGCCATTGTCCTGGTGGCCACCGGCCGGCTGACGCTGGTGACGGCGCTACTGGTCCTGGGAGCCGGCACCGCCCTGGCTACCTTCGCCCTGGGCCTGCGCCTCCTCCCGGCCGGCTGGTCGCTGGCTCTACCTTCGCGCCAGGAGCTACGTGAGGAGGGCCGGCCGCTGCTCGGCTTTGCCCGCTGGATCTGGGTGGCCACCACCCTGGCCACGATCACCGCCCACCTGGACGTGCTGCTGCTAACCCGCTTTGACGCCCTGACCACCGTTGGCGCCTACGGCCTGGCCTTAAACCTGGCCAACAAAGTAGACGTGGTCAACCACAGTCTCTTCACCGTTTTGCTGCCGGCGGCCTCCGCCCTGGCCGGCCGGGAGGCGATTGGCCGCTACGTCCGCCGGGGCCTGGGACGCAGCACCGTCGTCGCCCTCCTACTACTGGCCCTCCTGCCCTTGTCCCGGCCGTTTATTTTGCTCTTTTACGGCCCCGCTTACGCCCTGGCTGTGCCCCTGTTCCAATTGCTGTTGGGGATCGTCATTTTCGACGTGCTCACCCTGCCCCTGCTGATGCTGGCTTACCCCCTGGAACAACCCAGGGTGCTGGCTATGGCCGAGGCAGCCCGCCTGGCGGTGATGGCGGCGCTGGCTGCCTGGCTGCTGCCGGCCTATGGCCCGGTGGGCGTGGTCGCGGCCAAGTTGATCGCCAAAGCGGTCGGGGTGAGCTTCGTCGTGGCCCTGCTACTCCGCCGCTACCGCGACGGGGCCTGGGGCGCGCCGGCCGGCCAGCAAGATAGCCCACAGCAGCAGGCCACCGTAGAGCTTGGGATAGGCCAGCAAGGCCCACAGCCCGCCGGCCAGCCGGGGCGAGCGGTAGGGGAGATCGGCCGCCACGAGCAGGACGGCGGCGGCCAGCAGTAGCGTGGGCCGCAACCCCGGCCGGACCCGCCACCACCAGGCCAGCCCAATGGCCAGCGGTAATAAGAGCAAGGTGTAGTGGTAATCCAGGGCCACCGGGCTAAGAATCACGCTCAGGACGGCAAAAGCGGCAAAAAGTTCATCACTGTCACCGGCCCGGAGGGCCTCGTAACTGCTAATGCCCACCAGGCTGAGCAAGGCCAGCCAGGGCAGCGCCGTGGCCAGCCAGGGGGCCGGCCAGAGCGGGGCCGGGTTCCACTGTGGGTTAAAGCCAAACAGGTGGCGGAAAAAGCTCAGGTGCGTCTGGTAGGCAGTGACGGCCAGCTCCGGCCGGCCGGTGAATCCAGGCAGCAGACGCAAATAGGTCAGCCAGGCGGGTAGCCCCAGCCAGGGCAAGGAGCCAACAATCACCAGCAACGCCGTTCCGGCCGCCCAGAGCAAAGCCTGCCAGCGGCGCTGGACGACCAGCAGGGGCCAGAGGAGAATGCCGGCCGTCTTCAGCACCAGCATCAGCCCCAGGGCCGCGCCCAACAACCCGTCTCGCCGCTGGCGGTAGCTGTGCCAGGCGACGACCAGCAGCCCCAGGAGGAGCACGTAAGCCTGGCCCAGGGCAAAGTTGGCGTACAATGGCTGGTATAACAACAGCACCACCAGCGCGGCGGCGGCCACGTGGCCCGGCAGGGCCGTCTGGCGGACCAGCCACACCGCCGCCAGGGCCAGGATAACCACATTGAAAGCGGTCCAGACAACCCTGGCTGGTTCGTAACTCAACCCGGCCAGGGGCAGCAGCAACAGGGCCGTCGCCGGCGGGCCGACGTTATAGATGTCGCCAATGGTTGGCGTGTCCTGGGCCACCTGCTCGCGGAACCACGCTTCGTCGTAAAACTGGCCGGCGTCGGCCCCGGCCCGCACCAGCCGGGCGGCCGTATAGTAGGCCGCAAAACCGGAGGTGTGCTGGCGGGCCACCGTCGTGGCAAACCACAAGAAGCGCAACGCCAGGAGGGCCACCAGCGCCCACAATGCCCAATGAATCAGACGGCGGCTCGTCACAACGTCCATTCAACTCACGTTTAATAGCCTCCCGGAGGCTTGACACTAGAGGTCAGCAGCAAACGTTAACCTCCGGGAGGTTATCTCCGATAGACTCTAACGCATTGCCGGTGGTTGCGCAGCTACGGGCGTTTCCTGGCCTGGTTCAGTCTGCTCACCCATCCACCGGGCCATCAGCCAGGCCAGGACAACCACATGAATAGCCGCTGCTAAAAAAGAAAAAACCTTCAAAATGGCGATGAGAGTTGGATAGGGGGGTTGCCAGACCACCAGGTTCGTCCACAGCGCCGGAGCAAAAGAAGCCACCGTCGCCAGGTTGAAGAAAAAGGTCAGCGATAAGGCAACGTAAGCCCACCCATACCTCCGGCCGCCGGCCGCCGGCCGCTCCCAACCGGCCGCAGCCAACAGCAAAAAAGGCAGCACCGGCAGCAAATACCGTTCGCGCACGCCGCTGAGTAGCAGAAACATCCCTAGCGCCAGCAGGGCCGTCGCCGTAGCCAGCGAAACAGCGCCCCGCCGCCGGGCAACCCGGCCGCAGACCAGAAAAACAAACGCCCCATACAACCCGGCGCTGAACGTGGCGTAAGAAATGGGCAGGCCGCCCACCTGGTCGCCGGCCGCTGCCTGGGTGGGATCGCCGGCCAACAAGAGATACCAGAGATTATAGGCCGTGACGACGACCGGTAGCTGGCCGGGCACGTTCGCCCGCAGCAGCTCCACCAGGCGGCCGTTCAGCAACCACGGCGCGGCCAGAAGCAGGCCCAACGCGCCGCCGGCCGCCAGCCCCTGCATCAGGCGGCGCAGCCCATAGCGCCCGGCTGTCACCGTCACCAGGAGCGGCAGCAGGACAAAACTTTGCAGCTTGGTAGCCATAGCCAGCGTCCAGGCCAGCCAGGAAAGGGTAACTCTGCCTTTGGCCAGGGCGGCCACCGCTGCCACCAGGAAAAAGGTGTATACGCCGTCCAACTGGCCCCACAAGGCCGATACATACCAGGGGCCTGGACTAAAGAGGTAAGCGGCGCAGGCCAGCAGCCGCAACCAGGGCGGCCGGCCGCGCAACAACCAGGCCATCACCCCGGCCAGCAGCACGTCGGCCAGGGCCGGCGGCAACTTGATCAACACGTTGAGAGCTGCCTCGCCCCGCAGCCCGGCCGGCAGGCCGGCTTCCACCCATCCGGCCGCCCCGTACAGGTAAGCCGACACCGGCCCATAGGCAGTGTGAGGGGTCCGGCCGTAAAACTCCGCCAGCCCATGAGCCTGGATCAGCCGTACCCACTCGCGAAAGATAGGCAGGTCGGCCGTCAAGTTCAAATCCCCCGCCAGCCAGGGCAGCCGGACCAGCAGACCCAGCAGCAAGACCGCCACCAGGTGGCGATTTTGGATGCGAATGCGAAGCATTCGTCCAGATTTTAGATTTTGGATTCCCCGGAAAATCTCCAATCTCCAATCCTTCGGCGTAGCTCAGGACAAGTCTCCAATCTCTAATCTCCTCCCTCTCGCTCTAGCTCCGTCCCATACCCCGCCAGCCACAGCACCGGCCAGGCTGCCACCTGGCTGGCCAGGCGAAAGACGGAGGCCAGGACGTGCTGTTGGTAAGGGACATAATTGGAAAAAACGTAGGTCACCCCTATCACTCCCAGGTATAAGAAGGCAGCCAGCGGCAACAGGTGCAAGAATGGGCTGCCGGCCGGGCCGGAAGGGTGGTTCCGGCCGAGCCAGACCCCCAACCCGGCCAGGGCCACCAACGGCCAGACGAAACCGAAACGGGCGTTGGCCAACTGGCCGAGCATCAGCCCGGCAATAGCCGGCAGCCGGCCGGCATTGTCCAGGAAAGTGGCCGGGGTCATGGGCAGAAAAGCGTCGTTGGCGATGGCCTGCCGGCCGGCAAATAGCCACCACGGCCCGGCCAGCAGCCCGGCCGCCACGGCCAGCGCTGCCACAGCCAACAGCCCCCGGCGGCGGACCGCTCCGCCCGGCCACCAGCTCACCAACAACGTGGCCAGGGCCAGCGCACCCAGCAGCACCAGCCCCTCCCGCTTGGCCCAGGGCAGCAGGCCGCCGGCCAGGGCGGCTACCAGCAGCCCGCCTGGCGAGCCGGCCGCCAGCCCCTGGACCAGGTACAGGCCGGCCACGGCCGCCAGGGCAGCCACCACCAGGTCAGTAAAGGCTGACGCCGCCAGCCCGGCCACGTGGTTCATGGACACCAGGGCCACGGCCGCCAGCAGGGCCACCACCGGCCTGGCCCCCCAGCGGCGCACCCCGGCAAAAACAGTGCCGGCCAGGGCCAGGTAAAACAAGGCAAACAGCACCCCTACCAGCCGGTCGTCGGGCGCGCCCAGCCAGCCAAACAGCCAGGCCTCCAGCAAAGGGACCAGCAGAGGGTAATCCAGCAGGGCCACCGCCCGCGATGGGTCGGCGTAGACGGCCGGCGTCACGCCCCCTTCCAGGAAAATAATCCGGGCCTTCATCGCCCAATTGACCCAGCTATCCCAGATAAACAGCGGCCGGCCGGCGCTCATCAGTAAGACGTATAGAAAAAGAAAAACCAGCAAAACGAGCAGCAATGCCCGGATTGCGCGGGTCGGCCGGTCCTCTACCATTACTGGACCACACCGGCCTACCACCGGGCCTGCGCCCCGGCGACTGAGCAGGCCAGTGGCTGCCAAAACTCCAAAGGCCAGAATGATTCGCTGGTCCTTGAAAGAAACCCGCCACAGGTTCAGCCACCATATGGCTACGGTCAACAGCCCTGCGCCCAATACCCAGGCCAGCGCCGCCGCCTCCACCCGGCCGGGCCGGTATCCCAGCCGGGCCACGATCCTCAGCGCGCCGTAGCCCAGCCCCAGCGCCAGGCCAACAGCCACCGCCACCTGCAGCGGCCAGGCCGGGCCGGCGTAGGCAATCGTCGCCGGGCTCGGCCCCTCGGCCAGGCAGGAACTTTCCTGGCCGGCCAGGTGCCACAGCGTTCCGCCCGCCAGTGAGGACTGGTTCCCAGTCCCGGCCACCGGCCGCCCGACCTCCTCCGGCAGCGTCACCCCAACAGCCAGCACGCAGCCGGCGCCCCGCCCGGCCGCTGCTTCCTGGATAGCCCCGGCCGTCAGGGGCGCCGAAATCCACCAGCGCGCCTCCCAGGTCCCATCTGGGGGCGCCGGTGACAGCCACCACACCGGCCGGGGGGCCAGATAGTACAGGGCGCGGTGGTAGGTGCTGTACTCCCGGCGGCGCACGTCCTGCCCATCTGTCACCAGGAGCACCGCCGCATCTCTGGGCAGCAGGGCGTCGGCCTGGCGCAACAGGTCGTAGGGCACGTCGCCCAGTTGCAGCCGGTGCTGGGCGTCAGGGTCAGCCCACCGGCCGATAACCGGTAGGCTGGCTCTCAGAGCGGCCAGCGGTCCCGGCAACATAGCCACGGCCACGGCGACCATCACCCACAGGGCCAGCAACGCCCAGGAACGCCGCCATCGCCTCACCGCCGGTAAATCTCCATCCGGCCGTAAGTCCGGTCCTCGACTACAGCCGCCGGCCGGAAGCCTCGCTCGTCGAGCCAGGCCCAGATAGCCCCGGCCGTCTCCGGGTCGCCCTCAAAAAAAGCGCGCATCCGCCGGTCAATGAGGACCACCTCAGGATTGATAACCTCCAGCGACAGCCCCACCGGTCGCGGCGGTGACCAATAGGTGGCGTTGCCTTGCAGCAAAGGCACGGCCCAGGAACGGTACGCCCGGTCCTCCAGCCCAAACCAGTAATGGTGCAGGCCCAACACCGTCGCCCCGGCCGGTATGTGCTCCTCGACCTGGGCCATAAAATCGGCGTAAGGCGTCGTCGTGGCGGCCGCCTGTTCCAGCCGGGCCAGCCGCCAGGCCCCCTCGGCCGAGATGGCCAGCAGCAGCAACACCAGGAGCGCCCGCGCGAGTGGCCGCCAGGCCAGCGCCTGCCGCGCCCCCCAGGCTACAGCCACCGCCCACAAGGGCACGATGGTGACCAGGTAATTGGCCAGCTTCAAGTAAATCAGCAGGGCCAAGAGGGCCGGCAGGGCCACGGCCGGCACAAACAACGTCCTGGCCGCCCGGTCGCCGGCCAGGGCCCGCCGGCCGAGGGCCAGCAGCGCCAGGGGGACAGCCCCTAACGCCGCCCAGAAGCCCGGCCGCAGCAAATAATTCCAACCGGGTGGCCCCAGCCCCGGCCCGTAGCGGCGCGGCTCCTGCAGCAGGTTTTGCCAGTACCAGCCGGGCTCCAGCAGGCCAAAGCGCGGAGCGTAATCCCGCGTTTGCCCGATCCAATCGGGCAGGCCAGAGAAGACGTACAGGGCGTAGGGCAGCCAGGGCAGGGCAAAGCCGCTTGCCAGCGCCAGAAGCTGTTGCCAGCCGGCCCGCTGCCAGAGGGTGAGGACGGCCAGAGCCACCAGCCAGAAAGCCCCATACAGGTGGCTGAGCGTGGCCAGCCCGGCCAGGAGACCGGCCAGCGCGTAGCGCCACAAAGACGCCGGCCGTTCCGGGCCGGCCCTGGCCGCCGGCCAGTAAACGTGCAGCGCCGCCAGACCCAAGACCGGCACGGCCATGTCGTAGCGGGCAATGCGGGCAAAGTCCAGCAGGACAATGCCCGTGACCTGGCTCGGCCCCAGCGCCGTGAGGCGAACGGCCAGCAAGAAGTAAACGGCCAGCAGCCCCACGGCCGGCCCAAACAGCCGCCGGCCGAGGGCAGCAGTCAAAGCCAGCGCCAGCGCACCCAACACCGCCGGCTCAAAGCGGGCCTGGAACAGCCCCACCCCGGCCCCGCGAAAGACGGCCGCCAGTAGCAAAGGATGGACAGGCATATAGCCGTAATAGTGGCGCTCCATCCCATAAAAGCCGGTAAACAGATCCGAGCCGAACACCCCCTCCCTGGCTATCTTCCAGCCCGTAGACGCCTGCCACGGTTCATCCTCATAAACCGGGGGAACGACGGCTAGATGGCGCAACGACACCAACCAATACAGCAACAGCAAGAAACCAAAAAGCGCCCGGACCTTGTGCTTACCACTCACAAGCACGCAATCGTAACAAAACGGGTGAAAAATGTCATTTTGTGAGCGGCCGTAGCACACGGCGAAACCAGGAGCGGTCGGTGGCGGTGGAGGTGGCGCGGCTGATGGACAAGTCTACGGTCACGGCTGGGGGTGTGGCGGCGGTAGGGCGGCCGTTATGCAGCCGAGGAGCAGCAAACACGCGCCGGGTCAAAGCATGAACCTGCGCCCAGATGCCTTTGCCGTTGGACCGCTTACCACTGTTGACCCGTTGACAGCCATAATATGCATCAGCTTGGGGATTCGAGGGAAATTAGAAAACAAGGCACCCTTTATATTGACGAAGGGCGTTCCGCTACATTCCCTTATCCACACACGCTACCGGTTAACAGTTGTCAACAATTAGACGTTGAGGGTCGTCTATTTTATCGTTCAGTAGAGTCTACAGGGCCAATCGTGTCGTTCAATCTGGGCTCCTGACTCAGCAGTTCATCCAACTTTGATTCTAGATGTTGAATTTTTTCTTCTATTCCCATTACCGCCTGGTACCCGGCTTTGAGCTTTTCTAGCATTTTGAATACGAATCCCACCGTGCTACCAATGAGTACACTTATTAACACAATAGAGGTCGAACCTAGAACATAAAGCAGGGATATATTCTCGCCACGAAGAAGGTGTGCATAATAAACCATAGTTGACACAAAGATAAGTCCGTAAAATGCGCCATGTAAGCTACCTTCTAGCCAGTTTGAAGGCTTAGTTATGAATACTAAGACGATAAACAAACTAACTAACGGGGCCATATGTAACTGCTCTTCATTGAAGGAAAGCACTGTAAGGAAAATGCCAGCAACAATTCCGAGCAGGATTCTACTGATTCCTCGAAAAAATTTTCTCGTCATTACCATAGGTAACCCTATTATAACCTCAAATACAGTCGTCTATAAATAGCCGCAAGATGAAGTACTACAATGTTATCATTTCATCCCCCCACAAGAGGCTACCTCATCTGCAGGGTAATTTTGCTTGTTGCCGTCTGTGTCAAGGTACGTACCAAACTCATGCTGGTGTTAGTGAAGCTGTTTTTTTCAGCAAGGCTCTGGCCTTGTTGGCATTCCCTGTCTTTTTTCAGTGACGGGGATGAAATGTTATCGTTACTATATCGCAAACCTTGCCCATCCCTGTAGGATCGCATTAGTAGCGGTAAATTCTGGGTGCATTACACTTGTAACAAGAGTCATATTAAAAAAGACTCTGTATTCTGCCAGTACATTCCCAGCCTGATCTAACCCAGTCAACGTAACTATGCTCTCGATTCCCCATTGTGTTGGTTCGTCTTCTACTGTAAACCTAACTTTGTCCAAACCCTCTTCTAACTTTAACGAATTTAAATTTCTCTGTAACTCAAGAAAGTTAGAAAGCGTTGTTAGAATCGCATCTCTTACAAATGAGTAAGCAATAGCTCCTCCTGCGAGAGCTATAAGGCCTAGCCCCAGGATAGCAACCAGCACCTTGGCTACAGGGACGGCTATTGCCACAGTAGTTACCCCAGCCCCTGCACCTACTAGAGTCTCTATTGCTGCTTCTACGCCTCCTGTTCGCAAAGCGTGAACGAGCTGTACTACCGCTCTAATCGTGACTGCTATTCCAAGAATACCCATAATC
>JAKEFB010000185.1 GCA_022616275.1 Chloroflexota bacterium
AACAACGACGGCAAAATAGCGCGTTTTTACTTGTGGCCAATCGAAAAGGTCGTAAAGATTATGATTACATCTAGGAATTTTAAGATTAATTCTAATCTTAGTATTATCGATCTTTTAATACGGCATGGTTACTTATATCCTGATGATCCTTACTATAAAGACATTGTTCGAGGCTTGCATGATTTTGTTGTTAACTTGCCAGTTGTGACGTTGACGTGACATCTTGTTTTTGCATGTTACGTTTGACCTTCTCTTAGAGCGATAGTCATAGAGGAAAATCTCCTATCGGTTCTTTCAATTGACTGAACTGTTTATCAAACCAGGCTTTGACGACAAGCACAAAATATCTATCCCGCATCAATACGGCCGTATACGAATCCACTCCCGGAAAAGCAATCACCACTTCTCTTTCCGACAATCCTTGCAGTGAAATAGCATTATCTGTCCCCTCAACCAATTCGGCCGTCTGAATCGGCTCAAAAAGCGCCCGGAATTCCCCGACAGACGGCGAATATTTGTTGATAATCATCTGAAACCGCACTCCCCTACCGGCCGCCTTCAAAATCTGGGAACGTACGGCCGGCGTAAAATCAGTACAGCGTACACACTGCGCCCAGATGACGTCTCCTTCCTTAGCTGCGTCATACATCGAGAGTAGATACTTGATCATCGCCTCTCGCGACAGGAACAACCCGGCTCGCCTCCCCTCACCCAATATTCGCTCCACCTTGCGCCGATGCTCAAGCTTGACGTAACGCAAGGCAATGACCGAGGTGATCAGCGTCGTGAGCCCGAAGAAAACACTAACGATGTTGTTGGCGATGAACTCCCCCATCATAGTCGGCCGGTCGAATACGTACATATTCGGTTATACCATATATTGGCTCCCGTGTGCGGCCCAGCTCCCATTCGGCCGCAGCCGACCAGCGAATGTAGCTAGCCAGAAACCCCCCGTGGGTCTCGTTTAGCCGGCACCGCATTTTTTTCCCCGGCGCAATGCTGAACGACAATTGTGCCAACTGTTCCAAAAAGCACACGGCAACTGTGCCGGCAAAGGCATCCGGCGTCGGGTCCACAAATAATTGGGCCAGGTGGGATGAACATAATTCAGTTCCAACGAACGTACCGGCCCTCGTGACCATGGCCACCCGGTCAATCCACTGCCCGTATTTGGTTAGGATGTGAAAAAACAAAACGGCCGTCCGGCCGTTGCTGAAATGCCCCCATACCCAGTCGGCGACAAATTCTTGAATCAGAATATCTCCCCATTGGTGATCCTGATAGGCGAGCCCTGAAAGGCGTTGGCTGACACCATCTAGCAGCAGGATGCCGGTAAAGTGGGCATATGCTATCTGTACCACCCAATGGCTTCGGCGCCCACTTAGTGCATCCTCGTAAAGGACTCCATTATTTGCGGCAATGGGCCGGGATAACTTGGTGATCTCACCGCTGAAGCGCAGCCGGCCTGGACCCGTTTCCTCGGCCAAGTCGAGTGCGAAACGCACCGTTTCGGCCGTTTCCTCAATTTCCCTCTGCGCCGTTTTCAGGTAGGGCTGCTGCCGAGCAATCTCGTTTTCGGCCAGCGAGCGTCGAAAATAGCGGGGTTCTTGGCCTGGAGATAGGAGGGATAGTGACAGATACGGAGAATTATTCACCCCGAAAATGTCGGTCTCGTGTACCAGCAGATTGATGGTCGGCCCGTCCGGGGAAACAAAGTGGAAATACCACCACTCAAAGTAGGCCGGCGGCCGGTGCGAGCCGTTCCTGACATCCGCCACCATCATCTCCTTATCCCGTCCATAACCTGGGGCACAAGCGGTATTCTTAACCTACAGGCGCACTCTACTCAACGCCAAGCGAGTCTCACACGCGCCGAACTGAACGCTTTATGTTGTGCCCTAAACAAGAACCACGGCCGCTTTGACCGTGTGGAACAGTTACCGCTAAGATGCCGCCGGCCACCCGGGGTGCCTGGTCTAGCTTGGATGGTTGGTTAGGCCCTGATCAGTACGTGCAACGCCGGTCGGGGCTGTTTCAAATCCAGAAAAAATTGTCTTTTGGAATGTAGCACTCCTAGCAGCAAAAAGCAACAAAAAGCAAAACTTTGCAGCCTTAAGTATACTCTAGCCTACTGTCCTGCTCTTGCTTACGTCGCTATAGTTGTCACATGGCCTACGGCATTGGAGAGGCAGCTAAAATCGTCGGGGTCTCCCCCACAACAGTTAGAGTGTGGACGGCCGATTTTGGTGACTTTTTCTCCGAATTCGCGACCCCGCAAAAAGGCCAAACTCGTGCCTACACCGACCGCGATATAGCTATCCTGGCCACCATAAAAGAACTCCGTAGCCAGCAAAAAAGTAACGAAGCGATTACGTCTGCTCTTGTTCAAGGGGAGTTAGTGGATGTCTCCCACATAGAATCCTCGTTGGCTCAAACTGTAGGAGATGGAAAATCAACGCTAATCACCCGCCTGACGGCCGCCATCGCTAAATTTGAGGGAGAACTGGCTGCCACTAAAGAGGCGCTGGAACGCACTCGCCAGGAATTGGCCGGTGAACGGCAAGCACGGATAGCGGCCGAAAAAGAAGCCGCTCGGCTCGCAGGTAAATTAGAAGTTCTTGAAGCTCAGTCAAAACAGAGTTCTAAATAGTGTTTTCACTCTTACTCAAGTGAAGTGGATGGTTTCCGTGAAATGGAATCCTAGTCGCCGTCCTCGGCAAATGTCTGCCGCAAAACGTGAAGAAGATTTACTAAAAACTGTTCGGCGCCCTCCTTTTCAATAGCCATAGCCGCAGCCGCCACCCATTGCTCATCAGAAACCAGAGCCGGGAAAGGGCCAACTCCTGCGTACACCGGATTACAAACCATTCCCCGAATCTCTGCCGGAGTTATCTCCCCTGTTTGTCCTGATGCACGAAACGCTGCGTTGGGCGATGGTAACTTGCTACGGCCGGATCTCTTAGACATTAGTACCTCCTTCAATTGCCGACGAAACCTATTATAAACGTAAGTACCCGCAATCCGCACTTAAGCATTAGAATATCCTCCCCCACCGAGGGCCAGTTCGCCGTATGGTATACTGCCCCTATGGGGGATCAGGAGCGTTACGCGCTGGCGATGACCGCGGCCGAAACCATGTACATGTTGATGGAAGCCGAGTATCGAGTTGGCCAGCGCGACCCCGACGCGATGATGCGCCGCCTCAAGGATCTGTCGGCCTATTCGCTGACTCATGCCGAAATACTGGAGCAGCGTGAAGGGGTCGAGATGCTGGCCATTGCCATGTTCTTCGGCGCGACAAGTAATCCTGGCTATCTGCGGAACCAGGAGCGGCTCAAGCTGCTTTCCAAGGAAACGGTGGATTACCAAGGCCGGCCGGAGAACGTCGAGCAAGAAATAGCCACGAGGAGGCGGGCGGAATCACAACCAAAGGAAAACGACGGCAAGCCAAACCAACTACCATTATTATAGTGTGTGTGGCTCTCCCGGGTAGCAGCGGCGTTCCAGACCGCCGGTTTTACCCCCCAGCCTGTATGTCAAAAGAAAAAGACCAAATGCCAGAATGGGCACGCCGAGAACGGCAGCGCGATCTGGTGTGGATTCGGAGGAACGTCGAGGTCTTCTGGCTAACGGCAAGGACTGCTTTTCAGGCTGTTGGCCGCGGTGTGATCGTTGTTGATACGACGGTGCGGCCATGGCCCGGGGCCGGCCATCCATTTGTGTACTTATCGCAGCAGGATATCGCGGCCGATGCCGACGAGGACACAATGCGAATGATACAGGAATATGACCCGGCTACAGAAATAGTCGTACTGCTTTTGAAGCCTAAGGACCGCACCAGTACCTATCGAATTCAGGCCCGGCAACGGAGTTCTGGAGAAAGCAACGGGAATGGCACGGGCTAACTCTGCCCGGCTAGGGTTGGCCCGGCCACTGTATGAAAGAACGGGAGCCACACAAAGAAATTATCGGCAAGGGGGAGCTGTTTTTTCTCTGGCACCCCGGCACAAAGGAGGTCTTCTCAGGTTATGGCCTGACGATGCAGGCCGGAAGTAAAGAGTTTCTGGTGGGGATTCTCATGGTTGACCGCCCCCGGCCGGCCGATCCGGCCTGGCTCAAAGCGGTCGAAGAAGCCTTTGGTGAATATGAGCTGGTAATGATGACTGCCACCGAGGAGCGAGGAATTGTCTGCCAGATGCAGATTGAGCCGGACAGTCTCCCCTATCTTCGCCGCTTTCCTGCCGCAAAGTCGGCGGCTATTGAGCTTGCATTGAAGCCGCTACTCGAAACGATACCGAAGCCGGCCTTTACTTTACGGTGGGACGCGGCGGCGAGATTGTGGCAGAGCCAAATTGCCCCTTCGGCCGAATTACCCCCGGAAATACGCGAAGTTTTCGAGCAGACCGGCTACGGCTGTATGGCCGTGGAAGCCAACACCGGCATAGTTCATATTTGCCATGCGGCCGACGCAGACATTGAGGGGTTCGCCGGCAAGCCCGTCAGATATCAGTGGCAGCTTATCCTAATGCCTACTGCCCCACTCATCAGGCTTGAATTGGTAATTCTCGATAATCCCCGTAACCCATACCGCTTTGAATCGTTTCTCAATGTGGCCGAGGCAGACCAAGCCCGGGTTTTAGCCCGGCTGGCCGGCCAGGACCGGCTTTACCTGGTATTTTACGGTGATGGGCTGGGCTACCGTTTCACCCAGGCTGTACCTCAAAGTCTACAGCAACAGCAGCGACTAGATGAAATTGCGGCCCAGGCTGCCGCTTACTGGGACGCGCTACCCCCGAAGCGGCGTGACTTTGACCGGGCCAAGGCAGAATTTATGCTGCGCTACCCATAGGTGGAAAACACTAAGATGCAAGGGGAAACGGCAGCGGTCGGGTTAGTCGCCTGTACCTTCATAATGGTGTAACAGCGATGAAAGCGAGCAACCATTGACCTAAAACAGCTGCCTATTGGCTGCTGGCGTCACTTGCCCGGCGATCATTGCAGATGAGAGAGGTTTGGGTATCCAAATGTCCTGCTATAAAATCCTTGTCTAATGTGGACAATTACGGATGATGAAATTAATCAATGGGCATCGCATTCCCCTAACGCTGAGTACACCCTACCGGTTCTAGTCCGGCGATTGATATTCGCGCTAGTACCTGGGGCGCACTGCCACTTTCCTGGATATCGAGCGACGCGCTTAGGTGGCTATGATGGGACTCTCGTAACACCCGAACCGACGATGTTCGCCACAACGAATGAGTCTGTGTGGGAACTCAGTGCGGATGATCGTACAACGGTCAAAGCCAACCAAGACTATGATAAGAGAACTAGGGAACCTCTTGACCGTAACAAAGCAGAAGTCACCTACATCGCGTTAACCGGTCGCCGATGGGCGAACAAGGAGAAGTGGGCCCGTCAAAAACAGCAGGAAGGGAAGTGGACAGATGTGCGAGCTTATGATGCGACCGATCTTGCCCAGTGGCTCTCGCAAGCCCCCACAGTACTTGCCTGGTTTACAACTGAAGCTCTCCACCGCGCTTTGGACGGATTGCACCCTGTCCATATCTATTTCGAGAACTGGAGACATCGAACGGAGCCAGCCCTATCAGAAGCAGTCGTTACTGCGGGTCGCGTCAAAGAAGTTGGCGTTTTCCATACCTGGCTTCGCCAGGATTGCGGCATGTTAAGGGTTAAAGGAGATACGCGCGAAGAGTGTATTGTCTTTGCTTGTGCTGCCATCCTTCAAGCCGAACAGAAGCAGCGGGAGGAATGGCTAGCTAAGTCAGTTGTCGTGACGTCGCCCGAAGCATGGCATCGGCTAACGCAGGCACTGAGCAGTATTAATACGTCATCGCTTATTCTCTTGCCTGCTTTTGATACTTTTGACGGTTCTCTACTGTTATCTCGGCAGCATCATCTCCTGCTTCCCAACAATATAGACGCTTCATCAACCCGGTTCGATGTTCTCCTATCGCCGATTTCAAGACAAGCGTTGAAAGAGGCACTCCTTTCGTTAGTAGAGAACGAAGACAAGGCTCAGCGACTCGCATGGTCAAGCGGAGGCAAACTAACCGCTTTACAGCGGCTACTTGGATACGAATACGAACTTCCACGATGGGTACCTGCTGACGGTGATAGTCTGCTCACGGCTTTGCTTTTAGCTGGCGCCTGGGATCCGCACAACCCGGCTGACCAGAAGACTCTGCTAGAACTCTCAGGGATGTCAAGCTATGAGTCGATTGAAAGGCGGGTTCACGATCTCTTAAATGCTCCCGACGCACCTCTTCGCACTTTGGGTCAGACGATTAAGTGGCGGTCAATTGGAGATGCATGGCGAACCCTGATAGGGCGAGTTACTGCGACAGATCTCCAGCGGTTTAAAGAGACTTGCCTGCGGGTTCTGGCGAGATATGACCCGAAGTACGATCTTGAGGTTGATGAACGCTTCTACGCACCGTTGCGAGGACAACAGCTGGAAAATTCACGCGAACTAAGAGACGGGCTTTCCAATTCCCTCGCCTGGCTCTCTGTCAATTGCACTGCCATAGAAGCCCAGATCGGAGCGCAAACAGTTGAAAAGCTGGTGAGAAACCTGGTCCATCAGTTACTAAACGATGATTGGAAGACGTGGGCGACGTTTGGTAATACCTTAACCGTATTTGCAGAGGCGGCACCACTCCCATTTTTGAACCGGGCGGATGCAATCGCTTCAACAAATAATGGTTTCAGCAATCTATTTCGCCAGGACCCCAAGGACTCGTCGTTATTTGGCGAGTGTGCCCACTGTGGGCTCTTACGGGCGCTCGAAGTTCTTGCGTGGCATCCAGATTATTTTCCCAGGGTCGCAGACATCCTGGCTCGACTGTGTAAGCTAGATGTTGGTGGAATGTACTCAAACCGCCCAGACGAAGTGTTACTCAGCATTTTCCACCCTTTTGTGAAGCACACCAACGCGTCGCCCGAAGCACGCGTTGCCGTTCTCCGCACAATACAGAGGAGACACCCTGTTGTAGGATGGTCGCTCCTGCTAGATATCATGAAAATGCATGGGCGCGGGGGCATTATCGCACCGAATACACGACCTGAGTTCCGGGAGTGGGAGCTTCCTGCAGAATTTGAACGTTACGCATACGAGGAGGAAGTAGAGTACTATCAGGAGTTGCGGAAACTCATATACGCCGAGTTGGAACGCGATCCGGCTAAATCGCTTGATTTACTGGCGGATCGACAGGTTCCCGTAAATCCGGATCTTTTGGCTTATATTCAGGCAAACCTGAGCAGTTTTCAGCAGCTAAACTCCACTCAACGGCTCGAGATGCAAAACGTGCTGCGGCATCGAATTGCGACCTGGACTTTTTCAGAGAAAGTAGCATCGCATAACAAAACGCGAGTTAAGCTGGCATCCAGCTTGCTTAGTTCGTTCACACCATCTGATCCGATAGTCGAGGTAGCGTGGCTCTTCTCTTACAGTCCACCGTTAGCTCACGAATATCGGTGGAACTCGAAAGAACAACAGGAACACCTGACTTCTCTCCGCAAGCAAGCAATTTATGACATACTGAACCGGCCAGATCCGCTCACCGAACTGATGCGCCTTACTGAGTGCGCCGAGCATGGTAGGCTTGTCGGTTGGACCCTCAACGCCTTAACTGTGGATCTTGAAGACACTCTACTGAATATGGACTTAACCCAAGAAGGCGCACAGCGCGATCTGGCTTTAGGCTTTATTGCTGCTCGCTCAGTCGAGAGAGGAATCGAGTGGTTAAAGTTGGTGGTGGAGCGCTTGTTGTATGAGGATAGAAGGCACGACGCGCTTGAGGCGTTAGTCGCTTCTCCAAGTACACCAGAAATTCGCCAATTTGTTGCCCAGCAGGGTGAGCCATTAGGGCAGCAATATTGGGAGCGCGTCGGACGAATCGCCAATATCAGTGACAATGGTGACCTGGAGATCACTGTGCGCCACTTGATTAACGCTCGACGTTGGGATGAGGCCGTGCGTATTGCAGGCCACTGCGCGGCGGAAGGGAAAGCACAGGGGACTGACGAAATCTATTTCGAGGTGTTGCGTGCTGGTCGAACCATCACCCGCGAAGAGGCAAAAAGAGCCTTTGACCAAATGGGGCAATGGTACATCGCGCGTATTTTTCAACGGTTGGACCAAGCTATGCAGATAGACGTCGATGAGATCGCTCGGCTTGAAGTGTTTTATATTGATATTCTCAGTGAGAGCGAACGACCACCGAAATTCATCATGGAGCAACTTGAGCAATCGCCAGAATTCTTCGCAGAACTCATCACTCTTCGTTTCAAAGCACAACACGGACCCAGAGATGTTGAGCTTGATCCACAGGAACAAGAAAACGTCTGGCGTTTAGCTTCGATTGCCGGTGGAATATGGCATGCGTGGAACGGATTCCCGGGCCGGGGATTGGATAAGCAGGAACGGGACGAGTTCTTGCGATGTTGGTGCGAACGCGCTCTCGAACTGTGCAAGCAGGCTGACCGCGAGGTTATTGGTCATCAGCAACTCGGTGAAGTGTTGTGCCGAGTGCCACCCCCTTCATTCGATGGCATATGGCCTTGTCTCGTTGCACGAGAGTACATCGAACGCGGTTACGAAGAAATAGCTAATGGACTTCGCATCGCCAAGTACAACAGCCGTGGCATGACATCAAGAGCGTTAGGCGAAGGCGGGATTCAGGAGAGGCAACTTGCTCGGCAGTATCGGGAAGATGCAGAGAAGTTAAAATACGAGTGGATCAAAACGGCCGCATTTTTGCTCGACATCGCAGACGCCTACGACCGAGAGGCACACCGGAACGATAAGGAGGCAGAGAAATTCATTGATCCCTAGCAGGGCGTTGGAGAAAGCAAGTATTTCTTGATGTGTACAATTAGGAAGCGGAAAGCTCTCCCTGGCGAAACGTCCCCTCCACATAAAGTAATCTAAATTGGTTGTCACAGAGTCCACAAACTCCATAAACTGGTGGTTGATTTCCCTTCACCGCTATGAAATACTGCTTCTATGAAGCAGTTTCTCTCCGCCACGGCCTTTGCCCGCCTGATTGACAAGGACCCCAAAACGATCATCTCCTGGATTAAGAAGGGCTGGATTCCCGGCGTGCAACGGCTGGGCCACGCCTACCGGATACCCCATGAGGAGCTGGAGAAAGCCAAGACCCGGGAGGAGTATCCAGAAAGGGAGGTGTGGCCTACGTAATTTCTTTCACCATTTATAAAGGCGGGACCGGCAAGACTACGTCGGCCGTCAACACGGCCGCAGCGCTATCGCAGTTGGGCCAACGGGTGCTGCTGGTAGACTTGGACCAGCAGGCCTCCTCGACCCGCTACGTGGGCCTTAACCCCGATGAAGTCAATCCTACTTTCTACCATGTATTTATGAACCAAGTTCCGGCCAGCGTGATCCGGCAAGAAACAAGGTTCGGTTTTGATGTCCTTCCCTCCTCTAGCCTGATGGCGGCCATTGAAGAAAGCCTG
Source organism: Chloroflexota bacterium (assembly GCA_022616275.1). Taxonomy (GTDB): domain Bacteria; phylum Chloroflexota; class Anaerolineae; order Promineifilales; family Promineifilaceae. The sequence goes on from JAKEFB010000185.1 coordinate 9,499, forward strand.
GAACCAGGGGAAGAACGGATGCTCCGCACCATCCTCCAGCCACTACAGGAGGAGTACGATTACATCCTCATTGACACACCCCCCGGTAAAGCTGCCCTGGCGTTTAACGGCATCGTCGCGGCCGACATGCTCCTGGTGCCGGCCAGCGCCGAGCGCATGTCCATTGACGGCGTGTCCGACCTGGTGAACCACGTACAGGAGATTTTCTGGCACAAATTTAGGGAGGAGCTAAGAGACCAGGAAATCCGGGTGCTGTTCACAATGTACAAGAGTAGTACCAAACACTCGCCTGGTGTCGTTCAGGCCTCCAAGCGTATTTATCGAGAGAACGTCTTGAACGTTTATGTTCCCGAAACCATCGAGTTCCCCCGCTCATTTGAGCAGCGCACTCCCCTCACCCACCTTCTGCCCGCCCACCACGGCGCCCAAGCCTATTATCGAGTAGCCGAATGGATTATCACCCATGCGAGAGCCAAGACCTGAAGACTTCGACCCCAACTACAAGCTAAAAGTCCGGCCGGAGGAGATAGATTTGTCCGGTGTCATGCCGATAAAGCCAAAACCGCCGATCATTCCCCGGAAAACAGTTGAAATGCCCGCAGATAAATCGGCGAATGAGCGAACGGTTGAACGAGCGAACGCCCGAACGGCCGTTCACGCGAACGGGCGAACGGGAGAACGAGCGAACGAAAGAACGGATGAACAGGTGAACGTGCGAACGAAAGAACGGCCGTTCACGCGAACGGGCGAACATCCCTCCAAGCAGCGAAAAACCGTTCGCTACAGTTTTCAATTCTATGCCGACCAGGTAGCAGAGTTAAAACGGCTACGTGCCCAACTCGAATTGAACGGCGAAGACAAAGACCTGTCCCAGCTCGCCCGAGAAGCCTTTGACGCCTACTTGACGGAAATCAGGGAACGAACGGCTGAACGGGAGAACGAGCGTTCGGCCGAACAAGAGAACGGGTGAACGAGCGTTCAAGCGAACGGACGAACGCAAAAAAGATCGACTTGACAATCCATTTTGACGCGGTTTAGCATGAAATGTGTACTTTTTGAAAGCCCTCGCAGTCAGTAGGGGATGTCCTCGGATAAATCCACCCCGCAGGGGGTGCGTGGACCGCTTGACCACCAGGACCCAGGTAAACTGAATAATAAACCGAACTGAAACGGCTGCGAGGCCGGCGTCGCTCAGAAAAAAAAGAATGAGCTGGAGCAAGAAAAAGCCTCGAAGGGATAAGCTCCGAGGCGCCGCTTGAAAATCTATAAGGTGGTTTATTTCTCTACCAGAGTAATCCATTTGAAGAAAGAGAAATAAAACACGAATTTTGCGTCAGCAAAATTAAATATAGATTCTCGGGGCGGTGGCGTCAAGTACCAGTTCGGATTGTGGAAAACTCTACAAATTACTTCCTGTAATTTGTCCCATTTCAAACTTTCAATCTTCCAAGCATTTTCCCATCACTCTCCCACCCCTTCGGGTGGGGGCCAATTACACGCCGCCGGCCATCTGATCACAACGTGTTCCAGAGGTGGCTATGTCTTTTCCTGCACTTTTCTTGCAGATGCGGCCGGGATGCTTGATGCCAACTACCCTCCCTCCCCTCACCTGCGTCCTATACCAACGGCCTTTGGCATGCCCTTACCCGCGGCCGCGGCCGCCGCTGCTATAATGGCCCTATGGTTAAACGCCAGCCCCCCTCCCCTCGCCCCAAGAACCCCAGGTCCATCCGGTTGACCGAGCGCGATCGGCGCATCCTGGAAACCATCCACGCTTTTGACGGAATGATGAGCCGCCGGCAGCTTGACCGGCTGTTTTTCTCCGGCCAGGGGCGCACCCAAGCCCGGCAGCGGCTACACGCCCTGTTCAGCCACGGCTACCTTGACCGCCCATCGGCCGCCGAAATCCACCGGGTGCCAATGGGCGAGCACGTCTACTGGCTGGCCGCCAGGGGGGCGGAAGTGGTAGCCGGATTGCAGGGCCTGGCATTGCCGATCTTCACCTGGCGTAAGAAACAAAGCCTGGCGCGAGTCGAGCACGACCTGGCCATTAACAACTTTCGCATTGATGTGCATGCGGCCTGCCGGCGCTCTCCCCTCTTAAGTCTGGGCCACTGGATACCGGAAGGGGCATTCCGGGCCGAGCCGGACACGGCCGTCTATCAAGACGAAACAGGTGAGGAGCGTGCCCGGCAAGTGATTCCTGACGGTTTCTTCACCATCCGCCGCCAGGCCCAACAGCGGCCGGACAAGGTCGAGGAGTTCGCTTTTCTCCTGGAAGTAGACATGGCCACCCACACCAACCCCCGGTTTGCCCGCGAGAAGGTGCGGGCCGGCGTAGCCTACCTGCACAGCCCGGCCTACCGGAAGCGATTTGGCCTCGGCTACGGCCGGTGGCTGGTCGTGACCACCGGCGAGCGGCGTCTGGCCCACCTCAAGCACGTGGCCGAAAGAGTCGGCGGCAGCAGCCTTTTTTACTTCACGACCTTCGACCAAGTCTCGCCGGCGACCGTCCTGGCCGCCCCGATTTGGCAGGCGGCCGGCGGAAACGAGCAGGTCGCCATCATACCGGAGGCCCAGGTTATCAGCCGTTCTTGATAGCGTGCATCGAGCCGGCCGTTATACTAGCGCAAAACGGCCGGGGCATGTGGAGAGCGATTATGTGCCACGACAACTCCGAACGGGCGTTTTTATGGCCGTTGAGTGGGCGAGAGAGGCTGTTTTGTGGCGTGTGGTTGCTCATTAAACGGCCGGGCGAGCGTTGCCTGTCACAGTGCTCAGTACGTCTGCCGGCTTGATTGCTGATCGGCTGCTTCGGCCGTACTCTGAGCGCTTTTGATATGGTTTTTGACCGTTTTCATCCAGGCGGTTGTCCCCTATGATATATGTGCCGCTTGGGAACGTTATGAAACCACCGATTGTCACCGTCGAATCGTGCCTGAGCGAGGCCCGGCTGATGGTCAAGTACCTGCGCCAGCCTCCAAAGAGCAAGCGGCGCCTGGTGCGCATTTTCACCAAGCTGGCCAGGGACGATGCTACCATCGGCCGGCTGGCCCATTACTTCTGGTGGCGACAAATCTTGCGCCACCGCCCGGCGTGAGCGGGCAAGTCGCTGCCGGCCGCCATTACTCCTCCGGTCCAGTGCTTTCCTCAATGATGCCCGAGGCCTCGACCGGCCGGGAGTCTTCTGCCCAGAAAGGCTTCTTGCTCAGGACGACCGATGTTCCCAATTTGGGTTCCCCAATCTTCTTCAGCAACCTGACTTTTACCGCCTCAAACTGTTCCGGTGTGAAGGCCGGCCGGGGGATGGTCAACGTTCGTAGGGGAATCGTCCGGTCGCTCTCGGGCGGGGAGAGCAGCACCCGTCGGCGCTGCTGGCTGCGAATATACTGCATAAAGACCTCGCGCTGCTCCAGGAGATTCTCGTAGAAGGGGTGGGTGCGCTCCTGGGCCTGGGGGTCGGCGACCTCGTGCTTGATTTTCCTGGGGTCGGGCACGAACAATTCCTCGGCCAGAGCCTGGGCCGTTCTGGCTCCGCTGCCGAAGATGACCTTGAGCTGGGCCTGGTCCAGGGCGCCTTCAAGCCGGGTGCTGTCGAGCTGCTGCCAGCCCTGGTGGGCCAGGCAGAGGCGCAGCCCCATCTTGCGTACTTCCGAGAGCATTTGGGCCAGAACCTGGGTCGAGCCTTCGCTGGCCACAAACCACTGGAACTCGTCGAGCACGCAGAACCACGGCCGGCGCCGGCTAGGCTCCAGCTCAATGCGCGACATGGCCGCCTGCTCCAGGCCCACGGTCAGCAGGCTGCCGAGCAAATTGCGGGTCTCCAGGTCGCAGGTGCCCAGGTTGGCGATGAGAATCTGGCCGCCGTCCATGATGGGGCGCAGGCTGAGCCGGTTTTCTTTCGCTCCCAGCATCAGCCGTAGGGAGTCATTGAGGGTCAGAGCCGTGACCTTGTTGAGCAGGCTTTCGATGCGCAGGGATTGTTCTTTTCCCCACTTGTCAAAGCGGTTTTCGAAAAAGGCGACCACGTCCCGATTGTCACTGAAGTGCAAAAGCGCCCGGCGAAAGTACTTATCGGTCAAGAGGGTAGGCAGGTGTACCAGAGTCAACTCGTGCTCCAGGAGGAGGAGCAAACTGTGCAAGGCCACATTCTTGAACTGAGGCGCTTCCCAGAGGCTATGGCTCCAGGTGCGCTGGAAAGCCTCGATGACGTTGCTGGCCTTGGCGTAGGGCTTGTCCGGGCCGGCCAGGACGTTCATGGGCACGAAGAAATCGTCCCGGCCGGGCTCGCAGTAGAGCAGGCGATTGAAGTTGGCCGGGTTGTCCAGCCACGGACGTTGCTCCCGACCGGTGGGCTGAAAGGCTAAGAGCTGCAGCAAGTGATTGGCCAGGTCGCCGTGGGGGTCAATGAGACCACAGCCCTGGCCCAGGTTGATGAGCTGCCAGAGCAACCCTTCCAGGAACTTGCTTTTGCCTTTGCCGGAGCGGCCAACCACGTAGATGTGCGTATCCAGTTCATCGAGAGGTAGACTCCACTTGAGCAGGCCTAGGTCCAGCGGGCCCAGGAATGGGCCGCGAGAGCCGAAGACTACACGCGGCCGTTTTGGTCGTCGTGCCATCGCCATCCATTAAACCATGCCGAGTCAAAGATATGAATGTCTATTCAAAACGAGGGCCAACGCGCCTCTTAATAAAGGGCCTAAAGTGACGGCCTTGGAGAGGCTGGCAGCCCACCCCAGATCCTGTTTACTGCGCTAGCCTGACTACAACGGGGCTGATGTCCCCGGCGTGTTACACTTCATTCTAATATGATGACTTCTATTCCTGGCGCGCCACAACGTCTCACGCGCACCAGCCACCGCTGGCATGAGCACCCTGGCCGCTTCGACAGCCTCAACACGGCCCATCTCTTTCCGGCCGACAACGATCTGGACATTCCCACGCTGGCTCACACGCCGCTGGCCAAGGTTCCGCGCTGGCTCGTTCCCTACCGGACGCGCATCCGTAGCGTTCACGGGTTAGCCGGCGGAGCGGTTCATTGGTTTCTCGATGACTACCGCTTTGAAAGTGTCTGGTACCGGCCGTATAAGGCTCTGGAAGCGTTGAAGGGCTACCGGATGGTACTAACGCCCGACTTCAGCCTGTACCGGGACTGGCCCCTGGCCCTGCAAATCTGGAACACCTACCGCAACCGTTGGTGTGGCGCGTTCTGGCAGGCGCACGGCCTGACCGTCATCCCGACCATCTCCTGGAGCACGGCCGCATCCTACGAATTTTGCTTTCTAGGCGTTGCCCGGCGCAGCGTGGTGGCCATCAGCACGGTTGGCCTGGCTGGGAATAAGCCGCTAGAACAGCAACTGTTCCTGGACGGCTTTAGCGAGATGGTGCGCCGGCTGGCACCCAGTAGGGTGCTTTGCTACGGCCGCGCTCCGGCCGAATGCCACCAGACGACGACCATTATCACTTACCCTACTCGCTGGGAAGGAATTGTCAAAGCGCGAGAGAAGGGAGCCGCTATTCATGGGAGGTAGAGGAAGACGTAGCCTGGCCGGCACCGGGGGTGGAGAACCGGTCGTCGCCGAGCAGCCAATCAATTACACCATTACCGGCCACGAAACACCGCTGGGCGGAGCCATTTACCCGTTCCTGGAGCAGACCGGCCGGGCCTGGCGCATCCTGACCCGTCCGCTGGACGCGCCGGCCGATTACCGGCCCGAAGATACATTTGGGCTGGCCCAGCCGGCGCTGCGCTGGGTCAGCGCCGAGGCCGTAACCGACGTCTACGTGGACGGGATGACCACCGAGCAATTTCTGGCTACGGCCGGGCTGGAATTGAGCCTCGACCAGGGAGCCTACGTCCTCTCTAAACGTCTATCGCGCATCATGCGGCCGCACCTGGTCAGCGGCTTTTTTAACCCAGGAGATGTGACGATTCGTTACCTGGACGAGTTGGATACTAATGGCCGGAAGGTCTGGGACGGGGCTGGAGTGGTCAGCCGGCAGCTCCTGCGGAAGATGATTCTCTCCGGCACGCTCGACCCGGCTCGGCAGGCGCATTTGCTCTACGAGCTGAAGCACGCCCGGCGGATAGAGTTCACCATCATGACCGCGGCCGGCCAGGACAAAGGGCACGCCATCATCGCCGATGGGTTAGACGTAGACTTCCTGCTACCGCGTGACACCAAGCAGGAAGTGCGCCTCACGAGCGGCCAGACGTTTGTCGGCCTCAGCTTCGTTCATGGCCAGGACGACATGCGCCTGGACGTGCAAAGCCTCATCAACCTCTATCCCTTTTTCGACGAGACGCAATTGCTCCCCTGGCTAAGCCAGGAAGGGGAGCTGTTCCTCCAGTCGGTGGAGAACGGCACGGTGGCCGAGGCCATGGCCCGGGTTGACCCACACGCCACCCTGGAGGAAATCACCAGCTGGCCGCTGCGTGAATACCTGGTGAGTGGCGGCCACCCGGCCTGGTTTGCCAGCCACGTCAGGGGGCTCATTAACCAGCACCTGCAGCGCCTACGCCACGCCACGCTGGAGAAGCTGCGGCTTCCGATTCCCGGCGGCCGGTTCTACGTCATGCCTGTGGCCGTCGGCCGGGCGGCCGGGATAACCGGCCTGGAGGTGCCCAGGGGGTGCGTCAAGGTTGATAAACAGTACGGCACGGCCTGGGTCAACGACCAGGACTGGCTGGCCCTGCCGGACTCGCCGCGCGGAGAGGGAATAGCGGCCATCCTGGGCGGGGCCGACCACGACGACGCGTTGTGGATTCACCAGTTCACCGATTACGACGGCGAGCACAAAGTGCTGGCCTGGCGCAGCCCCAACCAGGTTGGGGAGTATCTACTGCTCAAGCCTACGCCGGATTCCTACACCCTGGAGTGGACAGTACCCGGGGGAGAGCGACTTGTCTATCCGGCCGGAGACAGCCACAAGCTGCCACCCCGGATTGACCACACTGACATCAAGTACCTGGGGCTGGTGGGTGGGGATGATGCCAATCCCTCCGGCACGGCCGGGAGCCTGGGTAGGGGAGAGAAATACAACGCCGGTGTCATGGCCGGCGCTGCGGTGCGCGCCCTGGCCAACCAGGGCGTCCTGGGGATGCACTGCAACACGCTGATGGTCAGTCAGGCCGTCTTCGGCCGGCTGCCGCAGCAGTTGCCGGCGTCGCTGGAAGAAATCATTGACGCCTCGGTCAAAACGGGGGCAGACCTCAACCGGGTCAAGGAGTGGAATTACCGGTACACGCGCGAGCTGTTGCGCCGGCGCAAGCCTGTGCCCGGGCTGCTGCACGGCCGGCTGAGCCGCAGCCCGGATAGCCCCCCATCCCTCCCGACGAATGACCACTGGCTTGACCGGCTGGAGCAGGGCGTCAAAGGGCACATTGCCGCCGTCGAGGCCCGGCGCGACGAGCTGGTTCGAGCCGCCCGGCCGCCCCGCGAGCTCTTTGACAGCGCCTTTGGCGACCCCGCGGCAGTGGCTCTCGGGGCTAGACTGAACCAGGCCTACGCCCGGACGGTCAAGCAATTGGCCAAGCAGCAACCCGATGGGGAATTGACGGCCGAAGACCACGAGGCAGCCCGGCGAGCGGTGGAAACATACCTGGCCGGGTACTCGGCCAGCCGTCGGTCGGCCATCCTGCGCGGGGCGCTGGCCAGCGCCTACCTGGGGGAGACGGCCGGCTCCGACACGGCCGCCTGGCTGGCAGGAGCCAGAACGGAGCAGGGCCGCCAGCCCGGCGTTGCCCACAACTCCATCCAGGCGCTGCGGGACATTGGCCTGCTGGACGAGGTAGACCAGATGGCGGGCGGCGTGCTGGTCTACCCCAACGCCGCTCCCGAAAGGCCAGCCTATAGGACGGTGGGGATTACCGGCGTGTGGTTTCACCACTGCCGGCGAGAGGCAGAAGCCCACGGCCGGCCGATCCCGGAGAAGATGAGCAGTGTGCCTCGCGAGCAGGCGCGGCAGGCCAAGCGACAGGTTGCAGAACTGGCCCAATCTGCCTTCCAGGGCCTCGTTTTGGCCGTTGGCGAGGCGGAAGGGCGTAAGATGCTGTACACCGAACAAGGCACCGTTTTTGGCTATCTAAGCCGCGACAGCGAGGACGTGGCCGCGGGCGGGGAGCGTATCACTCTCAAGTATGCCCTGGCTAAAGATGGCAATCTTCGTGCTGCTGTGATTTGAGTTTCCTTCGGCCGGGGTGCCGCCAAAGTGAGCAGGTACGCCCGCGAACAGCACTTCTATACACCGGCGGCCTGACGGCCGTAAGCTTAGCGAAGTCTGGCCGGAGTGTAGGAGCTGGGGAGCCGATTGATTACCCACCAGGCGCCGCGAGGTGTCGTTTGTTTTTAACGGAGGTGCATATGCAACTAAAGAAGCTTGTTTAATCGGGGAGGGCCGGGGAGTGGGGTAGAGCCGACGTCGTCAATTTCCCCTATATCCATAAAGAAGACGCCAGCCTTGAGGGTCTAAGCTCTGGCTGGCGTCACTGCTTCTCGCCCATTGGAGGGGCGATAGACATGCATACTTTACCCGAAACCACCGAACAAATCAACTACGCCGACGAAGGCGAGGTCACCCGCTGGGCCACTCGCACCGTCCGCACGGCCAATCGGCGGGCCAAGACCACCCGCCAGGAGCAAATCGAGCACTGGCGGGACATGGTCCAGACTGCCATTGTCACGCTCTATGACTGCCGCGACAAGCCGCTGCCCATAGCCTACAACGCTGCGGTCTACGACGTCATCTCTTACATTGCCTGCACCATCTGGCAGACGACCGGCAACGCCTGGCGCTGGTACGACGGCGACACCAAGGGCGCGCGGACGTATTACTTCGAGGAGATGCAGCCTGACCACGAAGCCTACGACGACGATGTGTACGGCCGTTTTCTACACCCGGACCTACGCAAGAGTGGGCCATACCGGCCGGTGGAGACCGAGGTCGTGACCAGCGAGCAGGCCGAGGCCCAATCCCGTTTCTGGCGTCAGGTCGAGCGGGAACTCCTTTACGTCCTGGCCGGGATGAAAGTCGGCCAGTACCACCCCGACGCCCTCATGACCGCAGCCAGGGTTCTCTGCCTTTCGCTGCAAGGCCTGAGCCATGCGGCCATTGCCCTGGAAGTGGGCAAAGAACCGCACGAGGTCTGGCACATCCGCGACCATTACCGCAACGCCATCGAAGCCTTTCTGGCTATGGGACCGGTGCAGCAGGGCCTGGTGCGCGCCGAAGGCCAGGCCCGCATCTACCACTACCAGGAACCGGACGAGGCAGTGCTCAACGCCGGCAAGCGGTTCATCGCCATCCTGCCTAACGGAGCCTTCAGCGTCAGCGTGCGCGGCCGGCGCGGCCAGAGCCAGAAGTACGCCACGCTCCAGTACGGCTACCGCGTCAACGGCAAGGTGAAGATGGTCGGCAAGCAGGTTGGGCCGGTGGGCCAGGTGACCTACGACCGGCTCTACGACGGCGCTCAAGTCCTGCGAGCGAAGCTGGCCACCGCTCGGGTAGCAGCCGGCGATTAGCGCCACGACTGCCTGACTTCCTGTTTCCAGTTCGGTATGAGAGCGCCTGGTTGGAGTTCCGGCCGGGCGCTTTCTTCGTTTCAGGAGAACTACTACTATGCAAACGCTGTTTGACCTTTCGCGCTATACGCCGCAAAGACCGCGCCGGCTGATTCGTGACCTGCCGGTTTCAGAGCAACCCCTCAACCGCCTTTACCAGGTAGGCACAACCAGCCTGTCCACGGCCGAGCTCATTGCCACCGTCTTGCAGACCAAAGACGCTCTCGACCTGGCCCACGAAGTCCTGCAGGCGGCCGGAGGCGAAGTCGACCGGCTGCCAGGGCTGACCCGCCAGCAGTTGAAGCGATTGCCCGGCATCGGCGATGCCCAGGCTGCCCGGCTGCAGGCGGCGCTGGAGCTGGGCCGGCGGGTCTTGATGCATAGCCCGCCGGATAGGCCGCGCGTCACTTCTCCGGCCGACGCCGCCAACCTGGTCATGGCCGAGATGATGGGGCTGGAGCAGGAGCACCTGCGCCTCATCCTATTGGACACCCGCAATGGCGTCCTGGCCACGCCCACCATCTACATCGGCAACCTCAACACCAGCGTGGTGCGCATCGGCGAGCTGTTCAAGGCGGCCCTGGCCTACTGTGCTGCGGCGTTCATTATTCTGCACAACCATCCCAGTGGCGACCCATCGCCCAGCCCTGAAGACTGCGCCGTGACCCAACAGATTGTCGAAGCCGGCAAGCTATTGGATGTAGACGTGCTTGATCATATCGTGATCGGCCGCATGCGATTCGTTTCGTTGAAGGAGCGCGGCCTGGGTGGTTTGTAAGCTGTTTCTTCCCCCTAATTGAGGAATTCCACTACTTTGTTTGGAGGTACATCATGATACCGATTGGTTCGTTGACCATCGTCCATAATCGCCAGAGCGGTCTCTGGGAGGTGCAGGGTTGTGAGCCGGCCGTTACCTTTCAAAGCGGGCCGGTGGGCCGCAGCCAGGCGCTGAAGTTCGCTATCCGCCAGGAATACCCGGAGGTGGCCGCGGCCGTGGAGCGGCTGGTGAGCAAACATCCGCCGGCAGCCGGCCGGGCCTGGGACGCTGCCTATCTACTTGTCGCCGGGCATGTCCTTGTCCCTGGCGTTGACGCCAGCAGTCACCACGTGGCCAGGGTTGTTTCCCAGGCTGATGGCCGGTTGCCTCACCACTACTACATTGGCGACGTGGGCGAATCGTTGACCTGCACCTGCCAGGATTATTCCAGAGGCGGTATCGACGTCGGCGCATATGCCTTCTGCAAGCACGTCCTGGCCTACTGCCTGGGGCAATACCTGGGCTGGCCGTTGCAGGAACAACCGGCGGCCTCACCACGGCCGCGCAAGGAGGCGGGCGGCGTCTGGCGCAGCCGGGTGGTCACCCGCGTCAACGGTGGTGCAACCCGCAATGGCGCCGGTCATGGCCCTGAAACTGGCCAGGCCGGTGGTAACGGCGCGCCTGCCTACGCCAACGGCGAGCCGGTCCAGGAAGCACACCAGGTTGCCTACGAAGCCTTCGTCAACAGGATGCGCACCGCTCCATATAGCCAGGAGAAGCTCATGAGTTGGTATTACGGCCGGTAGCTACGGCGGCCGGCGCCTGGTGATTGTTATTCCCCTATTGCCTAGCCGGATCGCGCCTGGTCCGGCCAGGCCCAACCTACCTAAGGAGATTCCCATGCCTATGATAATTGCGATTCACCCGTCTGGTTTTGAAGTCCGCTTCGAGGTCGAGCTGGACGAGCTTGGCAAGATGGTTGCCAAACTTGAGCAGCGCCACTACCGGCCGAGTCGAGACCTGTCGTATACGGCCGAAGGGTTGCCCATCTGTCCCCGCCACGGCGTGCCGATGACCAAGCGCGAAAAGCAGGGTGATTGTTGGTACTCGCATAAAGTGGCCAACCCGGAGACGGGCCAGGTGCTCTACTGCCGTGGCTACGCGAGCGCCAGTAGCCCAGGCTACGACGTGTC
>JAKEFB010000186.1 GCA_022616275.1 Chloroflexota bacterium
GGCTTTGAAGAGCTGGTTTCGGTGGCCGGAAGCAACAGCCCTGAGACCAGCGTTCTCTCGGGCGAGCCAGAAGCGCTGGCCCGCATTCTGACCTCGTTAGAGGGCCAGGGCGTCTTTTGCCGGTATTTGCAGAACGTGGACATTGCCTTCCACAGCCCGCAGATGGAGCCGCTGCGCGAAGAATTGGTCCAGGCGCTGGAGGGTCTACAGCCGCGCCCGGCGGTTGTTCCCGTTTACTCCACTGTGCTGGGCGCGCTGGTTGAGGGGACGCAATTTGACGCCGCCTATTGGGGACGCAATTTGCGCGAGCCGTTCCTGTTTAGCCAGGTAATCCAGCAACTGGTGGCCAACGGTATTCCTCACTTCCTGGAGGTTAGCCCGCATCCTGTGCTTTCTGCCTCTATCCTGGAAGGGATGGCGCAGGCCAGCAAAGAGGGTGTGGTCATTCCCTCGCTGCGCCGGCAGGAAGAGGAATGGTCCACGATGCTGGCTTCGCTGGGAAGGCTGTTCACGCTGGGTTACGAGGTCGAGTGGAATCAGTTGTATGGGGGTACAGGCAAACGGGTTAGCCTGCCCGCTTATCCCTGGCAGCGGGAGCGTTACTGGATCGATCAGCTCCTGGAGGGGCAGGACGGCGCTACCTACAAGCGGCGCCAGCAGCAGGCCGGCCTCCATCCCCTTTTGGGCGAGCATCTGAAGTTATCTTTCCCGCAAGGCCAGTTCGTCTGGGAAACGGAGTTAAGCGCTTATTCTTTGCCCTATCTCAACGAACATCGCATTCGAGGCACAGCCGTGCTACCCGGGGCGGCCTACCTGGAAATGGTGTTATCGGCGGCAGCGCAGCTTTTTGGGAACAGCCCGTGCGTATTGGAAGACGTTTCCTTTAAGCATGCACTGTTCTTGCCGGAGGAGGGAGGGCGGAGAATCCAGGTTGTCTTTACGACAGAGACAGAGGGCCTGGCCACGTTTCGGATTTCCAGCGCGCTGCCCGGCAGCGCGCAACAAGCTTCGTCCTCCTGGATGCTGCACGCGGCCGGCCAGGTGCGCACCGGCAAGAATATCGCCACGACGATGCCGGAGCCGGCGCCACTGGAACAGCTCCGGCCGCGGGCGGCTGAAACAGTTTCCGGCGCGGCCCACTACGAAGCCATGGCGCGCCGGGGCTTGCAGTATGGCCCCAGCTTCCGAACCATTGAGGAAATCTGGCAGCAAGAGGATGAGGCGTTAGGTCGCCTGGAGGTAGCCAGCGATCTGATCGGCAAGAACGGGGCTTACCAGGTCCATCCCGTTGTGCTGGACGCCGGTTTCCAGATAGTGGCCAGGACGGCCGCGGCTTCGAGTAATGGAGCCGACTCGGGCAAAACGTATCTGCCGGTGGGCGTAGAGCGGATGCAGGTTTATCAGCGGCCGGCGGTCGCTCGCTGGTGTTACGCCCGGATGCGGCCGGGGACGAAGCCAGACGACGACGTGCTGGAGGCGGACACGCTGCTGATAGATGAGAAGGGCCAGATGATAGCGACGATCCTGGGGCTGCGCCTGCAAAATATCGAGAAGGTCCAGCAGGTTGCCCCAGAGGCGACCGGCGATTGGCTGTACGAAATCGAATGGCGGCCCAAAGCTCACGGCCGGAAGGCCACGGCCCAACCCTCGGGCTTTGCCCTGGAGCAGCTTTTAGAGGAAATTGCCAGCTCAGGTGTTCACACCGAAGGGGAAGGAAGCTGGTTGATTTTTGCCGACGAGGGCGGCGCCGGCCGGCAGTTGGCGGAGCTGTTGCGGACGCGAGGGGAACGTTGCGTGCTTATTTCGGCGGCCGAAACGTTCCAAAACCCGGAACCAGATCGTTACCTGCTTAATCCCGAGCGGTTAGAAGAGTTCCAGCGGCTCCTGGCGGAAAGCCTGCCGCCTGGACAGCCCGCCTGCCGGGGCATTGTCCACCTGTGGGCTTTAGACAGCGGCTGGCCGGCCGATCCGGCGGCCGATTCGCTGGAGCAGGCTAAGATTCGGAGTTGTTATACGGCCATTCACCTGGTGCAGGCGTTGACGCAGGTGCAGTGGAACAAGCTGCCGCGCCTGTGGTTTGTCACCCGGGGCGGCCAGCCGGTAGGTGGCCAACAGGTTGGCGGCGAAACAGCCGAGCAACTGGCTGTACACCAGGCGCTGCTGTGGGGCGTGGGGCGGGTGGTGGCGATGGAGCACCCCGAGTTGTGGGGCGGCATCGTTGACCTGGACCCGGAACGGCCGTCGGCCGAAGCCGGCAAGCTATTTGAAGAGTTGTGGATGCCTGACGGGGAAAATCAAATTGCCTTCCGCGATCAGGCCCGGTATGTGGCCCGGCTGGCCCGCAGCCAGCAGCCCGCCCCGAACGGGCAACCGCCCCGCTTCCGAGCTGACGGCAGCTACCTGATTACGGGTGGCCTGAGCGGCCTGGGCCTGGCTGTGGCCCAGTGGATGGTGGAAAACGGGGCGCGCCGGTTGATTCTCATGGGGCGGACTGCTTTCCCGCCCCGGCCAGAATGGGGCCAGGTAGATGAAAATAGCTCCCTGGCTGAACGAATTGCGGCCGTTAAGGCGTTAGAGGCGAAAGGGGCCAGCGTTCACCTGGCGCCGGTAGACGTGAGTGACGACGAGCAAATTGGCGCTTTTCTGAAGCAGTACCGGCGGGAAGGGTGGCCGCCGATCCGTGGCCTGGTCCATTCGGCCGGCCTGACCCGGGACCAACTGTTGATGCGCATGGATCAGGAGGCGTTTGACGCTCCCCTGGGGCCGAAGATGCTGGGAGCGTGGTCTCTGCACCGGTTGCTGGCCGGCGAACCCCTGGATTTCTTCGTCCTATTCTCTTCCATTACGGCGACGCTGGGGATGTTTGGGCAGGCCAACTATGCGGCCGGGAATGCCTTTATGGATGCGCTGGCCCACTACCGGCGGGCCCAGGGGCTGCCGGCGATGAGTATTAACTGGGGCGAGTGGGCGGAGATCGGCATGGCTGCCCGGATGAACTTGCAGGAACGGCGGATCCAGAATGGCATGGGCGCTATTGCCCCAGAACAGGGGCTGCAGCTCCTGGGCCAGTTGCTGCAACAACAGCCGGTCCAGGTAGCGGTGATGCCCGTCAACTGGCAGGCGTGGCGCAAGACGGCTTATCCTTTGTATGCCGATTTTGAGGAAGAGTTGACCGAGCCCGGCCGGGCCGGAGATGGCCAGCCCAACCTGATGCAGGAGTTGCTGCTGTTCGATTCCCAGGCTGAACGCCAGCGCTTCGTCGAGGCGCAGTTGCAAGGCTCGCTGGCGGCCATTATGCGCCTTAAACCGGACCAGCTCGATCCGCGCCGGCCGCTAGACACACTGGGCCTGGATTCTATTATGGCTGTCGAGTTGAAGAATCGCATCGAGGCCAGCCTGGGGGTGACGTTCTCGATTGTGGACTTGTTGCAAGGGGCCAGCCTGAGCAACCTGGCCGAACGGGTGTTGGATAAGCTGCATTTACAGGATGATCAGAAGATTGCCGAGCTGCTGGCCATGGTTGAGCAGTTATCGGTGGAGGAAGCAGAGCAATTGCTGGTGGGTGAGGGCGAGTTGGTTCGCTGAGGCGATTTGAAAAATCGCCCTACAAGATTTGCCTACTCAAATGTGTAAAGAGGGTGAACTATGAGTGACCTGGCTTCCCGTTTTGCGGCGCTTTCGCCAGAGCAACAGGCTCTTTTTGAGAAACTTTTGAAAAAGGATGACCGCTTTAGCGCCCTGAAACAACAGACGGCCGACTCCTCAGAGCCGGACTGGTACGACGTGGTCGTCATTGGGGGTGGACTGGCCGGCATGTGTATGGCCCTGCATCTCAAGAAAGCCAGGCCGGCCACCTCGGTCCTTCTCGTCGAGAAGTACCCGTTGCCGCTGCCAGAATCCAATATGAAAGTTGGCGAGTCTTCGCTGGAGATTGGCTCGCACTATTTCGATACCATCCTGGCCATGAAGCACCACCTCGATACGGAACAATTGCCGAAAATGGGGTTACGGTTCTTCTTTACGGCCGGCGACAACAGCGACATTGCCCAGCGGGTGGAGTTGGGTTCTTTTCAGTTCCTCTGGCATCCCAGCTACCAGTTGAACCGGGCCAGGTTTGAAAATGCCCTGGCCAGCGCGGCGGTAAAACATGGGGCGGCCATTCAAGATCGTTGCCGGGTGCGGGAGGTGACCTTTGGCCCCGACTACCACACCGTCGTCCTGGAGCTGGACGGCCAGTCCAAGACGATACACACCCGCTGGATCGTAGATGCCAGCGGCCGGGTGGCTTTTCTGCGGCGCAAGCTGGACCTGGTGGAAAAAGTGGGCCACGACGCTAATTCGGTCTGGTTCCACGTGGCCGAGGACGTGGATATTGGCACCTGGTCGAACGATCCGGTGTGGCTGGGGCGGCTCAAAAGCGGGCTGCGCCGGTTGAGCACCAATCACCTCCTGGGACGGGGTTACTGGGTATGGCTGATTCCTCTTTCCACCGGCTCCCATAGTATCGGTATTGTGGCCGACGCCAAGCTGCATCCGCTGGAAAAGATGAACAAATTTGAAGATGCGATGGTCTGGCTGCGCCAGCACGAGCCGCAGTGCGCCCAGGAGATTGATAAACGGCTGGACCTCATCGAAGATTTTCGGGTGCAGCGCCACTTTGCCCACGGTTGCAAGCAGGCCTACTCGACAGACCGGTGGTGCATGATTGGCGAGGCGGCCGTGTTTACCGATCCCCTGTACTCGCTTGGCTCCGATTTTATTGGGATGGGCAACACTCTGGTCGTTGACCTGATTGGCCGGGAGCTGGCCGGCGAAGACATTATGGAGCGGGTTGAGTTTTATAACTGGTTCTTCCTGAAGACCTGGTTCCAGATTGGCCTGTCGCTTTATGAAGGCAATTATCCCTTTATGGGTAATACCCAGGTGATGCTGGCCAAAGTTCTGTGGGACTCTGGCATTTATTGGGGTTACTTCGGGGCGCTGTTCTTCCACAATAAGCTTTGCGACCTGGAGTTCATGAGGTCTATCAAGGACCAGATTCAACGGGTCATGGACCTCACTATCCGGCTGCAAGCCTTTTTCCGCGAGTGGGCCGGGCTGGCTCCCCAGGAGTGGCACAACAAAACGATAGACTGGTCGTCGGTTGACTTCCTGTACAGGTTTCACTGGACGATGGGCCAGGGCCTGGACGACGAGGCGTTGAAGGCCCACCTGACAGGAAACCTGGCTTTGTTGGAACGGGTGATTGCCGAGATGTTCTATAAGGCCGCCCACTTTTTGCCTCCCGAATTGCGGGGCCGGGAGATCAACCCCCTGGCCCTCAGCCTGGACCCCGAACGCTGGGCGAAGGAGGGCTTGTTTCTGGATACCCCGCTGCCGCCGCTACCGGCCGAACTGGCGGTAGACCTCAACAAAATATGGTTTGAACCCGGGTCTGCCGCCGGCGTTATGAGTAACGGGCGCCCTCTGGCTACTGAGGACCTCGGTGGCGCGGTCAGGAGACTGGCCACAGCAGAGGACACCAAAGAAATCGTCGAACCTGTGAGAGCTTATTGATGAGCGGTTTTGCCGAACGAGTTGCCAAACTTTCTCCAGAGAAGCGGGCGCTGCTGGCCCAGTTGGTGAGTGCGAAGGGCCAGCCGCAAGAGGCGCCGCCCATCCTCGCCCAGCCCAGGGGCGACGACGGCGTCTTTCCTGTATCCTCCACCCAGGAGCGGTTTTGGTTTATTTACCAACTTGACCCCACCAGCCCGGCCTACAACGTCCCATTGCTAGTCCGGCTGGTCAAGGAACTAGACATCGAGGCGCTGGAACGGAGCCTCAACGAGATTGTCCGCCGCCACGAGATCTTGCGGACTGTTTTCCAGATAGTGGATGGCCAGCCGGTCCAACTCGTGCTCCGGGAACAACCTATTCCCGTGGTGGTTATTGATTTGCGCCCGCTGGCCGACAACGAGGCGCGCGGCCGGAAAGTTGAGCGGTTGACGCACCAGGAGGCGAGAAAGCCGTTTGATTTAAGCCAGGGTCCCCTGTTGCGAGCCACCCTGCTGCAATTGCCGGAGGAGAATGCTCTCATTCTCACCCTGCACCACATTCTCGTTGACCAGCGTTCCATTGGTATGCTGGGCATAGAGCTTGAGCACCTGTACGGCGCTTACACAAACGGCCGTGCGCCGTCGCTCCCGCCACTGCCTGTCCAATATGCAGACTACACGATCTGGCACCGGGGCCAGAAATGGGAGAAAGAGCTGGCCTACTGGACGGAACACCTGCGCAGCCCACGAGCCAAGCTCAATCTGCCGACCGACTACCCCCGGCCGGCGATCCAGCAAACGGCCCACGGGGCGTGCTATCGAAAACCACTCCCGGCCGCCCTGACTGAGCAGGTGAAAGCTTTCTCGCGCCAGGAAGGGGCGACGTTGTTTATGACGCTGCTGGCGGTCTTCGACGTTCTGTTGCACCGCTACACCAATCAGACAGACATCATGGTCGGCTCGTTGATCGCCAACCGGACCCGCCCGGAGCTTCAAGGACTGATTGGTTGTTTTATCAATACCCTCGTGTTTCGCTGTAAGCTGGAGGGAAACCCCACTTTTCGCAACTTTCTGCGGCAGGTGAAGCAGGTGGCGCTGGACGCCTATCGCTACTCAGAGTTGCCTTTTGAAGTATTGGTCAACGCCCTGCAGCCGGAGCGGAACCTGAGCCAGACGCCGTTGTTCCAGGTGCTATTTGAAGTGTTGTCCGACCCGTTAGAGCTGCAAGGGGAAGGGCAACGAATTGTGCTGGATATGAGGGAGATAGAGACGGGCACGGCGAGATTTGACCTGAGACTGGAACTCATACCTGAAGGCGATACCTTTGTCCAGTCGCTAACGTACAACACTGACCTGTTTGAGGCCGGGACAATTGAGCGGCTGGCCGACCATTATGAGACCTTGCTCCAGGCAATCGTCGCCAATCCTGAGCAGAGAATTTCTGCCTTCAAATTGCTGACCGACGTGGAGAAGGAACAACTCCTGGTGGAATGGAACAGGACGGAGGCTGATTACCCCCAGGACAGCACTATGGTCCAACTCCTGGAGGGACAGGCGAGGCGAACACCGGAAAAAGCGGCGGTCAGCTACGGGACGGAGCACCTGACTTATGAGCAGCTCAACCGCCAGGCCAACCAATTGGCCCACCACCTGCGAAGCCTGGGCGTGGGGCCGGACGTCCTGGTCGGCATTTGCCTGGAACGCTCCCTGGAAATGATGGTCGCTATGTTGGGTGTCCTGAAGGCCGGCGGCGCTTACGTGCCACTGGACCCGGCTTACCCCCAGGAGCGGCTGGCCTACATGCTGCAAGATGCGCGGGTTCCAGTGTTGCTGACGCGGCAGAGGATACTGACCTATCTGCCTGGCTACCAGGGGCAGGTGGTCTGCCTGGATGCGGATTGGGAAGTGATTGCCCAGGAAAACGAGGAAAATCCGGTTACTAACCTGGCGGCCGGGCACCTGGCTTACGTGCTCTATACCTCCGGTTCGACGGGCAAACCCAAGGGGGTGATGGTCAACCACCGTAACCTGGTCCACTCGACGATGGCCCGTCTGCACGCCTACGACGACCCCGTAACGGGTTTTTTGCTGCTCTCGCCGTTTGCCTTCGACAGCTCGGTGGCCGGTATTTACTGGACGCTTTGCCAGGGAGGCACGCTGGTTTTACCCTGGGAAGATCCGCAGTCAGACCTGCCTGGCCTGATCAAATTGATCGCCCGCCGCCGCATTTCCCACCTGCTGTGCGTCCCACCGTTGTACAGGCTCTTGCTGGAGCAGGGGGAGCCGGAGCGCCTGGCCTCGCTGCGTGTCGTAATCGTGGCCGGCGAAGCCTGTCCGAAAGCGCTCATTGAACAACATTACGCCACGCTGCCCTATACCACGCTGTTCAACGAATACGGCCCGACGGAGGCGACGGTGTGGTGCAGCGTTTACCACTGCCAGGCGGCCGAGGAGCGGGATGTAGTGCCGATTGGCCGGCCGATTAGCAATAGCCAGCTCTACCTGCTGGACCCCTATTTACAGCCTGTGCCCATTGGCATTCCCGGCGAACTTTACGTCGGGGGCGAGGGGCTGGCCCGTGGCTACTGGCAGCGGCCGGCCCTCACCGCCGGGCGATTTGTCCCCCATCCCTTCAGCGGCAAACCGGGGGCCTGCCTCTATCGAACGGGCGATCTGGCCCGCTTCCGGCCGGACGGCAACGTCGAATTCCTGGGTCGCGTTGACTATCAGGTGAAGATTCGAGGCTTTCGCATTGAGCTGGGCGAAATAGAGACCGCCTTAAATGAGCACCCGGCCGTGCGGGAATCGGCTCTCGTGGTCCGAGAAGAGGAAGCTGATAACCGGCAGTTGATTGCCTACGTGGTCTCCAACCGCCAGGAGTCCGACGCGAAGGAGCAGATCACGGATGCCGAGCATGTCTCGCACTGGCAAATGGTCTACGACGACATCCATGCCCAACTGCCGACTTACCAGGATCCGACGTTTAACGTTACCGGTTGGAACAGCAGCTATACCGGTCTGCCAATCCCTGACGAGGAAATGCGCGAGTGGGTGGGCCACACCGTGGGCCGGATTTTAGCCTGGCGGCCGCGCCGGGTGTTGGAAATTGGCTGCGGCACCGGCCTGTTGCTGTTCCGCATCGCCCCGCACTGCGAGCGCTACTGGGGAACGGACTTTGCCAGGGGAGCACTAGACCACGTCCAGGAACATTTGCCGGAAGCCGGCGAGATAAAGGCCGAGGTGAAGCTTTTCCACACCCAGGCTGATGATTTCATAGGAATCGCTGCGGAAAGGTTTGACACCGTCATTCTGAATTCTGTCGTCCAATATTTTCCTGGTATTGAGTACCTGAAGCGTGTTTTGGAAAACGCCGTCGCTGCGGTGGAACCGGGGGGCAAGGTCTTTATTGGCGATGTGCGCAGCCTGCCGTTACTGGAAGCTTTCCATACCTCGGTCCAGCTCCATCGAGCGCCTCCTTCACTGTCTGGCAATGCGCTGGCGGAGCAGGTGCGCCGGGCGCTAGAGCGAGATAAGGAGCTGGTTATTGACCCGGCCTTTTTCCGGGCGCTGGCGGCGGTCCTGCCCCAAATCAGCCACGTGGAAATTCGACTCAAGCGCGGCCGCCACGAAAACGAAATGACCAAATTCCGCTACGACGTGGTGCTGCACGTTGGGGAACTGCCGTACCCGGCCGTCAAACCGGGTTGGCTGGAGTGGTCAGAAGCTTCCCTGTCTTTACCGGCCATCCGCCAACGACTGGTTGAGGACGCTCCGGCCGCGCTGGGTATCCGGGGTGTGCCCAATGCCCGCCTGATGGCGGAAGTGAAAGCGGTCGAGTGGTTGTCTAACGGCCAGGGACCGGAGAAGTTGGAGGCGCTGTGGGAAGCCATGAAAGAACTCCCGGCGACCGGCGTTGACCCGGAGGCTTTCTGGGCCATGAGCGGCGAATTCCCCTATGACGTGAGTATTCGCTGGTCGGAAGCGGGCACAGCGGGCTGCTTTGACGTCATCTTCCGGCGGCGTGTGGCCGAAGACGGCCGGGCTGGGGAGATGGTTTTTATCGAGCCGGAAGAGGCGGTTCAGCCCAGGCCGTGGCCTGAATACGCCAATAACCCCCTGCGGGGCCAGGCGTTGTCTACGGCCGACCTGCGTTATTACCTCCAGGAGCGGCTGCCGAGCCACATGATCCCGTCTACGTTTATCCTGCTGGAGACGTTGCCGCGCAACCCCAATGGGAAGGTGGACCGGCCGGCGCTGCCGGCGCCAACCCAAGAGCAGGTGTCAGAACAAAAAGGGTACGTGCCGCCACGCACGCCGACGGAGAAGGTGCTGGCCGAAATCTGGGGCCGGGTTTTGGGGCGAGAGCGAATTGGCGTCCATGACAACTTCTTTGAGCTGGGCGGCGATTCAATTTTGAGTATTCGCATTCTGGCCCGGGCGAACCAGGCCGGACTGAAGTTTACTTCGATGGACTTGTTTAAGTATCAGACGATTGCCGAGCTGGCCACGGCCGCCCAGCACATGGGTGACGTTCAAGCTGAACAGGGCCTGGTGTCCGGGTCTGTGCCGCTGACGGCTATCCAGCAATGGTTCTTTGAGCAGGAATTCACCGAGCCACACTACTGGAACCAGGCGGTGCTGTTGGAGGCGCCCCGACCGCTGCAGCCGGAGGCATTGGGAAAGGCGATTGGCCAATTGCTCGTTCAGCATGACGCCCTGCGCCTGCGCTTTGTCCGCTCGGTCGTTGGCTGGCAGCAATTTTACGCCGATCCGTCCGCGGAGACGCCTTTTTCGGTTGTGGACCTGTCGGCCGTGGCCGGGCAGGAGCTGGAAGCGGCTTTTGAAAGAGAAATGACCCAGACCCAGGCCAGCCTAGACCTGGCGGACGGACCGCTACTGCGGGCAGTGCTGTTCGATTTGGGCGCCGGCCGGCCCAGCCAGCTCTTGTTGATCATCCACCACCTGGTCGTAGATTTTGTCTCTTTGCAGATTTTGCTGGCCGATCTACAGACCGCTTACCAGCAACTGGTTGGTGGTGAGTTGGTAGCCCTGCCGCCCAAGACGACGTCCTTCAAATATTGGGCCGGCCGGATAACGGCTTATGGACAGTCAAACGCCCTGGCAGAACAGGTAGGGTACTGGCTGGCGGCGTCTCGCAACCAGGTGGCTCCCTTGCCGCGAGATTTTCCCGAGGGCGTCCAGGCCAATACCCAGGCCTCGGCCCGTACAGTCGAGACGTGGCTGGGCCTGGAGGAGACCAGGGCCTTGCTCCAGGAAGTCCCTCAGACTTACCACACCCAAATGAATGACGTACTGCTGGCGGCACTGATCCAGGCTTTCGCCCGGTGGACGGGCGTTCCCCGGTTGTGGTTTGACCTGGAAGGGCACGGCCGGGAAGAACTGTTTGACGACGTTAACCTGTCGCGTACGGTCGGGTGGTTTACGACGATGTTCCCCGTTCTCCTGGAGCTACGACCGGCTGCGCCGCCGGGGCAGACATTGAAGTCGGTCAAAGAGCAACTACGGGGCATTCCCCGGCGGGGCCTGGGCTATGGCCTATTGCGTTATTTCGGCGGCAGCCCAGACCCGGCCGAGGCCGCGTCCATTCAACAGAAGCTACGGGCGCAGGCCCAAGCTGAGGTGAGTTTTAACTACCTGGGCCAGTTCAACGAAACGGCTGTGAGTGAGGGCCTCTTCCACCTGTCGAAGCGGTCGAGCGGCCTCTGGTACAGCCCACAAGGGCGCCGCCCCCACCTGATAGACGTTCACGGCATTGTGGTCAACGACCAGTTGCGCCTGCAGTGGATTTACAGCGCCAACGTCCACGGCCGGCAGACGATTGAATGCCTGGCAGAAGATTACATGGAAGGGCTGCGCTCGCTCATTGAGCACTGCCTCTCGCCGGAAGCAGGCGGTTTTACCCCCTCGGATTTTCCGCTGGCCGGTTTAAGCCAGCAGCAATTGGACAGGATCTTGGAAAAGAGACGTGGCCAATGACGACACAAATGATGAGCCAGGTTGCAGGGAGACAGAAGATGCTACGGACAGATCGGTTAGATTGCGTGGTCATCGGCTATAACGACACGCCGTTTGCGGAATACGAGTGCTTGCTGGGTCAATATGGCCAGGATTCAGAAGCTTACCGGGACTTGAAGTACAGCTTTGCCGAGGTGGGAGGGCGGAAGCTGAACTACGTCGAGTTGTTGAACCACGTCTATGGCCAGGCGCATGGGAACGGCCAGCCGGTGGGAGAGGA
>JAKEFB010000187.1 GCA_022616275.1 Chloroflexota bacterium
CCGCACTCTTTGGCGCTTTTGCCGGGCTGGTGCTGGAATATTGGATTGTCCATCACTTTGGAGCGACGGCCGCGGCTATGACCGCCTACGTTATCCCCATCGCCGCCACCCTGGGCGGGACGCTGTTCCTGGGGGAGCAGGTGACCGGCCGGATGCTGATCGGCATGGCCCTCATCATCCTGGGGATCGCCATCCTCCACCGGCGCTACCCGGTTAAGGAAGAGATCATTCCCCCATTGTCATAGGATCTCCTGTTTTGCCCAACCTGCGTTAACCTATTGTTGGTGGGCATCCTGCGTATGATGCCTGTCTTTGCTATAATCACGAACCAGACCTTTGCCAGGTAGAATTTGAGACGGTTTTCTGTGATAAAGCAAGGTGAAATATGAGCACTGCGACGCTGACAATTGACAGGGAAACCTCGTTGGGCCTGCAACAGATGGCCGAGGCAATGGGCGTTAGCTCGAGTGAACTGGCCGAGCGGGCCATTCGTCGCTTTTTTCGCCAGGAAGCTGAACAAAAAATTGAACGGGAGGAAGCGCATTACCGGTCCCAACAAACTCAGTTGCTTGAACTATATGAAGGCCGCTACATTGCTATGCATGAAGGGGAGGTCGTTGACACAGATGCAGATGAAGTGGTCTTGTATTTACGTGTTCGCCAGAAGTATCCCTCTGTAGGTATTCTGATTAAGAAAGTCACTCCAGAATTAGAAACAGTATGGCAGGCACGTTCACCTCGTATGGAGAATAACGGGTGAAGCTTCTCACCTATGACTATGATCGTTCCTACGATCCGGCAATGCCCATTGTCGAGGTACATCTGGCCAGTATAGATTCAAGCGAGTCAATTGGACCTGTGACAGCTATTGTGGATTCCGCGGCCGATGGAACTATGGTGCCGGTTGATTTACTTGAGCAGATTGGAGCTTTGAGCGTTGAGAGTGGGATCGTTAGAGGTATTTGGGGAGAGCGAAGGCCGGTGAAAATTTACCTTCTACCCTGGATTCTCGCCAAATGGGGACGAGCCTGATACTATTTTACAGGCTTTTGCGCCAACAGTGATAGCGGAAGCATTTAGGGAATTTGCCCCAACATTTACAGGTAAAACTCATGAAACGAACGGTTCTCGCCCTGTCGTTGTCCCTGGCCATGCTCGGCCTGGCCCTGGTTGTGACCGCCGGCCGGAACGCGGCCGGCTTTACCCCGCCCAACCCCTACGATGTGCTCGTCGTGCGCATCTATTTCGACGACCAGCAAACGCTGCAAGAGCTGGCCAACTGGAAGGAGCCGTGGGAAGTACACGCGGCCGCGGGCTACCTGGTGGTAGACGTGACCCCGGCCGAGTACGAGCAGTTGCGGCAGGCTGGCTTTTACCTGGAGATAGATGCGAGGCTGACCGCTGAAATAAACCAACCGCGCCAGCCGCTGCCAGGCCAGGGGGGTGGCATCCCCGGCTATCCCTGTTACCGGACGGTGGAAGAAACGTTCGCCAGCGCCCAGCAGATGGTCTCGACTTATCCCACGCTGGCCACCTGGAGTGACATTGGCGATAGTTGGGACAAGGTGACGGGTGGGGGCCCGGCCGGCTACGATATGATGGTGCTTAAGCTGACCAACTCGGCCATTCCTGGCCCCAAGCCGGTGCTGCTCCTTTTTGGGGCTATTCACGCCCGTGAATATACGACGGCCGAGCTGGCCACCCGCTTTGCCGAGGACCTGCTGGCCAACTACGACAGCGACGCCGACGCCACCTGGCTGCTCGACTACCACGAAATTCATCTGGTGCTGCAGGCCAATCCGGACGGCCGGAAGATTGCCGAGGCTGGCCAGCTCTGGCGCAAGAACCGCAACAACGGCGACGGCTGCGTGAGCACTTTTGGCGTGGACCTCAACCGCAATTTCGATTTTTACTGGAATAACGGCGGCTCCAGCGGCAACCCGTGTGACGAGACGTACCGGGGTTCAGCGGCCGCCTCGGAACCGGAGACGCAAGCCTTGCAAAGCTATGGCCTGTCCATCTTCCCCGACCAACGAGCTGACCCCATTACGGCCACGGCCCCCATTACCACGACCGGCGTTTTCATTGACCTGCACGCCTACGCCCAGGAGATTTTATGGCCGTGGGGTTTCACCAGCAATCCGCCGCCTAACCACGTTGGTATGCGCACCCTGGCCCGCAAAATGGGTTTCTTCAACGGCTACGCAGCCACGCAAAGCCTGTACACCACTTCGGGCACGACAAAAGATTTCTTCTACGGCGAAGTAGGCGTCCCCGCCTATACCATTGAGCTGGGCACGGCCTTCTTCCAAAGCTGCACGACCTTTGAGAACACCGTCCTGCCGCAGAACATGCCGGTGCTGCTCTACGCGGCCAAAGCGGCCCGTTTCTCCTACATCACCCCGGCCGGCCCGGACGTCGTCAATCTCGCTTTGAGCGACAGTTCCGTGTCGCCGGGCACGCCGGTAACGGTCACCGCTACCGTCAACGATACCCGCTACAACAATTCCACCGGCGCGGAGCCAGCCCAGAACGTCGTCGCCGCCGAATATTATCTGGATGTGCCGCCCTGGATCACCACGACCACCCCCATTCCCGTTCCCCTGGCGGCCGTAGACGGCACGTTCAACAACCCCGTGGAGGCTGTGCAGGGGACAATTGACACCACGGCCTTGCCTACTGGCCGCCATACCGTTTACGTCCGCGGCCAGGATGCGCTTGGCAATTGGGGCGCCATCAGCGCCCTCTTCTTGACGATTGAAGCGCCGACGGTTCCCCAGGCTGGTTTCATCTCCTCCAGCCCGGACGTTTTGGGCACGACAACGGTCTTCACCAACACCTCGACCGGCGGCGGGTTGAGCTACCTGTGGGATTTCGGCGACAGCAGCCCGACCAGCACGGCAGCCAACCCGACGCACGATTACGCCACCGTTGGTATCTACAGCGTCACCCTGACCGTCTCCAATACCCTGGGCAGTAGCGTTTACGTGGACACCGTCGAGATCACGCCGCCGCTCCCGCAGATTTTCTTGCCGTTAGTCCTGCGGGCCGGCGCGCTGGCCGCCAATAAACCGTAGATGAACCAAACGTCCAGACCACTGGACAACATCCGCGTGGTAGACCTGACAGAGGCCCTGGCCGGGCCGGTGTGCGCCATGATCCTGGGCGATTTGGGGGCGGAGGTGATCAAGGTCGAGCGGCCGGGCCGGGGTGACCAGGCGCGCGGTTACGGCCCGCCGTTTGCCGAGGGGGAAAGCGCCTACTTTATGAGCCTGAACCGCAACAAGCGCAGCCTGACGCTGGACGTGACGGCGGCCGAGGGCCAGGAAATCATGCAGCGGTTGCTGGCCGGGGCCGACGTGTTTCTGTTGAATATGCCCCGCCAATCCTCCTGGCAGAAATATGGCTTTGATTACGAGACGATTTTGGCCGGGAACCCCGGCATTATTGTCGCCGCCATCAGCGGCTATGGTCACACCGGGCCAAAAGCCGGCGACCCCAGCTACGACGTCATCGCCCAGGCCGAATCGGGCACGATGAGCCTGACCGGCGAGCCGGACGGCCCGCCGACCCGTTTCCCCACGCCGATGGCCGACATGACGACTGGCCTGTACGCCACCATCGGCATCCTGGCCGCTTTGCACGCTCGCCGACAGAGCGGGCGGGGCCAGTTGCTCGACCTCTCGCTGCTGGAGAGCCAGGTAAGCTGGCTGGCAAACCTGGTCCCGGCCTACTTTCTCACCGGCCGGCCGCCGCAGCGGATTGGCAACGCCCACCCGATGCTGGTCCCTTACCGGCTGTACCAGGCCCGCGACCGGCTCTTTAACGTGGGGGTCGGCACGGACTCGCTCTGGCAGCGCTTTTGCCAGGCTATCGGCCGGCCGGAGCTGGCCGGCGACCCGCGCTTTAAAACCAACGCCGATAGGGTGCGGAACCGGGCCGAGCTGGAGCCGATCCTGGACGAGCACTTTGCCCAAGGGGAAGCGGCCGAGTGGCTGGCCCGGCTGCATGAGGCGCGCATCCCCTGCGGCCCGGTCAATAGCCTGCCGGACGTGCTGGCGGACGAGCAGTTCCTGGCCCGAGGCGGCGTGGTCGAACTCCCCCACCCCTTGCTGGGCAGCGTCAAGGTGCTGGCCAACCCCATCCACTTTTCGGAAACACCGCCCACTTACCGCCGCCACCCTCCCCTGCTAGGCGAGCACAGCGAAGAAATCCTGGCCGAGCTGGGCTACGACGCGGCGGCCGTGGCCGGCCTGCGGGCCAGGGGTGTGGTTTAAGCACCTGCGCCTCCGGCTGGAAAAAGATAAGGAGACAAGGAGAGGGGGAGATGAGTTGGCCGGGCCAACTCCGGAAACCTCTCTCCTACTCCTTCTCCCCCTCTTTGTTGAATTGAGCCAGAAATTGGTTAACGGATTCAACAATATCAATTTCGCCGGCCAGGACGGGCGCTTCGTAGGCCCTGGCCCAGAGGTGCAGGTTCGGCCGGGCCTGGTCAAATTCAAGCAGCACCAGGGAAGCCAGAGCGCCGCTGCCGGCCATGTAGCCACTCTCGAAGAAGTCGCGCCGGGCCTGGTCCACGTCGTACTCCAGCCGGACAATGTCGGCCTGCCAGCGGCCGTTCTGCCAGGCCAGCCGGGCGTAGCCGGCGCGGTGGTCGCCATCGAAGGGAAAGCCGACCGAGCCGGCGTTGACCACCAACGTGCCGTCAATCTGGCGCACCAGGGGGACGTGGGTGTGGCCAACGCAGAGCACGGCCGGGGGTGGGGCGATTTGCTGGCGCAGCTCGTCGTCCGGCGTATGGGGATAGATGCCGTCGCGGTTGTGGCGCATGGAGGCGTGAACGACGCGTACCTCCCGGCCGTCTGGGCCGGGAAGGGCCACCTGGAAAGGCATGGCCACCAGGCCGGCCGTTTCTCCGTTCAATTGGCGGTAAGTCCAATAGGAGGTCTGGAAGATCTCGGGCGGCGGGCAGCCGCCGGAGCCGGCGTGCTCCAGGATGTAATCCTCGTGGTTGCCCCGGACCACCTGCCAGCCGGCCGAGTGTTGTTTTTCCTGGACAAAGTCCAGGCACTCCCGCGGCCGGGGACCCCGGTTGATCACGTCGCCGGCCACGACCACCCGGTCCGGTTGCCAGGCGGCCACGTCGGCCGCCACCCTCTTCAGGGCCACCCAATTGGCGTGGATATCGGCCAGAATAGCTACTTTCATATGGGCAGAATTATAGTCGCCACCCGCCTTTTTTCTCAACCACCGATGGGCTAAAATAGTAGGCGAGTTGGCGAGTTGGCAAGTTGGCGAGTCGGCGAGTTTGCAAGTGAATGAGTGACAAGCAGGAGATGGGGCGTACCTGAACAGTGCATTAAACGCACTCAGTTCTCATCACTTTTTGCTCATTACTTCTCGTGGAGGTTTCCCATGAAACTAGCAATTGGTTCTGACGAACGGACCCACCTGACCGATACGGTGGTTGAGGAAGTGAAGAAGCGGGGGTATGAGGTGGAGTTGTATGGCCCGCTGGCCGGCCGGAACGAGTACTGGCCGGAAGTGGCCCGCCAGGTAGCCGAAAAAGTGGCGGCCGGCGAGGCCGAAGAAGGTATTCTCTTTTGCTGGACCGGCACGGGCATCAGCCTGGCGGCCAATAAGGTGCCTGGCATTCGCGCTGCCCTGTGTGGCGACGCCGAGACGGCCCGGGGCGCTCGCCTGTGGAACCACGCCAACATCCTGTGTATGTCTCTGCGGGCTACGCCGGAGGTGGTCGCCAAGGAAATCCTGGATAAGTGGTTTGACACGCAATACCAGCCCAACGAAGTAGACGATACCTGCCTGGCTCAGGTGGAGGCCATCGAGCAAAAGTACAGTAGCGAATAGTTTAAGAAACGCGAATATCGCGAATAGACGAATGACGCGAATGATTTTCTTTGAAAATTCGTGCCCATTATTCATTCGCGATAGAAAAAGCCCACGGCCGGACGGCCATGGGCTTTTTTGCGGTCAGTCTCGTTCGGGCAAAGCGCCCAGTATTTTTGTTTA
>JAKEFB010000188.1 GCA_022616275.1 Chloroflexota bacterium
GGTTCGCCACGTTGTCACTTTTCCTGGTTTAGCTGGGCATTGACTTGCCTCCTATTCTATCCCAGGAGTGTGTATGTGAATTTTTCACCTACTGTTTTTTTCTCTCCAGGATTTCTTTTGACGGTTGACTTTTTGAATGGCCGAAGCGTCCAGTTGCAGGCGCTTGGGTTGTTCGTTGAGAAAGGCCAGTAAAACCTGGACGCGCTCCTCGCCCGACAGGCGCGCGTCAAAAATGGCTTCGTAGCCTTCAAAGGGACCGCTGATTATCCGCACACGGTCCCCCGGCTTGAGGTTTTCAAAGACCAGCCCCCCGGCGGCCTGGATAGTGGCCAGGCGGGCTTTTAATTCTTGAATCAGATTTTCCGGCACGACGGCCGGCCGGCCGCCGAATTCGACCAGGCCGTAGGTGTTTTCTGTCCAGCTCAGGGCGTTGAGGCCCAGCTCCTCCAGGTTGAGGTGGACGAACAGGTAGCCGGGAAAGAAGGGCCGTTCCTTGCGCGCCCGGGGGTTTATTGGTTTTACTTTCAAAGCCGGGTAATAAACTTCGACTTCTTTGGCCTCAAGCAACTGGCATACCGGCCGCTCTTTGTGGGGTTTGACACGAAGCGCGTACCAATTTGAACTCATACTTCTTTTTCCTATACCTTTACAAATGCTGTCACGAGATTGTTCTTCAACTATGAGTCTAACGAAAGTGTGTGTGGGCGGCAACCCCCTATTTGGTGGGGATTGGGGGTAGGGAAGCTCCACCCTTCGGTTTAGGGGAATTTTCTAATTTGAGTCTCCACTTCCGGCTAAAAGCGGCGCAGGCCTACAGCAGAGGCCCGGCGAGCTGCTGGACGACGGCGAGCAGGAGTTGGGGGAAGAGGGCAATGAGGGCGCCGGCCGCCAGGAGAAGGGCTGCCGCTACCTGGGCGGCCGGGGTGAGGGGGGCAGGGGGCGGGGAGCGGAGTTGGCCCGGCCAACTCAGGGCAGGTGGCAGGTGGGGGGCGAGAGAACGCCAGGCGCCGGCCGCGCCGGCGGCCACGGCTACCAGGAGGACGACCGCCAGCCAGGGAGCTTGCTCGCCGGCCAGGGCGACGATGGCCCAGCGGCCGCTGAAACCGGGCGTTAGCGGCAGGCCGGCCAGGGAGAGGGCGCCGTAGGCAAGGAGGGCCAGGGGGAGGGGGGAGGGGCGGGGGGGTGATGGGTAATTGGGTAATTGGGTAATTGGTAATTGGTTATTGGGGAGGAGGGAGAGGCCGGCGGCGGCGAGGAGGAGGCCGACGAGCCGCAACAGGAGTAGGGAGAGGGCGGCCGGCAAACCGACCTGGTAGCCAAGGGTGAAGCTGAGGAGGGTGGCGCCCATGTCTATCAGGAGCAGGTAGCCGAGCAGGCGGCCGGGGGAGGCGGCTACCAGGGCGAGCAGGCCGCCAGCCAGGGCCGTGGCTGCCCCGCTGAGGCGCATCCACTGTATGAATTGTTCGCTGCGCTGAACGGCCGGGTTTTCCAGCAGTAGATGGTAACTAAATAAGAGCAGGAAGAGGTGGGCCAGGCCGAAAATAACCACCGGGGCGAGCGGCCGGGCCTCGACCAGGACGGGCGGGGCCCAGACGTGGAAGGGAAAGCCGGCCAAGAGGATGACGAAGCCGGCCAGGAAGAGGCGAGCCACAGTGGCCAGGAAGGTGGCCTGGTCGGTCTCCAGCATCCAGCCGGCAACGAGCAGCAGGGGAACGGCCAGGACGGTCATTTTAAGGTAGCGGAGGCTGGCCAGGGCCGAACCGGGCCGGCCGCTCTGAATGAGGGCGGCCAGAAGCCCGGCGGCCACGAGGAGCAAGACGACGCCGAAGACGAACGGCCGGACCATGAGCGCCCCGGCCAGGGGCGAGAGGGTGGCCAGGGTGAGGGGCATGAACTCCGGCCCCTGGGGCCAGAGGAGGGAGAGAAGGAAGAGCAGCCCGGCCAGGGCGTAGCTGAAGAGCAGGGCGGCCCGGATGGCCCCGGTGAGCGTCAGGGAGCGGCCAAGGACCAGCCAGGTATCGCCGGTAAAGAGGCGGCCGGTGGTCTGGCCGGCCGCCAAGGGGAGCGCGGCGAGTAGGACGGCCAGCCAGAGGAGAGCGGCCAGCCCCAACCCGGCCGCCAGGCGAGGCCAGCGGCGGAGGAGGAAGGCGACGGCGGCCGGCAGGAGGGGACCGGCCAGCGCCAGCAGCGGCCCAGGTATCACCGCGCCGGCCTCCCGGATAAAGCTGGAACACAGAGTTTCACGGAGAATACACAGAGCACACAGAGATAATAAATCTTTGTGTCCTCTCTGTGAATCTCTGTGTCTCCTCTGTGGGCCTCTGTGTAACTCTTCATTTTTTAATCCAGCAGGGCCGGGTAGGCGTGGCGGGCCTGGGAGAGGGCGGCGATGACGAGGGCGAGGACGAGGTTGGCCACGGCGAGGAAGGTGAGCATGGCTAACGATTGTTCCAGGGCGCTGTAGTAGAGTTCGAAACCGGTGAGGAAGGTCAGGAGGCCCATGCCGGCCCGCAACGGTTCGGTGGTCAGGCTGAGGTGGGCCAGCCCCATGCCAACCAGGGCATAGACGGCCAGGTTGAAATGGTCGGGGACAATCGGCAAGTGGTAGGCCGGCCGCTGCGAGACGGCCCAGACGACGAGGGTGACCATGAGGGCCAGGAACAAACGCAAGGGAAAGTCGGTTGGCAGCCGGTAGCGGCCGAAATGGATGGTCCGGTCGCGTCGCAGCCGGGCGGCTTCTTGGGGCGTTATGTCGGCCGGCAGCCGGCCCCAGTTTACCTGCCGGGCGGTGATATGGAGAATGAGGCAGATGAACAGCCCGACGAGGGATTTGACCACGGCCAGGCGAGGGTCGAGCAGGTCGGCAAAGAGCAGGCCGGCCACCAGGTATTGGACGGCCAGGGCCAGCAGGGACCAGCGCCAGTCACGGACGACAAAGATGACGGCGGCGGTCAGCAAGACGAGAACTGCGGCCGGAGCGCCGCGGAGAAAAGCGAAGCGTGCGAGGAGGTCGAAGATGTTGGGAATATCAATCATACGGTTTATTCAAATGGGACGACGGACGACGGACGACGGATGGTGGGTTTCGTTGTTTGTGGTCTATCGTCCATGGTCAGGTAGTTCGGGCCAGCCAGAAGATGATGACGAAGAGTAGGAGCCACAAGAGGCCGCCCTCGCCTTCGAGAATGGCTGCGGCTTCGCGCAGGGCAGTGGCCAGGGCGGCCGCGGCGGCGGTGGCGGGTTGGAGCCAATGGTGCAGCGGCCGGGTGGGGCGGAAGGCGCGGCCGATGGCCTCGTAGACATCGGGGCGCTGGCCCAGGTAGCGGCCGAGGGCAACGCCGGCCGCGGCCGTGATGAACAGGGCCAGCCAGGCGAGCATGGGAGCGGAGTTGGCGGAGTTGGGCCGCCCACCTCCGCCAACTCTGGGCAGGGCGAGCAGGGCGAGGGCCGGGAGTTGGGTTGACAGGGTGACAAGGTGAGGGGGTGACAAGGTGAAGGCTGGGGCTGGTTGGTCGTCGCGCCAGGCGAGGCGGAAGGCGGCGGCGACGAGGGGGATTTGGACGAGGGCGGCCAGGAGGAGCAGGAAGGCGCGGCCGTTGGCCAGCCAGGCGGTGTAGAGGGCGGCCCGGCCGGTGAAGCCGGCCGTGAGGGGCAGGCCGGCCAGGGCGGCGACGGCCAGGAGGAAGCCGGCTCTGGCCCAGAGGGGGCGCGGCCGGGGCTGGACGGCGGCCAGGAAGAGGAGGCCGGTGGCCAGAATGAAGACTCGCCCTTCAGCCAGGACGGCTTCCCGGCCGGCCCAGGCAGCGACCAGCAGGAGCAGGCCGGCCTGGCCCAGAGCGACGGCCGCGGCCACCCATTCCGGCCGATCGGCGTGGGACCAGGCCAGGATGGCAGCGACGAACAGCCCCAGGAGGCCGAAGGCGGTGGCCAGGAAGGCGTAAAGAGGGGCGATGGCCGCGGCCGGGGCCAGGTGGGCCAGCAGCAGGACGCCGCCGGCGGCCGGGGCGACGTGGGCCAGGGCGGCCGGGGCGGCGGGCAGCGGCCGGCCAAGCGGCCGCCAGCCGTGCAGAGGGAAAGCGCCCAACTGGACCACGGCGGCCAGGAATAGCCAGCCTTTGGCCTGGGCTGGCCATTGTTCGGTAGCCAGGGCAGCGGCCGGCCGTTCGGGGAGGCTGCCGGCCGCCAGCCAGGCGAGCAGGAGGGCCAGCAGCAGGAAGGCGGGCGGGCGGGGCCAATGAGCCAGGTTAAGGGGCGGGTGGGTGGCGGTGGACAGAAAAGCGACCCAGGCCAGGGCCAGGAGCGCCCAGCCGGCCAGCAGTGCGGCCGGCGACCCGGCCCACAGGGCCACTAATCCGGCGGCCGCCAGCCAGAGGAGGCCGGCCGGGGAGGGGGCGGAGTTGGGTTCCCCAACTCTGCCAACTCTGGGCAGGGCGAAGGAAACGGCCAGGACCAGCAGCAGCCAGGCCAAGCTCAGGCCCCAATTGGTTTGGTCAAGATGGAGGGTCCAGGGAGGGAGCTGGGCGATGGCCGGCCAGCGGGAGAGGGTGAGGTCGAGGGGCAGGGCCAGGCCGGCCAGCAGCACGGCCAGCAGGGCCAGGCCGGCGGCGGTGTGGGGCCACGGCCGGGGGCGCAAAAAAACGAGCGCCACCGCCCCGGCCGGGAGGAAGAGGAGAGGTATGGCCAGTAACAGAGACATGCTTCCCTTTTTGGTCGAAGGGCCGGATTTTAGCCTGTCCAGGCGCGGCCGGCAAAACGGCGCGATTGGAGAGTCAATTTAATAAACGCGAATGACGCGAATGGGCGAATGGCGCGAATTGATAATGAAGATAGGGTGAGAGCTAGAGGGAGGGGTAGGGGGGCCGGGGGGAAGGCGGCCGCTGGCCAGCCGGCCGGGGCGCGTAGAAGAAAGCGCACTCCCTGATCAGAAGGACAGGACGGAAACTGTCCGAACGGCTGTGTATCGCTTGCTTTTTCTGGGTTATTATTTAGCCAGCTAAATGAACGAGCCGGGTTCAGAGGTGACTGTCACTTCCGCAAGTGACAGTCACCTCTGGTGAACCTAAAAGGAAGCCCATTTATGAAACTCAAAGAATGGGGCGCATTCTGGTTGCTGGGGCTGATCTGGGGGTCGTCGTTCTTATGGATCAAGATCGCCGTCGCGGAGTTGGGGCCGTTCACGCTCGTCGCGTTCCGGCTGCTGTTTGGCCTGGCCGGGCTCGTTGCCGTCCTGCGTTGGCGGCCACAGCCGTTCCCGCGCGACCGGCATACGCTGCTGGCTTATCTCTTCATGGGCGTGTTTCAGACGGCGCTGCCGTTCACGCTGATCTCGTGGGGCGAGACGCGGATTGAGGCCGGGCTGACGTCCATTCTCAACGGCACGGTGCCGCTTTTCGTGATCATCATTGCCCACTTCTGGCTGCAGGACGAGAAGATGACGATCGCGCGCGTCGCCGGGCTGGTGGTTGGCTTCAGCGGGGTCGTCGTCCTGGTCGGCCGCGACTTGGGGTCGCAGGGCATGCAGGGCAACCTCTGGGGCCAGCTCGCCGTCCTGGCGGGTTCGATCAGCTATGCGGCCGCGGCCACCTTTGCGCGCCGGTATCTGCGCGGCCAGTCGCCGGTGGTCCAGTCCACGATGGTGCTGGGAGTCGCGGGCGGGCTGATGTGGCTGGCTGCGCCGGTGGTGGAGCGGCCGTTTACCTGGCCGGCGCTACCGATCACCTGGGTGGCGGTGGCCTGGCTGGGGCTGCTCAGTTCATGCCTGGCATACTTGTTGTATTTCTATCTCATTAACGCCTGGGGCGCGACGCGCGCTTCGGTGGTGACCTACGTGTTTCCAGTCATTGGCCTGATTCTGGGGGTGATCTTTCTGGGCGAGGTGGCGGACTGGTGGCTGTTGGCCGGCTCGCTCCTGGTCGTCGCCGGTATCGCCGTCGTGAACCTGGAGCCGCGCCTGGCAGCCAGGTTGGCGGCGCGGCGGGGGTGGCCGAATACAAGCCCGTTACGAAATAGAGAGGACCCAACATGACCAAGCGCTATCACTTTGTTCAAGCTGACGTGTTCACTGACCGGCCGTTCGGCGGCAACCAACTGGCCGTGTTCACCGACGGGCGCGGCCTGACGGCCGGGGAGATGCAGACGCTGGCGCGGGAGATGAATTATTCGGAATCCACCTTTGTCCTGCCGGCCGAAATCCCTGGCGCGGCCAGGCGGGTGCGCATCTTCATGCCCGGCCGGGAACTGCCGATGGCCGGACATCCAACAGTCGGCACGACCTACGTGCTGGCGAGCCGGGGCGAGATCGCGCTGACGGGTGAGATGACGGAGGCGACGCTGCAGCTCGGCATTGGGCCGATGCCGGTGGTGATTGAGGCGCACGAGGGCAAGCCCCAATTCGTCTGGATGGTGCATCGCGCGCCGGAGTTCGGCCCGGTGATCGAGGACCGTGAGGGCGTGGCGCAGGCGCTGGGGATTTCAACCACAGATCTGCATCCTGATTGGCCGATTCAGATTGTCTCGACCGGCGCCCCCTTCCTGTACGTGCCGCTGGGCTCGCTCGACGCGGCCGGCCGCAGCCGCGCCGGCAGTGCCAGCCTGCACGACCTGCTGGCCCGGCTTGACGTAGATGGGATCTATCTGTTCTCGACCGAAACGGTGGCACAGGAGGCGCACCTTCACGCGCGCATGTTTGGCGTAGGCATTCCCGAAGACCCGGCGACGGGCGCGGCGGCCGGGCCGATGGGGGCGTACGCGGCCCGCTATGGAGTGATCGGCGATGGGCCGGCGCTGCGCTTCATTTGTGAGCAGGGCATGGAGATGGGGCGGCCGAGCCAGATTCACATCGAGGTGCGCCGGAGTGGGGCGGAGATCAGCAATATCCGTATTGGCGGCCGGGTGGTGATTGTCGGGGAAGGGGAGATATTCTGGGAATAGGGAGAGCAGCATGAGTGAAACAACAAGCGTCTTCACACCGGCCGCGGCTGCCTGTTTGCCGCCGGGAAAGGTCGGGTATAATCCGGGCTGGATGGCGAGGTGACAGGGGATAGGGGATAGGTAACAAGTGACAGGTGATAGGTGACAGGGTGAAGAAGAGCAGCCTGGTGAGTGTGCTGAGTGTCGTGGTGGGGTTGTGGGGGCTGGTGGGTTGTGGGCAGCCGGCGATTTTGCCGACGCGGATCCCGACGGCCGCCCTGCCCACGCCGCTGCCAACGGATACACCGACGCTGCCGCCGACGCGGGATCTTGACCAGCCGGTGGACACTTCCTCGACTATGCCCACGGTGGTGTTGCCGACGCGGCGGCCGACAGCCACGCCGGAGCCGCTACCGGCAGCTATCAATATCACCAGCCCAGGTGAGGGTATTGAATTTCTGCTCGGCAGCCAGGTGATCATTGGCGGGCTGGTCCAAATGGCGCCAACGAACGTGCTGTCGGTGACGCTGATCAGCGCCACCGGCCACCGGCTGGCCGGCAGCCCGGCCGAGGTGGGGGAGTTTAATAGCTGGCAGGCGACCTTGAACGTGCCCCAGTCGGTGAACGGGACGGCCCAGGTGCAGGCAGCGCTGTACGACGCACAAGGGGTGCTGCTGGCGCTGGACGTGTTGGGGGTGAAGCTGGCGCTGGATACCGCGAGCACGGACCGGTACATGGCTCTCTTCCGGCCGCTGAACGGCGAGAACGCGGCGGCCGGTTATAACCTGTTTTTTGACGGCCGGGTCCAGGCGCCGGTGGGCAACCAGGTGACGGTTTCTTTGTGGAGCCAGGGCTGCCAGACGCAGGTGGCCCGGGAAACGTATACGCTCAGCGGCAGCGGCTACTGGTGGGGTCTGCTGCTTGTGCCGCGCGACGCCAGCGGGCCGGCCTGCGCGGTGGCCCATTTTGGCACACAGGGCGAGGAGACGTGGCGCGAGGCCCAGGTGGTGGTGAATATTTTGCCAGCGGCGGACGACAACGCTCAGGCGGTGCAGGTCGGCAGCCCCAGGCCGGGGAGCACGATTGTGGCCGGCCAGGAATTGCTGTTGTACGGCACGGCCTACAACGCGGCCAATCGGGAGGTTTTTGTCAGTATTTTGCTGGAAAACGGCCGGATCCTGGCCGAAGGGATTGCCACGGTCAACATTTATGGCTATTGGGAACTGACGCTGTTTATTGTGCCGGACGCGGAAGGGCCGGCGCAGATTAACGTGTTTATCGGCAACGTGGCCGACGAGAACTATGCCCAGAACCAGACTTTGGTGACGATTGTGGCGGGGGAGGGGGAGTAGAGAGTGGGTAATTGGGTAATTAAGTAATTGGTTATTGGTTATTGGTTATTGGTTATTGGTTGATAGTTGGTGGTTGGTGGTTGGTATTGGAAGTGGGATGATGGTGAAATTGAAGAGACGGCGGATGGTGGTTGTTTGGGGGGTGTGGCTGGTGGTAGTGGGGTGGGGGCTGGTTTTGGGGCGGGGGGCAGGGGCGGAGGTGGCGGGGCGGCCGGCGGAGCAGGCGCATAACTTGCTGGCCAATCCCGGCTTTGAGGGCAATTACAGCGCCTGGAGCGGTATTGGCCCGATCCAGGTGGCCGATGGGT
This sequence comes from Chloroflexota bacterium, assembly GCA_022616275.1. GTDB lineage: Bacteria > Chloroflexota > Anaerolineae > Promineifilales > Promineifilaceae. The sequence goes on from JAKEFB010000188.1 coordinate 8,570, forward strand.
GGACGCCGTGGTGGGTGGAGGACCCCGACGCCGACCCGCAACTGTTCCGGCCGGAGTGGAAACCGGCCGAGGGGGCTTATTTTCCCTACCGGGTACGGAGCGGAGCGCGGGCGCAACAATATTTTACCTTCTTTGCTTCTCACGTGGCCGGGATGTACCAGCAGGTCTTTAACGTGACGCCCGGCCAGACGTACCGCTTCACGATCTGGGCCCAGGTCTGGTCTTCAACTGAGGATAACCCGCCGACGGTGTCTTTCAATCCGGCTAACCCGCACTTGAAAATCGGCATTGACCCGACGGGCAACTGGAACCCGTTTTCCGGCAACGTGGTCTGGTCGCCGGAGGCGTCCATGACCAGCATCCTGGACAAGTACGGGGAAGTCAGCGTCGAGGCGACGGCCCAAAACAGTGTCATCACCGTTTTCATGCGGACCAACCCAGACTTTGCCGTGAAGCACAACGACACGTACTGGGACGACGCCAGCCTGGTGCTGGTTGGCCCGCCGCCACCGCCGACCCAGCCGCCGACCAATACGCCAGCGCCGACGAATACGGTGGGCCCAGCGACGCAGACGGCGCAAGCCCTGGCGACCGATACGCCGCTGCCCTCGCCGGCGGCCAGCAACACGCCAGAATTGACGGATACGCCGGCCGCCTCGCCGACGGCCAGCCCGACGCGGGCGCCGACCAATACGCCGTTGCCCACGGCCACCCTCGTTCCTTCGGCGACAGATACCCCGGCGGCCACAGATACACCAGAGGCTACGGAGACCGCGGCCGGGACGGAAGTGGCGGCCGCGCCGACGACGGCGCCTTCAACAACCCCGGCCGCGGCGGAAGTAGAGCCGGATACCGGCACCGGCCTGCCTGGCCTGACGGTGTTGTTGGCGGTGGGGGGCTTTGTGTTGGTTGTTCTGGGGTTGGTAGCGGCGGCTTTCTTGCTGCGCCGCCGCGGTTAGAGGGGGGATTGGAGATTAGAGATTCAGGTAGCCCTGGTTGCCAGTCTCCAATCTCTAATCTCTAATCTCTTTCAGGGCGGCGCGGAGGGTGGGGAGGGCAGCTTCGGCGGCGGCTTCGCCAGCGGCAATGAGTTCCTGGGCGCGGGAGAAGCGCAGGTAGGTCTGGCCGGCCAGGCGGGGGGTGATGAGGCAGTCGGCGGTGTCAACGCCGCCGCCGGCGCGCTGGACGAGGGTTTCGATGGCGGCCAGGCCGGGCCCAAACGGCCCCCAGGCGCGGTTGTAGACCGGCTGGAAAAGGTCTACGCCAATGACAAAGGTGGCGCCTACCTCGCGGGCGGCCCCGGCCGGCAGGTTGTCTACGATGCCGCCGTCGCCCAGGAGCCGGCCGCCGATCTGGACGGGGGTGACAAAACCAGGGACGGAGCTGCTGGCGCGGACGGCCGGAGCGACCTGCCCCTGGCACAAGACGACCCGCTGGCCGGTGTCTACGTCCATCGTCACTACGGCCAGGGGGAGATCCAAATCAGCAAAGTCGAGGTCGCCCAGCATCATGACGAGAAGGCGCTCCAGCCGGTCGAAGCTGACCAGGCCCCAGCGGGAACGAGAGCGGCTGGCCAGCCGCCGCCAACTGGATGTGGCGGCCAGCTTACGCATGTCTTCGATGGGCAGGCCGGCGCAGTAGGCAGCGCCGACGATGGCCCCGACGCTGACGCCGGAGACGCAGTCAATGGGAATTCTCTCGCGTTCGAGGATGGAGAGAACGCCGATGTGGGCCAGGCCGCGGACGGCGCCACCGCCAAGGGCGAGGCCGATACGGGGGGTAGGGGGTGGGGGTCTCATGGTGGTTATTGGTTATTGGAGATTGGAGATTGGAGATTGGAGATTGGAGGTTAACCAATCTCTAATCTCTAATCTCTCTAGAAATTTACCGTGTGGCCTTCATAGGCGTAGCGGAAGAGTTGGGCCAGGTCGTCGTCGGAGGGGACGCGGAGGGTGGTTAGCATTTGGGGGTCTTCGGCGGCTTTGGCGACCAGTTGGGACAGGGCCTGGTCGAAGGCGGCCTGGTCTATACCCATTTCCTGGATGGAGGTGGGCTGGTTGACCTGGCGGGCGAGGGCGCGAATGGCGGCGACCAGGCTGGCCGTTCCTTCGACCTCACCGGCGGCCGGCAGGCGCAGAAAGGCGGCCAGCTCGGCGTAACGGGTGCCGCCGCCGGTGGCGGTGTATTCCAGGGAATAGGGCAGGAACATGCCGACGGTCCGGCCGTGGGGGGTGTGGAAAACGGCGCCAAAGGCGTGGGCCAGGGCGTGGGCCAGGGCAATGGAGGCGTTGCTGAGGCCGACGCCGGCCATGGTGGCGGCGTTGTGCATGTGTTCGCGGGCCTCGGCGTCTGAGCCGTCGGCGTAGGCGCGAGGCAGGTAGGTGAAGACCAGCTCGGTGGCTTTGAGGCAGAGGCCGTCGGTGAAGTCGTTGTGCCAGGGGCCGGCAAAGGCCTCGATAGAGTGGCTGAGGACGTCCATGCCGGTATCGGCGGTAATTTGGGGCGGCAGGCCGAGGACCAGGCTGGGGTCTACGATGGTCACGGCCGGCTGCAATTCGCGGGCGTAAATGACGAGTTTGCGCTGCTGTTCGGCGTCAGTGAGGACAACGCCGATGGTGGCGTCGGCGCCGGTGCCGGAGGTGGTGGGGATGGCAATCAGGCGCGCCTTGCCCGTTTCAAAGGGCTGGAAGGGGTTGATCTCTTCCAGGGCGACGTCCGGCCGCTCGTAAAGGAACCAGGCGGCCTTGGCGGCGTCGAGGCAGGATCCGCCACCCAGGCCGATGACCACGTCGGGTTCGTAATCCAGGAGGGCGGAGGTGGCCCGGCGGACGGTCTGGATGGAAGGATCAGGCTCGACCTCGCCAAAGACCCGGCTCTCCAGGCCGGCCGCGGCGAGTTGGTCCTGGATGCGTTGGGCAAAGCCCAGGCGGACCATGTTGGCATCGGTGATCAGGTAGGCCCGCCGGCCCTGGAGGGAATCCAGCCAGCTCAGGGCGTCTTCGCCAAAAATAATCTCTGGACTTTGGAACTGCCACATAGGTTTTTATCCTGGCCAGGCGGTGTCAATTTGGGTGGTGCAGTTGACGAGTTCGACGGCCGCTTTAGGGGCTTTCATGACTTTCATCATGTTGCCCTGGAGCTTGAGCTGGCGGGAGACCAAGCCGCGGATGGGGTCGAGCCTGCCTTCGACGACTTTGCGCCAGACGGGCAGGGGGGCGGAAATGACGAATTCGGCCGATTTCTCCTGAGGGCCGGCCACGGCCCTGGCATCACGGCATTCCCCGTGCCACAGGTCTACGTACAGGTAGGCGTCGGGGGCGTTGGGCACGGCGGTGACGACGAACATGATGTCGCCTTCCCAGGTTTTGGCTGCTTCGGCGTAGGCCGGGCTGGCGTTTAATTTTTCTTTGAGTTCCTTGATCCATTGATCGCTTGGAAAGTTGATGGGCATGGTTCTGAATTCCTCCTCGAAAATAGGCACGAATTGCACGAATTATACGAACTTATGAAGGCCAGAGTCCTTGTTGGCGCAGCACCTGGGGGTAGAGGAGCTGGGTTCGTTCAAAGAGGCTGGCCAGGGCCAGGGTTTTCCAGACCGGCCCTTTGACTTTCATGAGTTTGCTGGAGAGGGCCTTGGGCAGGCTAATTTCTCCGAGCAAAATCTGGTGGAGGGTGTCGGCCGATAGGTTAACCTCCAGTTCCGGCCGGATGCGATTCGGACCGTAAACGACTTCGACGGGGCAGCGGCGGCCGTTAATCAACAGGACCACGTCGGGGTTGGTGCAGGCGAAGGAGATGAGCAGCCTGGCATCCAGGATGGCGTCGGCCGCGCCGGGGTATTCGGCCTGCAAGCGGTCAAAAAGGGCTTTGGCGCAGGTGTAAAACTGGTCGCTGCTAGTGAAAAAAGGCATGTGCTTAAAGTGTCAGGTGGCAAGTGTCAGGTGGCAAGTATGCGAGTATGCGAGTATGCGAGTTACGAGTGGACGGAAGCACTTGACACTTATGTAAATATTGAGCGGCGTTCGGCCAGGCGGGTGTTGACCATTTCCTGGACGGCGTCGCGGAGCTGGTCGGCCAGACGGGAGAGAAGGACGAGGTCTTCGGCGTCGTCGGGGCCGTACTCGCCGGTGGGCATGGGCTGGCCGACGTCAATGTACCAGCGAGTGGGCAACGGAATGAGACCGGCCGGCCCTAGCCAGGGGAAGGTGAGTGAGATGGGAAAATAGGGCAGGCCGGCCAGTTGAGCCAGGGTAGAGGATCTGGCCAGGGTGATGCTCGTCTCTTCAGCGCCGACGACGGAGACGGGAATGAGGGGGGCCTGGGTCTGCAAGGCCATGCGGACGAAGTCGCTGCTCTGGAAGCGGGCCAGCCGGTAGCGGTTCTTGAACAACTTGCTGGCCCCCTGGTCGCCTTCGGGGTAAACGGCGACCAGCTCGTCCTGGCCCAGCAGGCGGACGCCATTATCTATAGTAGCCAGGGCCTGGCCGGTCTTGACGAAGACGGCCGAGAGGAAGGGAATGGTAGGGACCCAGGCCGGGTAGAGGTTGCGCACCAGCCGTTGGGCGGGGTGCTCGTTGAGGACGGCAGTCATGATCATGGCCGAGTCCCAGGGCAACTGGCCAGAGCGGTTGGCGACGAGGAGCGCCCGGTCGTAGTCGGGGATGTTTTCGACGCCGGTGGTTTGGACGCGCCAGTAGAGTTTGTAGAGGAAGTCGAGGAACGGCCGGACGGCTTCCAGGAATTCCCAGTCCAGGCCCCACTCGTCGGTCTGGTAGTCGCCGGTGAAGCGGCGCTTGAGGATGTCGCCCTGGTAACTGAGGGTGTGGTTGAGCATGTACCAGATACCTTTCCAGGTTTCGACGTCCAGCAAATCTTCGTTGACGGCCTGGCGCAGCCGCTTGAGAATGCCCACGCGGACGCCGGCCGGCAGCCGGTCGGCGTTTTTTTCGAGCAGGTCGAGCAGGGCACGGGGGGAAAAGGGGGGGAGGTTGTCGCCGGGGGCCAGGGCTTGCAGCCGGGCAATGAGGCCGTCCAGTTCGGACATCAGCCGGCGGCGCAGCTCTTTTTCCGAGAGTTCTTCCTCGATGGGGATTTCCTCGGCGACTAAGATTTTCTCGGCCGTGGCCTGGGAAGCGGCCGGCTGGTGGATGCCGCAGTAAGCCGAGCCGGGCCGGACTCTCCGTTTACACTGGCTGCCGGCCCGCGTAAGAGCGGCGCAGCGTTCTCCTGTTCCGTTGTCACTCATAGTTACTCCTTCGGAGCTAGAGCAAGAGCTAGAGCGAGAGGAAAGAAAAAGACTCTAGCTCTCGCTCTCGCTCTCGCTTGTTTTCTCCTGGCGGCGGCGCTCGATGATGTGGCGCAGCCGTTCGGCTTCTGGGTCCACTTCGCCGTCGGTGGCGGGGTGGCGGGGGCCGACGAAGGCGCGCAGGGCTGCCTCGGCCGAATAGTGGGGGGCAAAGCCCATCTCTTCCCGCATCCGGGCCAGGTCGGCGATCCAGGTGTAGCGGAGGTAATCGGGATCAATTGGCAGGCGTAGTGCTTTCTGGGCGCGGTAGGCCAGGGGGTGCAGCAGGGGCAAGGGCACGCGCCGGGCAATGGTCAGGATGCGAGTGAGAGGCAATGCGCCCTCGGCGGCGACGTTGACGGGACCGAGGAGGTCGTTGAGCACGGCGTGGGCCAGGGCCTCGACGACGTCGTCTTCGTGGATCAGTTGCAGTGAGGGGTCGAAGCCGAGCAGGACGGGCGGCGACGGCTGGTTGAGAAAGCGGGTCATGGGGGTGTCGGCGGTGGGGCCGGCGATGCTGGCAAAGCGCAGGATGGTCAGGGATACGCCGGGCGATTGTTGCTGGAAGTTGTGGCAGAGGGCTTCGATGTCCAGTAGAGCGCGGAGCGGGCCGTAGCGGCGGCTGCCGCGCAGGGGCGCTGCTTCGGTCAGGAAGGCGGGGTTGTCGGGGCGAGCGCCGTAGACGGCGGTGCTGCTTTTGAGGACGACTCTGGCGACGCCGGCCGCGGCGCAGGCCTGGAGTAGTTTGGCCGTCCCGGCGACGTTGGCTTCGCCGGCGCCGTCCACGAAGTCCAGGTGACAGACGGCGGCGACTTCTTCGGCGGCCAGCAACTCGGCCAGGGCCGGGTTGGTGAGGCTGGCCTCGACGAAATCAAGCCCGGCCGGCTCTTCGGGCGGGGCCAGGTCGAAGCCGATGACGTGGACGGCCGGCTCGGCCATTAAGCGGGCGGCTACTCTGGCTCCCCAATAACTGGCTGCGCCGGTTATGAGAATGGTCGCTTGATTAGTCATGACGCTTCCTAACTAAAGTTTGAGATTAAGGTTCAAGTGACGAAGGAGTACTGTGGATGCTTTTGGTTGGCCAGGGTTTCAGGGACTCTTCACTTCGTTCAGAGTGACAGTTAGCCCGGCTTCTTCGCAGAGAGTTGGTTTTTAAGCACTGACATCAACTCGTCACTTCAACTCCTTTTTCTTCTCCAGAATAACAGCCAGCCGGCGGCGAGAGCAGCGGCGCCGAGGCCGGCGGCGGCCAGGGTGCGGGCCTGCTGGAGGGCAGGGCCACGGCGGCCGGTGGCGCGGGCAGCGACGCGCCCTTTTAGAAGGCCACGTTCTTTCAGTTGGGCCAGGTGGGCCTGTAGCTGCTCGGGGTGCTGGCGGTACTCTTCGGCCAGCTTGCGCTTCTCGGCGATGTCTTCGTCTATGAGGAAGTGGCCGTGGCTGCGCAGGCCGGAGAGCTGGAGCTGGTGCTTCTTGAAGAGGCGGTAAATTTCTTTGACCCGCTCGATCTCGATGTTGCGGCCGAGGGTGTAATCTTCGAAACGGCCCTCCATGGCCAGCAGGGCGGTTTCGGCCAGGCAGGCGTAGGCGACGCCGGGCGGAAGGCCGATGTCGTAGCCAAAATCAGGCTCGCCGGGCAGCAAAATCTCGCCGGATTCGATGACGAGGACGTCCGGCCGGAGGGCGGCCTCTTCGGCGGTGATGTCGGGCGGCCGGGCAATGTCGCAAATGACGGCGCCGGGCTTGCATTTGGTAATGTCTACGATGCGAGTGTTGAGGGCGGTGGTAGTGGTGACGATCAGGTCGGCCCGGTCCACGTATTCGTCGGCGGTGGTGCTGATGATGACGCGAGCGCCGGGCGTTTCGGCTTCGATGGTGCGCTTGAGGTCAATGAGCTTTTCCGGCCGGGGGGCGACGAGGATGACGGTGGGGCCGGCCTGGGCCAGCAGCCGGGAGCAGACGGAGCCAATGGAGCCGGTGGCGCCGATGATCATGACGGTGCCTTCGTGGGCCCGGTCGAGGCTGTTGCCCATTTTGACGACGGCCTGCTTGGCCGCTTCCAGGGTGGCGGCGACGGTCAGGCTGTTGCCTGAGGTAATGGCGATGTCGGCCTTTTGGGCGACGGTGACGCCGGCGTCGCCGACGACGGAAGTGAAAGCGCCCAGACCCATGATGCGGGCCCCGTAGCGCTCGGCCATGCGGGAGGCGCGAATGAGGCGGCGGTAAACGAAGCCAGGGTCGCGGCGCATCAATTCGCGGGGCGTGCCGCCCAGGGTAATGAGGTAGCCTTCGACCTTCTGGCCGGTGGTAGGGCTCTGGACGCCGGTAATCCGGCTCATGTACAGCGGCGGAATGGTGGCGGCTACTCGTTCGACCAGCTTATCGGGTAGGAACTTAGTCCAACGGAAGGGGGGGTATTTGTGAATAAAGTTGATGCTCAGGGGGTGGATGACGAAGGCAAAGCGGTTGATTTCGGCTTCTTCAGGCTGTAAGAAGCGAATGCCCGGCTGCCATTCGAGGTCGGCCATCAAGTTGAGGTAGGTGTTTTCGGTTAGAGGGGTATCGCCGGCCGGCCGGAGGGCGACCAGGCAGGCTTCAAAGGTGGCGGCGCTTAAGTGGGATAGCTCGCGGCCGAGGGGGGGCATGGTGGTGACGATGGCAGCGGCGCCTCGGGCGGTGAGATCGGCCACGTCGTCGGCTGAGGCCGCCTCGACGACGACGATTTTGCGCTTGAGCCTGGCCGGGGCGTAGCGGCGGATGGCGCCCATGTCGCCGGCCAGAACGTCGGCCCAGTCGAAGGGCCTGGCGCTGCGGGGTACACGAGGTGTACCTGCGTCAGGGAAAAGGCGGCGGAAAGAAAAGTCGGCCATCTGGCCCAGGGTAGCGCCGGCAGCGGCCGGCAGCGTTTCCGGGCGGCCGACCGGGGGGACGGCCGGCAGGGCAAAGAAGATAACCGGGTCGGCGTATTGCAGTTCTTCGGTGTATTGTTCGAGGGCCTGGGCCAGGCCGGTGTGGTTGAGGCCGGGGGCCATGAGAACGCGCTTGCGGGACCAGATGCCCGGTTGGGCATCGGCGGCCAGGCGTACGGCCCAGCGCTCCATAGCGCCCCGGACGCCGCCGCCGTCTACGACGGGCGTTTTGGTGGCCACCTTAAACAGGGTGGCCCCTTCTTTGTGCTCGATTCGCTCGGGGCCGAGACGCAGGGCGCGGGCTACGTCCTGGAGGGCAATGGCCGAGACCTGGCCGTCGAATTCGGCAATGCGGCGAGCCATCAGCTCCAGGTTGTCGTCGCAGCCAAAGTGGCGTATTTCAATTTCCCGGCCGAGCAGGGAGACCGTTTCGGTGTACGGTTCCAGCTCACGAAAATGCAGGGTAACAACGGTTGGCGCTGCCATTTCTCTCCTGTAAATCGGCGGGGATTGAGGTTAGGTAAAACCTAACCCTGGGATTAGGGGATTGAATTAAGAAGGGATCCCAGATCCCGCCTGTCTTCTTCCAGTGATTGCGTTCTTCCTTGTGGGTTATCCTGGTGTTTCAGTATAGCTGAAAGGGGCGGGAAAACCCAGAAAAAGGGTCTTGACACCTATGACGCAATGCGTTATAATGCCAATTATGACGCGATGCGTTATAAAAACAGAATTTTAACAGACCTGAAGGAGATTTACAATGGCTGAGAAAATTGAAGTAACCGAAGAAGTGGTCGTGGAAAACGGGTACAAACCGATGTTGGACTTAGCGCGCAAGGTCTTGCTGGCCGGTATCGGGGCCGTGGCCCTGGCCCAGGAAGAGGTCGAGGAGTTTGTTAACAAGCTCGTCGAGCGCGGCGAGATTGCCGAGAAGGACGGCCGTAAGCTGATCCAGGACATCATGGAGAAGCGCAAGAAGAAGGCCGAGGACATCAAGAGCGATGCCGAAGGCAAGCTGGAGAAGCGCATGGAGGAAATCCTGGATCGGATGAACGTTCCGTCGAAGGCCGACATTGACGCGTTGAGCGCCAAGATTACGGCGCTGTCGAAGAAGGTGGACGAGCTGCGCAAGGTGCAGGAAAAGGCGTAAGCAGAGATTAGAGATTGGGGATTGGAGATTGGCCAGTCGCCGGTCTCGGATAGCTAAGGCCCCAAGAGGTGGGAGAGCAGGCAGTTAACCGGTAAATCGGCCGGGAGCGGCCGCTCTCCCTTTTTGGCTTTGCTGGCGCTTTTCCGGGGGGAGCTTTATACTTGGCAGGGTGGCAGGTGACAGGGAACAGGGAACAGGTGGTAGAGGGGGATGTGATTGGGTGTTTGAAGAAGAAGGACGATGCAGGTTATTAAGCGCTATCCGAACCGCAAACTCTATAACACCGGGACGAAGCAGTACATCACGCTGGACGAGATAGCGGAATTGATTCGCGAGGGAGAAGAGGTGCAGGTCCTGGACCATGCCAGCGGTGAAGATTTGACAGCCCTGACGTTGAGCCAGATCATTTTTGAGCAGGAAAAGAAAAAGGGGGGGTTTTTGCCGCGTTCGGTGTTGACCGGACTAATCCAGACCGGCGGCGAGCGGGTTAGCTCGTTGCGCCGCAACCTGATCTCCTCGCTGGATTTGTTTCACCACGTGGACCAGGAAATTGAGCGGCGGCTGCAGACGCTGGTGAACCGGGGCGAGATTGCTCAGGAGGAAGGAGCGCGCCTGCGGGATAAGCTGTTGGCGTTGAGCCAGCGGTCGCGTGACGAAGCGTTGACAGAAGAAACTCTGGAACAGTTTTTGGACAGGCGGGGCGTGCCTAGCCGTGAGGATTTACAGCAGCTTAGCCAGCAGTTGGAGGAACTCATGTCGAAGTTGGAGGAGATAGCTCCCGACGACGATTCTATGTGACGCGAACGCATGATAGATATCAACGCAGCCGTTCATCGAACCTTTTTCTTTCCCACAATTGTTTCTCAAGCCCGAAATTATTTTCGCGACTTCCGCCGCATTGTGCAGCACCTGCCGCACATCTCCCTGGTCCAGGATTACGGCGACGGCCGTTACCGCGTGCTTTATAGCACGGTCGAGCTGGGGGCTTATCACGTTCACATTTTTGCCGACGTGAAGAGCGTGTTGGACGAAGCGACCAATACCCTTCACATCCAGCCAGTGAACGGCATTCCGATTGTCAAGCCGAGGAGTGGTCTGACGCGGTTGACGGCACACGGCCGGTACCACAGCCGGTCTGAGTTTTACGAGGACGAGTATGAAACGACGCGGGTGGAGTATTACATGGAGTTGAGCGCCCGGCTACCGACGCCACTGGGCCTGCAGATCATGCCGGGCCTCCACCGGGTTGCCGATAATATTACCCACAAGCGTGTCCACGAAATTGCCGAGGGGTTTGTCGAGCGGGCGATTGCCGATCTGCCGCGTTGGCTAGAAGAACAGGGTTGAAATAAGTAGAGGACCGCGAGCAGCCTGGCTGGTGAAAGCCGGCTGGGAGCCGGCGGTCCGATCGGCCGGCTGGAAGCTGGCGGTCCCGGGTGGGGTAAAAGGAGCGCTTGACGTGGCGGGGCAGAAGGGGTACATTTGTCCTAGCTGCATGAGCCTTTCATGCCAGCCAGTTCTATTGACCACCAAGGGAAGGAAGCTCAGCATGTTGCGTCTATCTTACCAGCAGTGGTTGAAACACCGATACTCGTTTTGTTTTTCCTTCTTCGCTTGCGCCTGAGAGTTTGTTGAGAACTCCAGCCTGCCTTGCGGCGGCTGGAGTTTTTGGTTTAAGGAGAAATGGATAGTGAAAATAGAGGGATCGTATACCTTTAACGCCCCGCGTGAAGTGGTCTGGTCGGCCTTGTTGGACCCAGAGGTGTTGGCCAATACGTTGCCCGGCGGCCAGGATCTGGAACAGGTCGCGGAGAATAAGTTCAAGGCGGCGATGAAAATCCGGGTCGGCCCGGTGCAGGGGTTGTTTAATGGTACGGTTGAATTGTCACATTTGAACCCGCCGGAGGGGTACCACTTGCAGGTTGACGGCAGCGGCGCTCCGGGCTTTGTTAAGGGAACGGGCGACCTGCGGCTGGAGGAGCAAGACGGGGCGACGGTGATGCACTACAGCGGTGATGCCCAGGTGGGCGGCCGGCTGGCCAGCGTCGGCCAGCGGTTGATGGACACGTCGGCCCAGGCGCTCATTCGCCAGAGTCTGGAGGCGCTGGAGGCGCAAATTGCGGCGCGGCAGCAGGCCCAGAAGACAGGCGAGCCGGCCGAGCTGCCGGCCGCGCCCAGCCAGACACAATTTGCCCTGGGGGTAGCCCGGAAGGTGTTGGACGAACGGTTGTCGCCGGAGCAGCGGCCGGAGCTGGTACGCATGGGACTTATTGTCCTGGCCGGGCTGCTTTTGCTGCGGGCGCTGAGTAACTGGTGGATTGATCGAATTGCCAGGCGGGTGGCTAAAATTTTGGAGAAAGGGAGGTGAGTAAGGAGGACTGAGGACTGAGTGATGAGTGATGAGGGTGGTTGGTTGGGCCAACCGCGAGGACGTGTTCAGGGCAAAGCCTGAACCAGGGACTGAGAACTGAAAGCTGATAGCTGCTGACAAAGGAGAAGGTTGCGATGAAAGTGATGATGACGGTTAACGGCAAGACGGTTGAACGGGACGTTGAGCCGCGGACGTTGTTGGTCCATTTCTTGCGTGATCACCTGGGCCTGACGGGCACTAACATTGGCTGTGATACCAGCCAGTGTGGGGCCTGTACCGTTCACATGAACGGCATGGCCGTTAAATCTTGTACGACGCTGGCCGTCCAGGCTGACGGGGCGGAAATCACGACGATTGAGGGGCTGGCCCGGAACGGCGAGCTACACCCCATGCAGCAGGCTTTCTGGGAGAATCATGGCCTGCAGTGCGGCTACTGCACACCGGGCATGATCATGGCGGCCGTCAAGCTGGTGGAGAACAACCCCAATCCTACCGACGAGGAGATCCGCCACGGACTGGAAGGCAATTTGTGTCGCTGCACCGGCTACGAAAACATCGTCCGCGCCGTCAAGCAGGCGGCGGAGGCGATGTAAAGGAGGTGTGTGATGGGAAAGTACGTTGGTAAAAGCATCAAACGGGTCGAAGACCCGCGTTTTATTCAAGGCAAAGGCCGCTACGTGGCTAACCTGAGCCTGCCCAATATGGCCCACCTGGCTATCAAACGCAGCCCTTATGGACACGCCCGCATCAAAAACATTGACACTTCGGCGGCCAAAGCGTTGGCTGGCGTTATTGCTGTCTTCACCGGTCAGGAGTTGGTAGATGGTGGCGTGGGAGCGTTGCCCTGTGGCTGGAATGTGCCGGACATCAAAGTGCCCACCCGTTACCCGCTGACCATTGATAAAGTGCGGCACGTGGGCGATGGCGTTGCGGTGGTTGTGGCCGAAAGTCCCTACATCGCGGCCGACGCGGTGGAACTGATTGAAGTGGAATACGAGCCATTACCGGCTGTTATTGACGCCAAGAAGGCTATGGAGCCTGGCGCTCCGCTGGTTCACGATAATCTGCCCAATAACTTGAGCTATATCTGGGCGCTGGGCAACAAGGAAGAGACTGAACAGTTGTTGGCGGCGGCCGACCGCGTGGTTGAACTGGATTTGGTCAACCAGCGTCTCATTCCCAACGCCATGGAACCGCGCGCCTGCGCTGCCCAGTGGGACGCGCAGATGGAAGAGATGACGGTGTGGACTACCAGCCAAAACCCGCACCCCATCCGCCTGTTGTTGAGCGCGTTCACGCTGGGCATTCCCGAAAACAAATTGCGTGTCATCTCTCCAGACGTGGGTGGTGGTTTCGGCAGCAAGATTTTCCATTACCCGGAAGAGATCATCACTCCCTGGGTGGCCCGTAAAATCAATCGCCCGACGAAGTGGGTAGCCACCCGCTCCGAATCTATGATGACCGATTCGCAGGGGCGCGACCACGTGACGGATGTGCGCCTGGGCGTGACTAACGACGGCACGATCACCAGCGTATACGTTAAGACGTGGTCGAACCAGGGTGCCTATCTTTCCACCTTTGCCCCGCTCATTCCTACGGCGCTGTACATCACCCTGCTCTCCGGGCTGTATAAAATCAAGGGCGTCTATGGCGAGATGTGGGGCACAATGACAAACACGGTGCCGGTGGATGCGTATCGCGGCGCGGGCCGGCCGGAAGCCAGCTATCTGTTGGAACGGATCATTGACCTGGCGGCGCAAGAGCTGAACATGGATCCACTGGAATTCCGGCGTAAGAACCTGATCCCGGCCGATGAATTTCCCTACCAGACGCCGGTTGCCTTTTTGTATGACAGCGGCAACTACCAGGCGTTATTTGACAAGGTGGAAGCGATGGCCGATTACAAGAAGCTGCGGCAGGAGCAGGAGCAGGCCAGGAAAGACGGCCGTGTCGTCGGCATTGGCGTCGTCGGCTGCATTGAAGCCAGCGGCCCGGCCCCATCGGCCGTTGCCGGTTCGCTTGGCTCGGCCGTGGGCTTCTGGGAAAGCGGCAAGATTCGGGTACACCCTACCGGTAAGGTCAGCGTCTTCACGGGTTCGCACACGCATGGCCAGGGGCACGAAACGACTTTTGCCCAGGTGGTGGCCGACGAGTTGGGTATGGCTGTAGAGGACGTAGAGATCGTGCATGGCGACACGGCCAGCATACCATTTGGCATGGGCACGTATGGCAGCCGCAGCGCGGCCGTAGGCGGCAGCGCCCTGGTGAAGAGTGCGGAGAAGATTCGTAACAAGATGAAGAAAATCGCGGCGCACCAACTGGAAGCGGCCGAGGAAGACATCGTTTTCGACCAGGCAGACGGCAAGTTGTACGTTAAAGGTTCGCCGGACAGAAGCAAGGCGTTTGGCGAGATCTCCTTTGCGGCGTACACAGCGCATAACCTGCCGGCCGGGCTGGAACCGGGCCTGGAAGAGACTTCCTTCTACGACCCGGCCAACTTTACCTTCCCTAACAGCGCGCACATTGCCCAAGTGGAGATTGATAAGGACACGGGCGAAGTTACGATTCAAAAATATTTCGCAGTGGACGACGTGGGCAAGGTGATCAACCCGTTAATTGTAGAAGGGCAGATTATTGGCGGCATTGTCCAGGGTGTAGGCCAGGCGTTGTGGGAGAACGGGGCGTATGACGAGAACGGCCAGTTGGTCAGCGGCACGTTGCTGGATTACGCCATGCCGCGGGCTGATGGCTTCCCCACGATTCAGGCCGACCGCATTGAGACGCCATCGCCGCACAATCCGTTGGGCGTGAAGGGCGCAGGCGAGATGGGTACGATTGCGGGCACGGTCTGTATTGCCAACGCGGTGATGGATGCGTTACGGCCGTATGGCGTACGCCATCTGGAAATGCCGTTAACAGCCGAGAAACTGTACAAAGCTATGCACTCGAACGGAGGAGGTGACTAATGCATCCGCCACAATTTGATTATTACCGGGCCGGCTCGGTCAGCGAAGCCGTTTCTCTTATGCAGCAGCATCCCGGGGCCAAGTACCTGGCCGGCGGGCACAGCCTGATTCCGCTGATGAATTTGCGGCTGGCCGATCCCGGCGTGCTCATTGACATCGGCCGGATTGACGATTTGATAGGGATCACCGCGACGGGCAACGGTGGGTTTCGGATTGGTGCATTGACGACACACGCGATGGTGGCCAGCCATTCGGACCTGCCGGCTGTTTTAAGGGAGGCGGCCGGTCAGATTGGCGATCCCCAGGTGCGCAACCGGGGCACGGTGGGTGGCAACGTCGCTCACGCCGACCCGGCCTCAGACCTGCCGACTGTCTTTATGGCGCTAGAAGCGATGTTCCACCTCAGCGGGCCGAACGGCAACCGCATGGTAGCGGCCAACGAGTTCTTCCTGGACCTGTTCACGACGGCCCTGGAGGAGGGTGAAATCTTGACGGCGGTGGAAGTGCCGCCGCAAAAGGCTGGGGCCGGTTCGGCCTATATGAAGCTGGCCAACCCGGCCTCGCGCTACTGCATGGTCGGGGCGGCGGCGGTGGTGCATCTGGAACCGGACGGCCGTTGCCATTCGGCCAGCGTGGCCGTCGGTGGCCTGACGGCTAAGGCGACACGGGCGGCGGCCGTGGAGGCGGCTCTGCAGGGCCAAATGCTGAATGCAGATACCCTTGCCTCGGCGGCGGCCGCGGTGCAAGGTGACCTGGGCAGCCAGGTCCTGGGCGACATCCACGCCAGCGCTGAGTATCGCCGGGCGGTGGCGCCAGTGTTTGTGCGGCGGGCGCTGGCGAAGGCGGTGGAGCGGGCGAGGTAGGAGGGTAATTGGTAATTAGA
>JAKEFB010000002.1 GCA_022616275.1 Chloroflexota bacterium
CTAAGCGCCTGGCAAGAGGCGGACAGCATTAGTCGTTCTAGTTCTTCCTGTCCCTTGCCAGGCACTTCTACTCAAGTCTACTTTCCAGCGCCACCTGTGGTAATGAGAAGAAAGTCACATAGGTAAAGGCCAGCACGGCCGTGATCAGCCCGGTAAGGGCGAAGATTTGCCAGTTGCTCAGGGGATTGGCCAGCACCGTCCAGACGTCGCCCAGGACGCCGGCCGGGTTGGTGAAAACGTCCCAGCTATTCCAGCGCAGGAAGCGGCCTAGGTAAACGCCGAAGCTGCTGAGGCCCAGGGCCGCGCCGGCGAACAGCCAGCCGGCCCACCGGCCGGCCAGCCCACTGACCAGCTCCTGCATCAGGTAGAGGGAGACAAAGCCCAACAGCAGCCCGGTCATCGTAAAGGAAAGCAGCATCACCGTGTCGTACACCAGGGGAATGCCGCCCGCCCGGCCGAGGTGCATCAAGTCGGTCAGCAGGTAAGGGGCATTGGGCAGAAACAGCAGCCAGGCCAGGGCGCACGTCACCAGTGGCGCCGGCCGGCGCCGCCACCGGCGAGCCGCCAGGGCAAACAGCAACGGCAGCCAGGCCAGAAACAGGTTCCAGACCAGAAACTGGTAGACCAACTGGCCGGTGTAGACGAAGCGGGCGACGACCATCCCCGCCGAAGTGGCCGAGGCCAGCAGCAGGGAAAAGAAGAACAAAAAGGAACGCGGGTGAGGTTTCATATTTCCGTACACAACGATTGCCAAGGGGTGAAATTCAATGCCCGCCAGGTGCGCCAGCGGGCCAGGTGGAAGGACGGCCACTGTTGCCAGCGGCCGTCCTCCTCGAGCCGCTCTTGACGGCTGGCCAGGGTATGGCACAACACCTGGCGCTCCTCTCCGTGGACGCTGGCCAGGCTATCCACCAGGATGGGCACGGCGTCGTTCGACAGGCCGGCCAGGTAGTAGGCGTCCAGACCAACGGCTCCCCGGCCGTCGCTTCGCGGGTTGGCGGCCAGGTCCTCAGGGTGAATGTTCATTTCGCCGGTTTGCTGGTAGCGGGCCAGGTTTTGCCGGGCAATAAAGGCGTCCGGGTTGAGTATATTCAGCGTCAGCAGAAAGCCCAGGGCAGTGGCCAACGCGCCGATGGCAAACCGGTCCGGCATTCCCAGCTTTATCACCAGCCGGTCGCCGGCCGCCGGCCAAAATTGCCCGGGGCGATTCGGCCACCACAGTGTCGCCAGGAACCAGGCAAAGAGAATCGCCAGCCAGACCATAAAGACGTGGACGTAAAGGCGCAGTTCGGTATAACCAAAGGCCAGCTCATACAGGCGCAGCCGCTGAAAAGCCGAGACCAGCATCACCACAACCAGAGCGACCATCAGGCTGCTGAGGCCGTTGAACAGCAGCGTCTGCCAGCCGCCGGCCCGGACCGTCAGCCAGTTGAGGCCCAGGATTAGCCCCAGAGTCATCATAGACACGGCCACCAGCTCAAAAAAGCCACGTCGGGCGTACTCGGCGTAGGTAAACCCTTCCAGGCTGATATTGGCCAGGCCGCCGAACAGGTAGATAAACTGGACCCAGACAAAAGCCAGGAAAAGGGCATCCACCAGCGTCAAAATCGTGCTGGCTTCAATCAAGCCCAGGCGAAATATCCGGCGCAGGTATTCTAGAACCTTTTGAGAGAAATCTGGGCCTTCAGCCCCTCGGCTGCACAGCAGGGCATAGGCCAGCCCCCCGGCCAGGAACCAGGCGACGAAAAGAATGATCGGCCCCCGCCATAGCCATTCAGCCAGGGTAGGGAAAAAGTGCAGGCTGAAAACAGACCGGACGTAGGCGGCAAAAACCAGGTCGGCCGACGTCAGAAAGAGAGTAAAGATAAACAGCACCGGCACAGCCAGCAAGAAGCCCCGCGCCACCGGCAGCAGGCCGCGCCGGCCGTGGTGGTAAACCCGGGCCAGGTCTACGGCCGCCGGGACCAGCGGCGCCGCCTGGACCAGGGCGTTGCCCCCCACCCGGGCCAGTACGGCCGGGTAGTCCACCAATCCCAGCGTCTCTAGCCGGCCGCCGGTATAAAAATGGGCCACGAGCGCCAGCAAGCACAGCGTGGCCACCACGTTCCAGAACAGGAGAAAGCCGTTGGCCCGGACGGCGACCATCGCCGCCACGCCGCCAAGCGGCAACAACAGCCACAGGTTGCGCCAACTCGGGTGAATGCCCTTGCTCCGGCCGAGCCAGAAAAGCGCGACCAGCAGCAGGCCGGCGAAAAGCGGCCAGGAAACGCCCAGCGCCTTCCCATAAAACAGCCCGTCAAACCCCCAGCCCAGCGCCAGGCCCACCAGCAAAATCCGGCCGGGCAACTGGCCGGGTAAGCGCTTTAACAGCCGGCCGGGCAGCGTTTTCCTGACCTTACTCTCAATGTTCTCTGTGTGTATGACTGTATCTACTTTGTGCATCTCTGTGTCACTTAACCAATCAACGTGTACTCGGCCGGACCAGCGAAATACCCGCCATCATCCCGGCAATAAAAGCCAACAACATCAGGATGACAATCGCTTCCATACTCATGCCAATCTCCAATCTCCAACAAGGCCATCGCCACGGCGTATAGGGCAACCCAGAAGAAACGTCTGCTCATACTGTTCAGCATAGCAAACGCTGACAACCGGCCGCCACGCTTCAAACCCCTTTCCCGGCGCACTTGAGTGCTTGACAGAAACGGCCGGCTTTGGAACGCTTTAGAGTAGGCAAGTAAGCGAGTCTGCGAGTTTGCAAGTTTGCAGGTGACTTGCCACTTGCCCACTTGTATACTTGCCCACTTGTGGCATTCGCGATTAAAACAGGGATTATGCTAGATACTTTGTTAGTTGAAGACAATGAAAAGCTGCGCCCGGCGATCAGGCTGGGGCTCGAAAGCACGAGCGCGGTCCGGGTCGTCCATGCCTGCGCCACTGGTGAGGAGGCGGTGGAGTACTGCCTGGCCCAACCGCCGAGAGCCATCCTGATGGATGTGCAACTGGCCGGCAGAATGAACGGCATTGAAGCGGCCATGGCCATTCGCCGCGAACTTCCCCGTCACCCGGTCGTCTTCTACTCCATCCAGGACGACGACGTTTACTACCGCGATTTTCGCCGTTCCGGCATCCTCAGCCACTACGCCTACGTGCGCAAGTCCAACTACTTGCTGCCGGAAATGATCGTCCCCCTGCTCCAGGACGCGGTCAACGGCCGCAGCTTCATAGACCCGGACATCGAATCTCGGGTCCAGGAAGTGCGCCACAAGGACGAACAATCCCCAATGGCCCTGCTGGAACCCAATGAGCAACAGGTGGCCCGGATGGTCGCCCAGGGCATGAGCAACGAGCAGATCGCCGCCCACATGGGCTTCCGCGACAAACGGACCATCAGCCGCATCAACGGCCAGATCTACACCGCCTGGGGCCTTAACCAGACGACTGCCGACGAAAAAATTGCCCGGACCCGCGTGGCCATCATCGTCAATGCCGGCCGGCTCATCTCCTGGGACGAGGAAGGCCTCCCCTACGTCCTCGACGAGCGAGGCGAATGGACCGAATGGCCAGGTGGTTCGTAGCGTCCGGCTCCAGCGAACTGAGCCGGGCGCTACAAATATGACATGAGCGGACACTTCTTCCTCGACTGGGCGGCCCTGTCCGTCTCCCTGTTTAACACCATCCTCCTGCTATGGCTGGGCTCCACTGTCCTGCTCAACGCCGACCGGCGCACCTGGGGGATCTGGATTGCCAGCGGCGGGCTGCTGTTGGGCGGCGCTTTTTTTGTCAGCCACACCGCCATCCTGGGCTTGGAATTCAGCGCCATCGGCCGGGGCCTGCGCTTCTGGTGGTATCTGGGGTTGCTGCCGGCCGTGGCCCTGCCCTTCGGCTGGTACCTGGTAATGCTCTGGTACGCCGGCTTCTGGGATAATACCCAGGCCCCGTTGCACCGCCGCCAGCGGCGCTGGTTGCTGCCAATCCTGGCCCTCGTCGCTGCCGGACTGGCGGCCGTCATCGCCTACGCCAACCCCCTGGCTCAGGACTTTTCCCTGTTGCCTGTCCGCTTTGCCATCCAGGGCCTTGGAGGCACGCCGTTGTTGATGGCCGGCTATGGGGTCTATCTTCTACTCTGCTTTGGCCTGTCGCTGGATGCCCTGCTCCGGCCGGGTCCAACGGCGCGAACGATGGGCGACCTGGCTCGCCAGCGGGCCAGGGTCTGGTTGGTGGTGGCTTCCATCCTGTGGCTATTGGTCAGTCTTTTGATCATTGCCGTCTTGTTGTGGACCTTGCTCAACGTCCGCCACCAGGGTGTTTACATCATCAATGAACAAGCATTGCTGACCTTGACTCGTTTCGACCTGTTGATTGCCTCTCTCATTGCCGTAGCGGTAGTCGTCCTGGGGCAGGCCGTGGTCGCCTACGAAATCTTTACCGGCAAGACGCTGCCCCGGCGCGGCCTGCGTCGCCAGTGGGGGCTGGCCATCATCCTGGCCGTCGGCTACGGCCTTCTGGTCGGTTGGACGTTGACCATCCACCTGCGGCCGGTCTACAGCGTGCTCCTGACGACCATGCTGATGACCTTTTTCTTTGCCCTGCTCAGTTGGCGCTCCTATGCCGAGCGAGAACGGTACATTGACCACCTGCGGCCGTTCGTCGCCAGCCAGGGGTTATACGAGCATCTGCTCTATCCGGCCGCCGCCACGCCGCCGGACGTTACCGCCCCCATGCCCTTTTACGCCCTGTGCCGGGACGTGCTGGGCGCGCGGCTGGCCTATCTGGTGGCCCTGGGGCCGCTGGCGCCACTGGCCGGGCCGTCGCTGGCCTATCCCCACCGGGCAGCGCCCGTTACCCTGCCGCCGCTTGGCCCTCTCACTGCCCGCTTTCACTCGCCGCAGACAATGAACATCCCCCTCGACCCGGCCGCCTACCAGGGCGCTACCTGGGCTATCCCTCTGTGGAGCGAGCGAGGACTGATTGGCGTCCTGCTGCTGGGCGAAAAGCGCGACGGCGGCCTGTATACCCAGGAGGAAATTGAGATTGCCCGGGCCAGCGGCGAGCGGCTGATTGACACCCAGGCCAGCGCCGAAATGGCCCGCCGCTTGCTGGCCTTGCAACGCCAACACCTTTCCGACAGCCAGGTTATAGACCGGCGCACCCGGCGCGTGCTCCACGACGACGTGCTGCCCCTGGTCCACACCGCTCTGCTGTCGCTGAGCGGCCGGGGCAGCGGCGGCAATAGCGAGTACCAGGAAGCTATTACCCTGCTGGCCGACGCCCACCGCCAGATTTCTAACTTGCTGCGCGACTTCCCCCACACCGTCACTCCCGAGGTCGTCCGGCTGGGGGTGATTGGCGCGCTGCGGCAGGCCGTAGCCGAAGATTTAGGGCGGGCCTTTGACGAGTTGAGCTGGGAAGTGGACACGGCCATCGAAGCGCAGGCGCGGGCCATTCCCTCCCTGACGGCCGAGGTCCTCTTTTACGCCGCCCGCGAAGCCATCCGCAACGCCGCCCGCCACGGCCGGGGGTCGGACCAGGACCAGGCCCTCCACCTGCGGGTGTCGGCCACACTGGAGCCTAACGGCCTGGCGTTGCTGATAGAGGACAACGGCGTTGGGCTATCTGCCCCGGCCGGCGACGGCGGCAGCGGCCAGGGCCTGGCCCTGCACAGCACCATGATGGCCGTCGTCGGCGGGACCCTGGCCACCGAAAGCGTCCCCGGCGAGTACACCCGGGTTACCCTAACCCTCCCGTTGGCCGCTCACAAGGAGTTAGGAAGGGTAAAAAGTGAAACCCGGCCGTCTTAGTCAAGAAAATCTACTTCCCCTGTCTGGTGTTATTTCTTAAAGAATTCGATGAGAACCGGGGCGAGCACTTTGGGGTCAACCATGTGGGTTTGACCTTCGAGCGTTAGGCGGCTGGCGTGTGGCAAGACTTTGGACAGCGCATCGGCGGCATGGTGTAGCCAGGCGTCGCTCGCACCACCATCTGCAACCAGCACAGGCACGGTAACCTTGACCCAGCGATCAGTTGGTAGCGGTTTGCCCTGCATGACATTGCCGACAAAAGCCGCGTCGTAGGCAATGGTATGTGCCACGCTCGCCATGCGAGACCAGGTTGTTTGATCCTGCTTCATGCCACTGATATATTCGGCTGGAATGCCCACGGCTTGCGTCAAAAAGTATTCGATAGCTTCGTCGCGCTTACCCTCAGCCGCGAGCATCGTGAGGTGCTCCGCGTAGTCGGCGGGCACAGGCTGGCGGCTATCATCGACAATGAGCGACGGCTCATATACCACGACTTTGGTAATGCCTGGGGTGACAGCGGCGGCATCTAAGCTCAATACACCGCCCGACGATATACCAAAGACCATGGCTTTGCCGCCAGCGTCCTCGACCAGTGCTTGCAGGTCTTCAATCTCGCGTTCCTTGGCGAAGGGCTGGGTGTCGCCGCTGTCGCCACGGCCACGCCGGTCGTAGTTGTAGACAGTGAACTGTTTGCCAAGCAGTTCGGCCAGTTGTGCCATAGTCGGGTCAAAGGCACGATACGCCGTCGCACCATTGACCAAGATGACGGCTGGGCCGGACCCAATCTTGTCGAAAGCAATTTTCGTGCCGTCTTTGGAAGTTACTGTGCTCATGTTCGTTCTCCTTTGAATTCTCCTCGTCTCTTATGATCGCTTCCGCCAGTAGCGAATGATGCCGTCCACAGACATGTAATGGGGGTTGGCTGTTTCGTACCGTTGGATAAGGGTGTCCGGCATGTCGGCCGCCCTGGCTCGCTCCAGGTGCCAGGCTACGTACTGTTGGACAATTTCATCCCGCTCCAGCCCGGCCTCCAGCCGCACCCGGACAAATTCGGCCGCGTCCCACATCAACGCCACAAAGGTTGCCAGGTGTTCGCGCCAGTTGTCTACCCGGCCGAAGTGGGTGGGGTAAATGGCTGCCAGCGGTAGGGAAAGCAGGCGGTCAACCGTTTGTTGCCAGCTCTCCAGGCTGAACTCCGGTGGGGGGGCAGGAATGTCCACAAAAGCAACGCCGGGAATGTGAATGCCGGCCGCATCGCCGGCAAAGGCAATGTCGCCCAGCCGAAAAACGTGATGGTGAGTCGCATGGCCGGGCGTATCCAGGGCCGTAAAAGCCAGGCCGCATACTTCAACTATGTCGGCGTCGTAGAGAGAATGGACCCGTCCGGCCGGAGCAGGCAGGATATCCCCCCACAGCCTCTCCATTTGATCACCGTAGATGCGCGTGGCGCTGGCGATCAATTTGGACGGATCGATCAGGTGGGGAGCGCCCACGTGATGAACGTATACCTCGGTCCCCTGTTGCGCCCACCAGCCGGCCGCGCCAGCGTGGTCCAGGTGGATGTGCGTCACCAGGAGATGGCCGATGTCGGCCGGGCTGTAGCCATGCTCGGCCAGCCGCTGCCTCAATGTGGCTAACGTCGAGCCTGGGCCGGTTTCCACCAGCACTGGCCCTCCCGGGCCAACTACCAGGTAAGCGGCAATCGTATTGGGCCGGTTTTGGTAATCCAGGTCAAGGGTGTAGATTTCCATGTCGTCCATCGTCCGTCGTCAAAAGTGTATCACATCTTCAACAGGTATCCCTGGAACGGGCGGCCAAAATTTCCGGGTGATAGCGCGGTGACCGGTCATTACTCCTTCTCTTGTCCTGACAGCAGTTGCCAGAGTCGGCAGCGGCCGGATTTGACCTGATCGTCGGGCCAATAAACGTCCTGGTCGGGGTTGCGGCCGTAGCCTTTAGCAGCCAGGTCGCCGCTGGCGTAAAAACGCTTGCCGCCGAAGTCGCGGTCATTAACCCTTTCCTCGCCGTTCCCCGTCATCCCTTTCATAAACAGGTCTGCAAGTTCGCGGTTAATACGTTTTTGTCGTCCTTTGGCGAGCTGCTGGTGGGGGCCGACGTAGTGGTTAGGGAGCTGCCAGGCGTTATAAGTCACGCCGGCCGGCCCCAGGAGGCCCCGGTGATCGGTAAAGCGGAAAAAGGCCCGGCCGTGTCTCCAGGCCTGGCTCTGGTCGTCTGATTCATCGCCGGCTGCCTGGTGGATGGCGATGTTCGGCCGGCGACGGACCCCCGCCCTTTTTTCGTAACGCCGTTGGGCCCGCCGGCTGGCGTGGCTCAACTTCTGCAAGGTCGAGCGGGCAATGGGCTTGACGGTTGTACCAGACCCCTGGTCGCCCCGCCCACTATGAAAAGTAGCGTAAAAATGGGCTCGCACCTGGCCAATACCCTGTAGTAGCGCAGCAATGGGCAGGGCGACCGGATGACCTGTCAGGCGCTGGATATTGAGGGCGGCCGCCACCCTGGCCACCGAACGCAACCACAGGCGGCCGTTGCCGCGCTGCCAGAAAATCCCTTCTCCCTGGTGGAGCAAATTGCGCAACTGTCGCCAGCCACAGAGCTGCAGACCGGCTCCGGGGGCGGCCAGTTGGGACCGGACCACCTCCAGGCTTATCCAGCCACAACCGGCCGTGTCCAGGTGTTGTAGGAGCAACCAGAGACGTCCAGGAGCGACCTGATTGGCCTTCAACATGCCCAGGGCAATATCCGGGTAAAGTTTAATGACGGAGGAATTTTTGGCCGGGGAAGAAGCGCTGGCCGGCTGGCTATTTTGTTGCGCCCCTCTTGGCTGGGCAGATAGCTCGGCTGCCGGAATGTTGGTGGTTTGGGAAGAACCGGCCGGCCGGCAGCTATGGTTGCTGCCTGTTTCCTGAACCGCTTTCTCGGCCCGGTACTGTTGCCGCAGGCCTTCTAATTTTTGTTGAGCCGCCAAAAGGGCCGGCGAATAGCAGGCCCGCCTTTCTTGCCCGTCCACACGGCGCTTCTTTTCGTAAAGGAGCCATAGAAAGGGGACCCCAGCCCACCAAACAATAGCCGCAACATACTCTATTGACAGCTTGTTGGGCCTATGCTATGCTCTTTACGCTAACTAGAAGCTACCTGGAGACACAACTACCCCTTCCCCAATCAAGGGGTGGTCTCTATACTGGCAGGTGTTGGTGGCACCAGACAGTGAAAACGGTAGCTTATCCCTTACAGTAGGCCAGGCGTTCCTATGCGTCTGGCCTCCTTTTTATCTGACACCCTTAAACTACAACTGGCGACAGTCTATCAGAAATAGTTCCCGCTGTCAACGATTCTATAGCATATAGATTTGCGTTTTCACGCCTTTATGAGCAACTTATCCACAATTGCCAGAATATAATGGCTAAGTTATCCACAAATTCAGGCTTCTATAGCCAACTTATCCACAGAAACCCTGGTTTATACCAAGCTTATCCACAACAGTGCGAAGTTATAGCCAACTTATCCACAGTTTGAAGCAAATATATGAATTCCTCTTGACAACATTTTTATAGGTATGTACGATATAGGCTCCGGGGTTTGAAAGATGGTGACAACAACAAGTGAAGAACTCGTATTCGAATTGAGCCAGTACCACCAACCCAATTGGGAGCGCCTTGGCGTCGTCGTTCCTCCCTTTAGCATTGAAGCAGACCCCCGCTTCATGTATCTCTCAACAGAGACGAAGCGGGCGTTGTCCAAGGTCAGCTACATGGTCGAGGCAGGGCAGGGGGCCTCCATTGTCGTTGGCGAAGTAGGCACTGGTAAAACCACGCTGGCTTCCTGGTTCCATAGCCGGTATGACCGCCGGCCGGACTTTGTGGCTGCCAAAGTGGACGAGCCGCCCAAACGCAGCGGCTTGCTGTTGCTGCGGCGTATTGCCGCCGAATTTGGCCTGCGGACCCGGCGGGCGACCGAGGACCAGCTCAACGAGTTTCGCGCTTACCTGGTGCACCAGAGCGCTGAAGGAGTTTTGCCGCTCATCATTATTGACGAGGCCCACGAGCTGGGCGTAGAGCAATTTGTCGAGCTGCGCCGTTTGCTCAATTTCCGTGATCCCCGAGGGGGCAAGGCTTACCAGTTGATTTTGCTGGGCCGGCCGGAGCTGGATATTAACCTGCGGGAAGTACCTGACTTTAATGACCGGGTCGCCACCCGGTCGTCGCTCGATCCTCTGACCCCGGAAGATACCAGGGCATTGATTGAGTATCGCCTGATGGCTGCCGGCCGCGACGGCCGGCAAAGCCCTCTGTTTGCCGATGATGCCGTTCTACCGATCTGGCAGGAAACGCGCGGCTATCCACGCAGCATCTGCCTGTTGTGCCTTCATCTTTGCCTGGAGCTGGTGCATCAGAACGCCACCCAGGTTGACGAACGCTTTGTTAAGCGGTTTCTTGACCGGCAACATGGTTATCGTCGTTTAGGAAGTAACTCGGAGAATGAGTAGTCGCAAAGACAGCACGCTGGCTGCGTTGCTGGAAGAAAAGGCGCGCCGTGGCCGGCCGCGCCGCGCTGTCAGCCGCCAGAACGTTTACATTGCCTTGACCGGCGAACAAAAGGCACAAATGCAACAATTAGCCAGGGAGTTGCCCAAGGGACTGAACCGGGCCGACATACCGGACCTGGCTGTCATGCTCCTGGCCACGCGGATGGAACTGTTGCGCCGGGCCGTGTCTGACCGGGACCGGGAGATCCCCGAAGGGATTACTGATCTGGATTCGCTGTACTTATTATGGGACTTATCTCTCCCTCCCCGCGGCCCGGTGCAAAAGTGGACCTCGATCCGGCTCTCCCCGCAGCGGGCCATAGAGCTTGGACGGGCTCATGGCGTACTGAATGCCCTGTTCGGCGCTACGCGTAGTGATGTGTTCGGCCTCAGCCTGGCCCTCTTGTGTGGTTTTATAGATAACGACCTGTCCGGCAAGCGGTACAACTCCCTTGAAGATGTAGAAAAGTGGATTACTAACATTTATTTATGAGTAGCTCATAATTAAATCCTGGGAAGCAAGAGCTAAAATCCGGTAAACTTTCTGTCGTCTGGCATAGCTGTAGGGGTAATAGGGCCAAATCAGCGCCATATATAGGGGTTATTTGCAATCAGATTAGCCAAAACGAGTTAACTATAGCATATAGATTAGGTAAAAAAGGTAAAATTTCGCATATACTTTCTTGACAGCGGGACCACACAGGCTATAATCTTCGATTTGTAGGCAGGTCAAAGCCAAAGAAGTGCCACAAAACCAAAAAAACCTTGACAACGAAAATAACTGTGCTAGAATTCCATTTCTGCACTGAGCACTTTAACAACTGAAGAGTGGTAGGAACAAAAGAAGCAAGGGTCCTATCAAAAACAAGTCTGGCTGCTCGGCAGGGCGGCCGGACGAGAAACAGAAAAG
>JAKEFB010000189.1 GCA_022616275.1 Chloroflexota bacterium
CTGCCAGGCTCTCACCTGCGGAACGCCCCCGCCGTCTTTGGTTCCTCATGGCTAACTCTTTTGCTGAATTCACTCTCGTACTACACCTGAACGGCTACCGCCCAACGTAAGGATTGTAATCCGCGGTTTCATATCGTTAAACAGTGGTGGCTTGATCTTCACTCGTCCGGCCGGTGGCCTGCAAATGTTCTCGTTCCAGCCGTTCTGCTTCGGCCTCGTCGGCCGCTATTTGGGCGTCCATTGCCTCCCGGTTAGCGTGGTAATAAGCCAGGGCCGCATACACCTGAGCCAGCGTCAAATGGCCGTAAATGTCTTCGGCAATTGTTTCTGGACTCTCTCCCAACTTGTACCAGCCCACGATTCGTTGCACCGTGACACCTGTCCCGGCAATACAAGGGCGCCCTCCCCGAATATCGGGCGAGGTTGTAATTAACGTCCCTATGTTCGTTGTAGTAGAAATTGTTGTCATTTCTCTGACGATACTATAAAATCTACCGATTACAAGTTAACATAAAACGGTATCATTATGATACCATATAGCTACTTTTTTGGCAATGGCACATGGGAATTCCCCTCTATTTTGACGAAGATTCAATGGACCACAGACTGCTTCGAGCACTTCGTAGCAGGGGTGTAGACGTCGTTATTGCTTTTGAAGTAAATATGATTCGTAAAAGTGACAGGGAACACCTTAATTACGCGACTGCACAGGGTCGGGTATTATGTAGTTCCAATGTCGGTGATTTTATGCGCCTTCATACAGAGTATTTGAACAGTAATAAACAGCATGCCGGAATTATTTTAATCCCGCAACAGAGCTATTCGATCGGAGAAACCATGCGCCGCCTTCTACGGCTGGCGGCTACTAAATCTTCCGAAGATATGCAAGACTGGGTAGAATTTCTTAGTGCCTGGGGCCAATAATGACTATAGGCTAGTCAGGTAGCATCGTTTAAGATGAGCAATGTAAACTGGCGCAACTCCTCCGGCCACCTGCTTTTCTTAACGACGTTCTTGAAGGCCCGGCCGCCAGACAAACACCCCACGAACGTCAACTGGCATCTTGTTCTAGGGGAGCCACCCGAACAGGCGATTAACCGCTTCAAACGAGACGGCGCTCTAAGACCCCTGAGTATTGATGAGCGCGTGGACCAACACTTCACGGTCGAAGCGCTTAAAAAGATGCTGCGCGAACGGGCTTTGCCTGTCTCCGGTAGTAAAGCCGAACTGATCAACCGTCTTTTGCAGGCTGATTGGTTAAAGATGGAGATGGCGGTGGCCGGTATTTACCTGCTGCAATGCAGCGATTACGGCCGCGCCCTGGCCGAAGCCTACCTGCAAGACCCTGAAACGGTTCTCGGCCGCGACAGTGTAGTTGACAGGGAGGCCGTTACCAAAGTGCTCAAGTGGCTCCTGGGCGTTGCTGGGGGAGTTGGCCTGGGGGTGGCCGGCAACGCCGCCTACGACCTGCTCAAGCAACTGGTTGGGCCAGATGACGACACCCTGGCGGCTTACCGGCCGGACCAGACCGAATTAACTATCCAGGTCACGCCGGCCTTGCGGCTGGAATTTTGCTACGTCCCGGCCGGTTACTTTCTCATGGGCAGCGCCAACGACGATCCGGAGGCGTTTGACGATGAAAAACCGCAACACCGCGTTTACGTAGAGGCTTTCTATCTGGGCAAATATCCCATTACTAATGCCCAGTACCGCCTCTTCGTCCAGGCCACAAACCACCAGACTCCCTGGGACTGGCCGTCGGGAAAGTTTCCTCGGGACAAAGCCGATCACCCGGTGAGGGGTGTTTCCTGGTCAGAGGCTGTGGCCTTTTGCGAGTGGGCGGCGCGGGCCAGCGGCCGGCCCATCCGGCTGCCCAGCGAAGCCGAATGGGAAAAGGGGGCGCGGGGGCCGACGGCCGGCGCTATCCCTGGGGCAACCGCTGGCGGGCGGAGTACTGCAACACGGCCGAATCCGGGATTGGCGGTACAACCCCGGTCGCTCGCTACCCGCAGGGCACCAGCCCCTACGGCGTGTATGACATGGCCGGCAACGTCTGGGAGTGGACGGGGACACTTTACCGGCCCTATCCCTACCAGGCCGGTGACGGCCGCGAAAATCTGGTGGGGACAGACCTGCATGTAGTTCGGGGGGGAAGTTTTTGGAGTACGGCGCAAACTGCCCGTGTGGCGTATCGCGACCACGACTGGGACTTCCGGTTCGACGACCTCGGTTTTCGGGTGGGTGTGGCGGCTCCTTTCTCTCTATCCTCTGGCCTCTGAACCCTCTGGCCTCTGATCGGGGACAGCAGCGCAGAAGAGGGTTTCTTTCACTGGATGACGGCCGTTTTAAGGGGTATAATTCTTTTGCTGCCTGGGGCAACCCAGGTAGTAGGGACGGCCGAAAACTGCCCGTGTGGCGTATCGCAACCACAACTGGAACAACCGGAACGACAACAACGGTTTTCGGGTGGGTGTGGCGGCTCATTTCTCCCCAGGAGGCGGCTCCACCAGGATTGCCGCCCGGTTACGGCTTGGCGGCCGAGGTATTGAGAGAAAGCGCGGCCTGTTCCTGGCTGTGACTATATCCTCGGATGTGGTCCAGGCAAATAACAACGGCCCCGGCCCAAGGGTTTCGTCCCCGGGCCGGGGCCATTTTATGGTTTGCGGTACGATAACGAACAATCTCTACTCAGCACAGTCATAAAGTGACTTTTTTCACCTTGTCACCTTGTCAAGTATCAAACCTTCGCCGCCGTCACAAACTGGGCTTCCTCGGTTGAGCCCTTCAACGCGGCGGTCGAGGCCTCGCCGCCGGTGATGGCCAGTTGCACTTCGTCGAAGTAACCCGCGCCGACGAAGCTCTGGTGCTTGACGGCGCTGTAACCGGCCTCGCGTTCTAGCTCAAACTCCTTCTCCTGCAGCCGCGAATAGGCGGCCATCCCTTCTTCCTGGTAGCCCCGGGCCAGCTCGAACATGCCCGTGTTCAGCGAGTGGAAACCGGCCAGGGTGACGAACTGGAACTTGTAGCCCATCTGCCCCAGCTCCTCCTGGAACCGGGCAATGGTGGCGTCGTCCAGGTGGCGCTTCCAGTTGAACGACGGCGAGCAGTTGTAGGCCAGCATCTTGCCGGGGAACTTCTCGTGGACCCCCTCGGCAAACTCGCGCGCCTCGCCCAGGTCTGGGGTCGAGGTCTCGCACCAGATCAGGTCGGCGTAGGGCGCGTAGGCCAGGGCCCGGGCAATGGCGTATTCCAGGCCACCCTTGACCCGGTAGTACCCTTCCACCGTCCGCTCGCCGGTCAGGAACGGCCGGTCAACCTCGTCAATGTCGCTGCGCAACAGCCTGGCCGAGTCGGCGTCGGTCCGGGCCACCAGGATGGTCGGCACGCCCATCACGTCGGCCGCCAGCCGGGCCGCCGTCAGCTTGCGAATGAACTCCGAAGCCGGCACCAACACCTTGCCACCCATGTGGCCGCACTTCTTGGCCGAGGAAAGCTGGTCCTCCAGGTGGACGGCCGCCGCCCCGGCTTCAATGAACTGCTTCAGCAACTCAAAGGTGTTCAGCGGGCCGCCAAAACCCGATTCGCCGTCGGCAAAGATGGGAGCCATCCAGTGGATGTGGTTCTTGCCCTGCATGTGGTGGATCTGGTCGGCGCGCAAGAGGGCGTTGTTGATCCGCCGCACCAGGTTCGGCGCGCTGTCCAGCGGGTACAGGCTCTGGTCAGGGTAGGTGTGGCTGGCGTCGTTGGCGTCGGCCGCCACCTGCCAGCCGCTCAGGTAAATGGCCTCCAGCCCGGCCTGGACCATCTGTACCGCCTGGTTGCCGGTCACTGCGCCCAGAGCCCGGACGAACGGCCGGCTCTCCATCAAGCGCCACAGCCGTTCCGCGCCCAGGCGGGCCAGCGTGTACTCAATCCGCACCGTGCCCCGCAACCGCAGCACGTCCTCGGCCGTGTACGGCCGGATGATCCCCTGCCAGCGCGCGCTCGTTTGCCAATGGTTGGCCATGTGGGCAATTTCGACTTGGTCAAACATAAGAACCTCCAATCTCCAATCTCTAATCTCCAATCTCCTATGGCAGATATTCATAAGCCACCAGCGTCAGAAACTCAACAAACGCTTCGGCCGATATGAGCTGGTCGAAAAGTTGGGCGGCCAGGTCAAACTGGCCGCCGGCGAAGCGTTCCGGGCCAACCAGGGCTTCAATCTTTTCCAGCTCCTGGCCGGTCCATTCGCGGCACAGGGGCAGCGTGACCTGGCGGCCGTCGTCTAGCCGGGCGTCAGGGTGGTGAATCCATTGCCAGAGCTGGGCCCGGGAAATCTCGGCCGTGGCCGTGTCCTCCATGAGGTTGTAGATAGCGGCCGCCCCCGTGCCCTGTAGCCACGATTCCAGGTAGAGCAGGGCCACGTTGATGTTCGTCCGCAGGCCGGCCTCGGTAATTTTGCCGCCGGCCACCATGAAGTTGGTCAGCTCCCCGGCCCGCACCTGGACCTCTTCGCGGCGGCGCTCCTTCTGGTGCGGCCGGTCGCCCAACACCTTCTCGAAGACGGCCCGGGCCGTGGGCACCAGGTCCGGGTGGGCCACCCAGGTGCCGTCGAAGCCGTCGCCCGACTCCCGCACCTTGTCCTCGCGCACTTTGGCCAGGGCGATTTCGTTCACTTCCGGGTCGCGCCGGCTGGGAATAAAAGCGGCCATGCCGCCAATGGCGTGGGCCCCTCGTTTGTGGCAGCTTTTCACCAGCAGCTCGGTATAGGCGCGCATGAAAGGCGTCGCCATCGTGATTTGCGCCCGATCCGGCAGCAGGAGTTCCGGCCGGTTGCGGAACTTCTTGATGATGCTGAAGATGTAGTCCCAGCGGCCGGCGTTCAGCCCGGCCGAGTGCTCCCGCAGTTCGTAGAGAATCTCTTCCATCTCGAAAGCGGCCAGGATCGTTTCAATCAGGACCGTGGCCCGGATCGTGCCCTGGGGAATGCCCAGCGCCTCCTGGGCCAGGACAAAGGCGTCATTCCACAGCCGCGCCTCCAGGTGGCTTTCCAGCTTGGCCAGGTAAAAATAGGGGCCGCTGCCTTTGTCTATCAGTTTCTGGGCGTTGTGGAAAAAGGTGAGGCCAAAATCGAACAGTGAGGCGGAAACGGGCCGGCCGTCCAGGCACAGGTGCTTTTCCTCCAGGTGCCAGCCACGCGGCCGGACCAGCAGCGTGGCCGTCGTCTCGTTCAGTTCATACCGTTTTCCGTCGGGGTTAGTAAAAGAGATGGTCCCGTCTACCGCGTTGCGCAGGTTCAGTTGCCCCTCGACCATGTTTTGCCAGGTGGGCGAATTAGCGTCCTCAAAGTCGGCCATGAAGACGTCGGCCCCCGAGTTGAGGGCGTTAATCATCATCTTGCGGTCGGTGGGGCCGGTAATTTCCACCCAGCGCCGTTGCAGGTCGGCTGGGGTGGGGGCTACCTGCCATTCGGCTTGGCGAATGGCGGCCGTTTCCGGCAAAAAGTCAGGGGAATGGCCGGCGTCAATCTCGGCCTGTCTGGCCGCCCGCCGGTCCAATAATTCGCGCCGTCGCCGGCCTAGCTCCCGTTCCAGGTAAGCGACAAAGTCGAGCGCCTCAGATGTTAAAATCTCATTCCAGGAGGGAGAAAGAGGGGGGGCAACTTCAACCCCTTTGGCGACCATGATAACCTCCGAAAGGTCTAAAAACCACTCAGCGAAAAGTTCTTAATGAGCTATAACTCGCATATAGCGAAAATTCGCTAGAAACAGGGTAACACAAAATTCATCCATTTGTCAAGCGATTTCGCGACTTTTGGCGAAAATTCGCTAAAATAGTTGGTAGTTGATAAGTTGGTGGTTGATAGTTGGTAGTTACAGCAGCCATCAACCATTAACCATTAACTATTAACAAGGAACTACCATGAGCACCGAGTTAGTCAACATCATCTTCGGCATGAAAGTGCGCCAGGCGCGGAGCGAGGCGGGGCTGACCCTGTCTGAGCTGGCGGCCGCGGCCGAGCTGTCGCCTTCCTACCTGACCGAAATCGAGAAGGGGCGCAAATACCCCCGCGCCGATAAGATTTTGCGCATGGCCGAAGCCCTGGGCAAGGAGTACGACGACCTGGTCTCGATTCGCCTGGGACCGTCGCTGGCTTACCTGGAATCGGCCCTGGGCTCGCCCCTCATGCGCGAATTTCCCTTTGAGGAGTTCGGCCTGGACATGGGCTACCTGGTCGAATTGTTGACCCGCGCCCCCGACAAGGCCAGCGCCTTGCTCCACGCCATCCTGGAAATCGCCCGGCAGTACGATCTGAAAGAGGAGTATTTCCTGCGGGCCATGCTCCGCTCCTACCAGGAGATCCGCGACAACTACTTCCCCGAGCTGGAAGAGGCGGCCGCCGCCTTCGCCAAATCTCATCGCCTGCACGACGCCCTGCCGGTGACGATGGCCACCTTGCAGGAGATCCTGGAGAAGGAGTTTAACTACGAGCTGGAAGACACCATGCTGGCCGCCGACCCCGTCCTGGCCGGTTACCGGGCCGTTTTCGTCCAGCGCCGCCGGCCGCGCCTGTTCATCAACAACCTCCTCCGGCCGATGCAAATCAAATTCCTGCTGGCCCGCGAAATTGGCTACCACTGCCTGGGGCTGAAGGAACGGTCCTATACCTCCACCCCCGACAGCGTGGATTCCTTCCAGCAGGTCTTTAACGATTTTAAAGCCTCCTACTTTGCCGGGGCGCTGCTCATCCCCCGGCCGGCCATCCTGGAGGACGTGGAGACGTTTTTCGCCCAGGAGGCCTGGCAGCCCGATTGCCTGCTGGATATGCTGGCCCGCTACGAAGTGACCCCGGAAATGCTTTGCTACCGCTTCAGCGAACTCATCCCTGAGTTTTTTGGCCTGAAGCTGCACTTCTTGCGCGTCCACCGCTCCGGCGACCGCTACCGGCTGGTCAAGCGGCTCAACATGAGCCAGTTGCCGATTCCCAGCGGCCTGGCCCTCCACGAGCATTACTGCCGGCGCTGGCTCAGCACGCGCCTGTTGAAGGATTTAATGGACGACCCGGCCGGCCTGGAGGTTTACCGCGACCGGCCGCTGGTCGGCGCGCAGATGTCAGAGTTCCTCGAGTCGCATGACCGCTTTTTATGTATCGGCTTCGCCCGGCCGCTCGTCCTCGCTCCCAGGGTCGGCAGCAGCGTCATCGTCGGTTTCCGGGACGAGCCGGACATGCCCCGCGTCATCCGCTTTGCCCTCGACCCGGCCATCCCCTCCGTCATTATCAACGAAACCTGCGAGCGCTGCCCCCTGACGGCCGAACAGTGCGCCGTCCGCGCCGCCGAGCCCATTATCCTGCGCGAACAACAAACCCGCGAAACCCGCCAGGCGGCCGTCCACCAGTTGATGGCCCGGTTTAAGGGGTGAGGGGGAGTTGGTTGATGGTTGGTGGTTGATAGTTGCTGGACGGTACGCTAACCGGAACAGGAGTACATCATGGCAGCAACGGCTATTGCCCTTCAACGACTGTATCAGCAACGTCTCTCACAGAATCAGTTTGCGACCCCAGGTGAGATCGTCGCCTGGCTGGGCGCTGTTCAGGCGCAGGATTATCTGGGCGCAAAATGGGCGCTTGGCTTGCGGATGCAGAACGCGACAGATGGCGTGATCGAACGGGCCTTCACTGAAGGAACCATCCTGCGTACCCACGTCATGCGGCCTACCTGGCATTTTGTCACCCCGGCCGATATTCGCTGGATGCTGGAACTCACGGCGCCACGCGTCAATGCCGTAAATGCCCACATGTATCGTCAGCTCGAACTCGATGACGCGCTGTTCTTGCACAGTAACGTGGTCATTGCCAAAGCATTACAGGGCGGTCAGCAGCTTACCCGAGCAGAGCTTGGATCGGCGCTGGTGGAAGCCGGTATTGCTGCCGAGGGGATGCGGCTCGGTTATATCGTCCATCGTGCTGAGCTGGATGCGGTTGTGTGCAGTGGCCCCCGGCGCGGCAAACAGTTCACCTATGCGCTGCTGGATGAGCGTGCTCCCCAAGCCAGGATTTTGCAGCGAGACGAAGCATTGGCTGAACTCACCCGGCGCTACTATACGGGTCATGGACCGGCTACCGTACGTGATTTTGTCTGGTGGTCGGGACTAACGGTAGCCGACGCCAAAGCGGGTCTTGAAATGGTTGCCTCAGACCTTACCCATGAGGTGATTGACGGCCAGACCTACTGGTTCTCGACATCTATGCCACCAGTAGCCGAACCATCCCAGACGGCCTTCTTACTGCCAACGTATGACGAATTTTTGATAGGCTTCTCCTCGTTTGACAAGTCGCGGGCGGGAGGGCGGGGCGCCAGCAAGAATCTCGTGTTCGACTCGACGATTGTGATCGGAGGCCAGGTCGTCGGCACTTGGAGGCGGACCTTCAAGCAAGGCACGGCGGTCATCGAATTAGCGCCGTTTGCCCCGCTGACCACCGCCGAAGCTGAGGCCGTTACGGCCGCCGCCCAGCGTTATGGGGAATTTGTTGGGATGTCCGTGGTGTGTACTTATATAACCCCCGGATGAAGAACGGCCGCAGCAAATCCCCCCTCAAGTTGTGCCCCTGGGTGCCCACCCCCGGCCGGCTAAGTTCCCTGCCAGGCACGGACCTCGTTAAAACTGGCCAGCCAGCGCTGGGCCTCCCCAGGGGGCGCAATCGAGACAGACGTCAGGGGGTTATCGGCGATGGTCATGGTGGTGCCCTGAACGATCAAGGGTTACTTTACAGAATGGGCAGCCGGTTAGCCGCAGCACCCACCGCCGGCCGCTTCGCCGCAGCACCCGCCGTCACCGGTCGCTGTCGGCTCACCGCAGCACCCGGGGTCTCCGGCCGTCTGGCCCGGCC
>JAKEFB010000190.1 GCA_022616275.1 Chloroflexota bacterium
AATACAGTTTGTCATGGCGAAGTTCTCCTTGTGCTAGCGAAAGGTATGCCACCAGCTAGCTTAGGAGAACTTTGCCTTTTATTCAACTAGCACCATTGGTTGTGTATGGACGAGCCGGTGGGCATGGAGTTCCACAGTCCACCTCGCCATTTTGAGGCATACGTGCGGCTACTCGAGACACACGCGCCTGTACATAAACTGGGGCTGGGGCCGGCCTATCAATTCACTGAATACTTCGAGCCGTCAAAGCCTCTGCTGGCGATCACGGAAACGAACGCCGAGAGGTTACGGGGTGGCTTTGAGGAGCTAATCGCAGAACTGCCCGCCTGGCAGCCCTTCCTTGCCCTCGTGGAGGAGGGGCGAGTGGTGTCTGTCTGTCGCAGCGTTCGCATCACCCCTGCGGCTCACGAGGCCGGTGTAAAGACGCTGCCTAATTTTCGTGGAAAGGGATACGCAAAAGACGTGGTGGCTGGGTGGGCACGTGTAGTCCAGTCTATGGGGGCCATACCCTTATACAGTACATCTTGGGAGAATACCGCCTCGCAAGCCTTGGCGAAAAAACTGCATCTGGTACCGTACGGCGCCGATTTTCATGTCACATGATCACTGATTCACTCAAGCCGGTTAATGGGGCCAAGTCCGATTCATTGACCTGGGCCATTGTGCCAGACTCCTTCGTACACAACCCGGCCGGGGTCGTCCGGCCGGTATTTGACGCGCAGGACGGTGGTGGGGGTTAGCTTTTCCAGGCTGCTCTGGCGAACGGGCAGGTTGATTTCGGTGAGGAAGGGATCGCGGCCGTCGGGGCGGACTTCCAGGAGCATACGGAACGTGTAAATTTTTCCCATGCTCGTACCCAGCTCGCCAATAGGGGCCATTTTGACGATGGACGCCGGGGCACTTTTAGCGCCCCAATAGGCCAGCGTGGTCCCCAGGGCACGGCCGAAGAACAGCAACAGGAGAAGGCCAAAGAAGGCCGGAATGATAGCCAGGACGGGAGAGATGAGCCGGCTGACACCGGCCGCCAGGCCGCCGGCCAACAGGGCCAGAACCAACAGGACGAGGAGAAGGCCAAAAGCGTTGAGCGGTTGCTGGCGGATAATCCCGGCCGAGAGCTGCTGGCCAAGCGACTGGACAGCTCTACCAGCTTCCTCGGCCGTGGCCCCAGTTTCAGTCCGGTACAGCTCGACGGCTTCGGCCGAGCGGCCGGCCAGGAGGAGCTGCTTGAGCCGGCCGGCAACGTCCTGGGAGAGAGTTTGTTCGGCCGCCAGTTGAGTGGGGGTCCCGCCGGCCGGGTGGGTGACGCGGATGGTGGCGTTGCAGTAAAGGCAGATGGTCAGGCTTTGGTTGGCTTCTATTTGCAACGGCGCGCCGCAACTAGGACAGTTAAGGGATTCAATCTTCATAAGTGGATCACTGTAATATGCAATTGGAGAGTATAGTAAGACCACATGATAAAAACAACCCGCCGGGGGAGGGCCGGCGGGTGATGTGTTTTTGCCTTTTCGTGGCATCTTATACCTATCCGAAGAGCAGGATGGATTGGGGTTCATCAAGGTGGAACAGACGAGTGCGGTTGCCGATGATGACCATTCCCTTTGAAACTTGGCGACTGACGGCGGACTAGCAGTTCCTGGCGGTATAGTAGTTCGGCCTGGCGCGCGCGTGCCTTCTGAATCTGTACCCACTGCCGATTAATTATCCGCTGATCAGGGTGACTACGCCTGGCAGTTGTCGCCGTAGAGGCAGCCTGCCAGGCAGCCAGGAAGGCGTAGAGGAGGTTGAGACCTCTTACCCCGGCGTAGAGACTAAGCGCAGAGCTAACAAGCACTGCCGCCAGATAGACGCGTTCCTGCAGTTCCAGGCTTAACTCGTTGCGTTTAGTCAGATATGCTACCTGAGCGTTCGCTTCGGCGATGGCAGCATTGGCACGGCCGTTGGTCTCAGTGATGGCAGCGTCAGTTTTCGCTGCCTGTTCGCGCGCGTACTGGGCCAGGTCAATGCGGTTACGCTCGGCCGCGACCGTCGTTTGCATGTCTTGTTCTCGCGCTTCAGCTTGGCTTGTCCAGGGATTCAATACGTCGGTCTTGGCCGCGGACAGGCCGGCAAAAAAGCCCAGGCCCACCAGGACCACTACCGCAACTACAAATGCGCCGGTAAATATTTTGACTATCATTTCAGTTTCCTCCATGAGTTGAATTTAAAAGGTTTACGAATTCAGTCTGTCCTATTGTTTGGGAAGTCTTACTATCAATTTCACCTCCTCTATTCTTGACCTGCTGTAACTTTACTACCCACATTAAACAGTTAAATAACGTTATACAGATTTAGACCAACAAAAAACGGGTTAAGCCTGACGCTTAACCCGTTTTTCCTCTCATGAATCTGTCACCAGTCTATCAGATGTACCTATGTGCCTTTAGTAACCGCAGGCCCTCTAAACGCAGAGCGGCCGGCAACAGCGTCTTATAGATGTGGCAGTGAGGGCTTTGCACATCCCACCGGCCGGTGGCGCGATAAGTTTCCAGCGGGCATCCCCCAGAGCACCGGTAGCGAAATTCACAGGCGCGACAACCGTCTTTGTCGTCAACCGAGATGTTTTGGATAGGACCGGTGGCAACCATAGGTAGCAAGTCTCCTGCTAAAGAGTGGCTAACCGGCGAATCTAAATGCATCTGGCACTGAGCCAGCTTACCTTGATGGGTAAGGACTAGGTAACTGTGCTGAACGCCACAGGTATGGGCATGAGCTTCGGCCTGGACCCGGTCGAGGAGGCCGTTGAAAAAGGGACGGGTTGGTAAAATGGCCTCAAATTCATTATAGGCGGCTAACATACCGCCGATAATAGCCTGTTCTTCCAGTTCAAGTTCGGCGCGAGAGGCAGAGAGAATGTTCTGGCGATAAAAGTTTAAGCTAACTGGTAAATCGCGTTCTAAGGCCCAGCGAACGGCTGCGGCAGCCCCACTGGCATTCAGTCTGGTTAGGGTAATGGTGATGTCTGGCCGGATACCACGCGGTAAAAGGACCTGATCAACTGTTTTTTCAACCTGGTCGAACGTGTCGCCACCGCCCTTGAGCGGCCGTTGGCGGTTGTGCGCCTCGCCCACCCCATCTAAAGAGATCATGAGCTTGACGCCTGATTCGGCCAGCCAATCGGCGTCCTCGGCCCTAATGTGATAACCATTGCTCAACACCACTTCGCGCAAAGCCAGGCAGCTTTCCTCAGCCAGGGCCAACGCTGCCTGGTGCAACTGCCGCACCAGCTTAAAATGGAGGGTCGCTTCGCCGCCGGCATATTTCAACTTGACCCGTTGGAAATGGTGTCGCCTGGCCGTGTAAAAAATCTGCTCAATAGCCTTCAGGCCCGTAGCTTCGCTCATTCGTTCTGATGATTTGCGCACGTAGCAATAAGGGCAGTCCAGGTTACAAGCGTTGGTAACGTGAAGCCAGGCGGTCAGCGTCTCAGGATTGAGGTACTGGGGGTGATGATGATCCCCGACCGGTTGCAGTAAAGCCTGCGCTGCTAGTCGGCGATCAATCTCCTGGCTCAATGGTTGGGGTTGGCTAAAACTTTGCCATCGTTCCCACGCAGCCGGGTCTAAAACGCTGGGGCCGGCCGGAGCGTAGGGGCTAAACGCCAAGCGAAAGCCTTGCAGTAGGGGTTGCGTATGAGTGTGTGGCGTGCAAACAAAGTTCGTTTGCAAGACTGACTCGCAGGCGAAAGAGAAAGCTCTGTCAGGGCAGGCGCAATCGCTATCAATGCCTCCTGATTCTTGATCAAATGCCAGCAAAAAAGCTTTATCAGGGCAGGCGCAGTCATCGTCTTTTTCACCAATTATTCCAGTCAATAGGACAGGCGCTTTCGCGTCCATGAGCTTTCCCCTCCTTTACATGCCAACCATCTGTGGTTCGTAATAATCGCCAAAGCAATCGAGCAAAAATCCCTCCAACTCACCGAAGTTTTCTGCCTGGATTTCCCTAATACGATACTTTTGGCTGGCTTCCCGTTCATAACGGTAGAAATCTTCCAGCTCAACGCTATTCAGATGCTTGAGAAAGTCGTAAAGAACGTCGTAGATCACGGTCAGGAAAACGGAACGAGGCGAGAATAGTTCGGCGTAGCCCAAGGCCTGGACATACGCCTCGGCCGCACCGTGTAAGTGCGCTTGCAAGGTCTCATTCCTATGAACCAATTGTTGTCGCTCAGCCGGTGTGGCATTTGGCTCGGCCACCTCTAGTTCTGCCGTTCCCTGTGTGAATGTGGTGATGGCCATCAGTCCTCGCAAGCTGTAGATTTTACTCAACTGTTTAAAACAATAAGCGGGTTGCGCCTGGCGATCTGGTGGTGGCTGGTGTTCCTCAAAGCGCGAACCAGGAGGAATTAATCTCTCCGCTTTTTGCACGGCCACTTTCGTTTCGGCATACTCGCCAGCCAGATAGTAAGTCCAACCGATGTTCACCTGGGCGTCAAGTTCGAGACGCACCAGCTTGCTGTTGCCGGCCTCCCGGGCCGCTTCCGTCAGATAATGAAGGGCCCTGTCACGGCGTCGCTTCCAGGCGTCCGGCAAACGATCCTTGTCTGTATACCCCATCCAATCCCGGTAAAGGCAACCTGCTTCAATGTTGGCTTCAATGATCCGCACCCCTTCACCACCTGCTTCACTTTTCAGGAACAGTTCTCGAGCCTGCTCCAGAGCGCGCGCCGCTTCGCGGTAGAGGCGCTCTGGTGAATCGGGGCCTGTCACGCCAACAGCCAGACGACGCAACGCTTCTCCCAACTGCAGCAGCACCAGCCCCAACAGGCGCGGGTCCTGGACCTGCTGGCCAATAGCCCAGGCTACAGCGCAGGCCTGCAGCGCCCCTTGCGGCTGATATAAGTCATTCATGATCAGGCCCAGAGTATTAAAGGAGTAAGCAATAGGTAGCCAATCCCCTAAACGGATTCGCAGTTCTAAAGCATCGCGGCAGACGCGAACAGCTCGCTTTTTGCCCATTTCTGCCAAAACACGCGATAGGTTATTTCGTGTTGTTGCTTCTTGGGTAGAAAGTAAAGGAAGGGGAGATGGTAAACGCCGCGTATACCCCAGCGAGGTAGTATAGGCATGAACCGCCTTTTGAAAGTCGCCTAAGGTCGTATAGCCGTAGCCTAGATTGTGATAAGCAGTGGCAACAACAAATAAGAGTCGAGGATAAGCGGGGTGGCCAATAAAACCCTTCTCGCCCTTTTCAGGAAAGACTAGAGTCTCTACATCCACCTGGCTTAACGCTTCCAGTCGTTGGGCAAATTCTTCCAGCCTAGCCACAGCCTGTTGTACATTTTTGCCTTGATAAATAACAGCGTATTCACGCCAAATTCCTCGTTCCGCTTCAGCCATTGTATGGCTCCAAGCGTGCCGCTCATTGTCGTTCTTGAGATTCGCAACCGTTTCTTCAATCTGATTGGCCAGTTCAATAGCTCGTTCATACTCTTTGCGCAAGAAGAACCGCACGAGCCAATAAATAGCGTCAATTGTTTGGGCCGCACGGCGCAGCACCATGATGGGTTGTTCTCCTCGTCCTATCAGGGCAGTGCGCGGCGGAATTTCAATGAACTCAAAAGCATAGGGGTCATGCAAAACCCGCCACATCTCCGCCTGGAACATAGCCATCTGCTCTTCACGATAGGCAAGGACGCGGTCATTGGCCAGGTTGTAATAGGTTTCATTAAATTGCCGGTTGGGATCCAGCAAAAGAGAGTAATGAAGGTACTCCACCTCTGCGTTCAGTAATTGGGCGCCTAGCCAGGTGCGTCTCTCCTCCTCAATTGAGAGTGGGGGCGGCATATGCGTGTTGAGGATGCTAGGCGCCGGTTCAATCCGGATGCGGGCCAAATCGTCACGTACGGTTTCCGCATCTTGCCGGTAAAGCTTGAGTCTTAAATGGTCGGCCCACTCGCGCAGACGAGCATATCCTCGCTGGCGGGCCTCCATCTCTTTCTGGCGTGTTTCCTCTTCGGCCGACATTGCCTCCGCATAAATGCGATACATCTCGTCCTGTAAAACTAGACGGCCGCCTGGCTTTGGTTTAATAATAGAAAGCACGCGTAAGCTCTCCATTTCACTTCTGATTTCTTCCATTCTTTGCGGGTCGGCCTGCCACTCTTCGGCCGTATCCGTTGGTTCACTATCCAGGATAAAGTGGAGCTGCTCGGCCGTCAGGCCCGGTTTAGAACGAGCCAAAGCGTGTAGTATCCGGGCGCGCAAATCGCTGCCCGCGCCAAAGAGAATTTGCACAAACTCAGCTTCTATTTCCTGGCGGGCCTTGGTTAAGGCCGGTGTTTCTGTTGTTCCATCACTATCTGTTCTTTTGCGAGCTTCCTCAAAGGAGGTATCCTGCAACGGTTCGGGAACTCGCCCTTCTACCAGGATATCGGTATACAAAGCCAAACGGATGGGCTGTCCGCCCGTATAAAGCCAGAAGGCTTTCAGATGGTCCTCATTGCTGGTCAGCACACTTAAAACGTGGCGAATATGGCTGGCAGCAGCCCTAGCCTCCTCGCCTTGAGCCAAAGATGCCGAGTCATCACAAATCGCCTGAAAGTATTGCCGAGTCTCATCCTCGGTAAACGGCGGTACCCTGATAGAGATCAGCTCACAGCCCTTACCAGCTTCCTGTACGGCCTGCCGTAGCAGTTCAAAGTAGGGACCACCTTTTTTTTCTCGCCCGGCAATAAGCAGCGTGGTGTTTACAAATCTGCCGGCGTGAATCTGATCCAGCAACCATTGTTGAGTATTAAAGGTTAAATCTTCCGGCCGGAGCAAGCCTTTCTGAATCAACCACTCTGAACTGATGGTGGCCAATTGTTCTGTGGTGTCAATCGGTATGACCAGCCGACATTTTCGGGCGGCCGCCTGGAAATCTTCCCAGAAAGCGGCCTCGGCCGCTTCAGAAGCCGGCCCGGCCAGGGTATAAGCAGCGCCGGCGTCGGCCACGCGCCGCCAGCGATCATGCGCCATCTGATAGTCGCTAAAAGCTATCTTTTCATCCCAAGTTTCTGGATCCCCCAGCTTTTCCAACAGGTATTCGCGTGTGTGCAGCCGGACATCCACCAGGTCTAGAAGATCGGCAAAAAGCACGGCCGGCTCTATCCGTGACCAATCCTCGGCCGGTGTGGGCGTCCCATACATTCCCCGTAAAGCTTTATGCCCCATGCGTCGCAGTGCTTCTTCCAGGAGGCGCGTTTTACCCAGGCCGCCACCGCCCTCGATCAAGACAACACGGCAGGCCCGCCCTTTGCCGTACATGGCTTGCTTGATCCTTTCCATCTGCTCCACCCGGCCGATGAGATCGTACGGCCGGCTGGCAGCCGCTAACAAAAATTGAGCAGACATCTTTTTCTCTTCCTCCCTAAATCTCCCATGAAACACTAGGCTTATGTTGTTGACAGACGCGCAACAGGTCATCAACCCGTCCATGTCGCTCACAGTATTTGATCAGTTCTATAATTTTGAGCAGTTTGGTGTCGCCAGATAAATTGTCGTAATCTATTCTCAAGCTATGAACAAGAACTCGAAGTTCATTTCTGTCAAAATGCCTATCCATGAGATAATGCAGCTCACTTGGTTGTAGGGTGATGACAGCGATCTCAAGCTGGCTCAATTGCCAATCTTTTTCTCGATACATTTTCATAAGCAAGTTAGCCGCCTCCGCGCCCATTTCCAGCGTGACCAGCCACCTTTCCGGCTTTACTTCCGGCACGCGCCGGATATCACCAGGTTCAACGCCTATAGCGCTGGATAGAGTAAATATCAAGTGCTCCTCTGGTATAGGTTCTGTGGTCTTTAATGCGACTCTCGTGCGAATATCCAAAGCGGCACGCACAAATTCGCGGACTCCGTCAGCAATCTTGTAACG
The DNA here is from genome assembly GCA_022616275.1 of Chloroflexota bacterium. Taxonomy (GTDB): domain Bacteria; phylum Chloroflexota; class Anaerolineae; order Promineifilales; family Promineifilaceae. The sequence continues at coordinate 7,894 of JAKEFB010000190.1, forward strand.
GTTTTTGGTGATGTTCACAACCAGCCAGTTGTCAATAAGCGGCTGAGCGCGCTGCCAGGCCTTTGTACTGGAAACCCCCAACCAATCGGCAACCTCTTCAATCACCCACTCGTCGGCAAAATCGGCGATCCCAACAAGCAAAGCGATCATCTCTTGTGGTGAGTCTGGCGCAAGTGGGTTTAAGGAGTACAACGCCATCTCCAGGTAATCGGAACCGCGAAGCACATCTGGGCCATCTAACTCAGGATTGGCCTCGACAAGAAGGCAGAGAAAGGTATTTAAACCTGGATGGGTCAGGTCATAACCAGTTAACCTGGCCAGTATACGCTCTACTTTTTCTGCGACTCCTGGTGAAGCTTTTGTTAAGGCTTCAATCTGTTGTCGGCCCTGGGGCGCTTCTCCATGAATATCCTTAGCCAGAATTTCCAGGCGGAGCGGGGTTTCGCTAAAAAGTAGAGGGATCGACCGAACAAGTTGTTTATCCCGCAACGCGATTACGAAGCGCAAGGATTCCTGGCGGGCAAAAGAGTCCAGGATGGCAAGCTCGAATTTGCGCCAGTCAGCCTCAAGAAGCAGGTCCCCCTCATCTACAAACACACAAATCGTTTTACCTGGCCAGCAGTTGTAAACGATCTCGTTGCCAATGGTTTCGATTAATACTGACGTTTCAGCGGCCGGGTCGAAAGTAGGAATGTTGCCGCATGTTTGCTGCAATTCAGCGATAAAGCTCCGTAACCACTCATTGACTCGTTCCGGATTTAGCCGGCGAAGGCCCGTCATCGGCGGATTGGGTGGTAGCGATAAATCCCTAATGTCTATCCAAAGACAAACTACACCGTTTTCGTTAAATTCTTCACGTACCCGGTTGAGAAACCATGTCTTGCCGGTCGCCGGCAGGGCCGTGACGGTTAGCACGCGCTTTGAACCGGCTAACCATTCCCTGGCAGCCTGGAGTTCGGTCTCGCGCTCCACGTAGAGGGCATGTTCGTAGGGTATTCGAATGTCGAGTTCTTCAGGATCCATAACCTCATTCCCCTTCTGGCTGGACCGCTATCATAGGGGAGAGGGTTGGGGGTCGCCGTAGCTCCACACTCGACGCATTTGTTGCCAATCACCGGCTGTTATCGTGGGTTCTGTCGGTGCCCGGCCGGCGTGGGCGTCAATCAACGTTTGCGCCACCCATAATAAACGGCGCGGTGATTGATGCGCTGAACCAACGATGGCACGATCAAGTTGCTCTGCAACTTCCCGGCTGGCCAATGTGTCAAATCCCCGTATCCAACTCCTCCCGGCACTCCGAAAGCGGTTTTCAATCAAATTTTGTAACGCTGCTGGATCATCCCAGGTAATTATGCCAGAGAAAACCTTCTCTGGCAATACCCCAGGTGGCAGCTTTTCGACAACCGATTGTAAACGCTGCGGCAGGAAGAATTTTAAGGATAAGGGGAAAGGGGTGGATAGTGAGGATAAAGCCTTCAACAACAGTTGAACGTACGTCCCGACTTGAAGCGCTTGCTGCTCGGTAACATCCACGACGTCAACCAGCAGAAATGCCTGCTTAAAGCCTAGTTGTTGCGCCAGGGCCAGGCCACGCTGGAATTGTGATTCATCATTCTGCTTTAGTGAACTTATAGTGCTTTTAGCCGCGATCAATTCTCTCAAAAAATGATTTAACCCGGCCGTCAACGGCGCATAGCGAACAACAGCCCGTTTCCAGGTAGCCCACCAGGTTGAAACGTCTGTTTTCTGTGAGGACTGCTCTCTCAGCAGGTGGCGACTTAAGTTGCGGTGAAAGGAGGGTATATTGGCTTGCCAGTATTGTCCCAACGCTTCAAGGATGTTTGCTTCCACTGTAGAGCCAAACGCATTGAACTGCTCTAAGAACTGAACAAATAAGTCTGTGGCCAGCGCCTGTGATAAATCTATCCAGGGCGGTTGGTTGGTTAGATCGGTCTGCTTACCTTTACCAATGGTATGGGAAATAACAAGGGTCCGGTCCGGTATAGCCCGGCACAAGGCTTCAAGTTGATACCGCAACGTCGTTTTGCCACTGCCTGCCTGTCCATAGATGAAGGCTGCCTCCGGCTCTTTTAACCTATCCAGCAACGGCTGTCCGCCAGATGCAGGGTGCTGCTCCACAACGTATGGTGGCTCTACAAAGTAAGAGAAAAAGGGTGGATCTTCCGGCGTTACCTGAAGTTCTAACTCGGCCGTTGCATAGGCAAACGGATCATGCTTAAGCTTAAGTGTTCCTTTCAGGTATCGTTCTCGCCTTGAACTCTTAAATGCCTCTCCAACCTCTTCCCGGCTTGCCCTATTCGTATTCATGACTACAGCTAAGGTGATAAAGTGATGAGATAACAAGGCTTCGACCTAACGGACCTCAGCCGGAAGGATGAAGAAAACGTCACTTTATGACCGTGGTGAATACATCTCATTTAACCCTCTTGGTAGTTCCAAAAGTAACACGCCATAACGACAGATACCTTACATGAATCAAACATAAAGCTCACACCCTCTAAAAATAAGACTTAAGTACTACTGAAGTAGGACTAAATACAGCGTAAACAAAGTTTTGCGAACTTTTCACAAACTATTTCAAGCGGTTTGCAGTGATTAAAACTTGGGATTACTTACTTTACGGTGTACTAAAGTAGTGAAGGATTTAAAGAATGAAATTCTCCAACCAATAGCCCTGGTCGCGGCGGTTATGCAAATATATATTCGTCCCCTTAACCGGTTCTAATTCTTCTCGCAAGCGGTTTACTAAAGTATTAAGGTTTTGCCCGCTTCCGCCCGCCACTTCAAGTAAAGCGTCTGGATTTGGCTGCCCTTTTAATTCAAACAGCTTCCTTAAAATCTCAAAAGGTTGTTTATGAAGGGTGCGAAATTGTGGCCCGCGCCAGACACCCTGTTTATCTGGTTCTAACCGCAAAGGAATGTGCCGCTGATAGAAAACACGAATCGCCGCTTCTGAGTCCGATAACTTATCGTCACTCGGTTGGGCGCTGTACATAGCCAATAGGGCCTCGGCCCAGTTTAACCAACCAGACAGGGTTGACGTGCCATAAAGCTGCTCAATTTCTTCTTTTCCTCGCTTTAAGACAGTCGAATCTGCCAGGTGGTCCAAATTTGGGCATTCATTGTCAGTAGCTACCCGTAGATAGTGGCGCACGATGTGATCAACTGTTGCCTCAGAATAGTCTAGGCGTATCAAATTCAACCGGCCGCTAGTGGCAGCCACAATTTGCCTTTGAATAACATCCATTTCCGGTAAGGCTGCCCGGATCGCGTAGCCTGGCAATTCCATTAAATCTAGCCAGCTAAAGAGCGTAATGATGTCGTCAAGGTACTTGATAACATCTACTTGTTCCAAGTCAATCAATAACAAGGTTTGTTCATAGCCTAACGCTTGGGCTAATTCAACTAATTCCCCGAGTTGCCCCCATACGTCAGCTTCTTGGGTACCGCTCGGGTAAAAATCTTCTATGGTTGCTGGAATTTCCATAGGAGTTTCTACTGATTGGTTCAGGCGATAACCCAGTCGAACCAAAGTCCGCCGGCGGAGGTGCTTTTCAACCAACCAAAACAGGAATTCCTTTTGGATTGGATTCAACACAGTAAATTTTGTAGGGGCTTTCTCCAAACGTTCGGTTATTTCTGTAGCAGCAGCAGCCATTATCTGGCTGACATGGCCCAAACCGGGCATCCAAGGACGCTTTCCTTGCGGCCAATTCTGTATAGGATAAGAAACTAGTAAAGTTCTATCAGCAACCGACTGCTTTAGAGCAGCTAGTGCGGTTGACTTACCGCTGCCCGAACCACCTGTGACAGCCGCCGAACCTTGAGTGCCAATAAAGCTTTCGATGGCCAGCGTTGGCACGAAACAATGCTGCCACCATTGGGTGTTCTCCTCTGGGGTGCGAACATGCGCTGGTAAAAAGGGCCAGCGATGATACTTAAAGCTCGTAGCCCTCATGAAACTATAGTGTACATATGACTTATGCCCTATACAAGCAATCCAACCCAGCTCCTTAACAAATCCACCCTTCTATTCGTATTTACCCCTTGACAAATGCACCAGATTGAATAGAATACTAACTAGATACCCCCCCCAGGGGGGTAGGGATATCAGGAGAAACGAGAAAGATGGACGACACGACTAAACACGAAGTGGCTCGCCGGCTGGCCAGCGCGACCGGCCACCTGAAGGGGATTGAGAAGATGGTCAACGAGGATGCCTACTGCATTGACCTCATTCGCCAGATCCAGGCCGTCCAGGCGGCGCTCAGCAAGGTGAGCACGATGATCCTGGACAACCACCTCCACCACTGCGTCACCACGGCTATCCAGGGTGAGGACCCGGCCGAGCGGGAGCGCGTGCTGCAAGAAGTGACCAGCGTCTTTGCCGTGTCGGCCAGGCCGTAAACTGTAGTTGTGTGATTATGTAGGTATGTAAAGCATCACGTAACTACACAACCACATAACTACATAACCACATACCTATTCAAAGGAGAGTTTTACCATGCCAAGCAAGACCTTTACCGTTCCCAAGATTCATTGTGGCCACTGCACTCATACCATTGAGATGGAAGTGGGTGATCTGCCGGGGGTCAAGAGTGTCAAGGCCGACCAGGACAGCCGGCAGGTGACGGTGGAGTGGGATTCCCCGGCCACCTGGGAGCAAATTGAGAAGACGTTGGTGGAGATTAACTACCCGCCGGCGCAGTTGATTCAGATTTAGTGCGGTTGGCGGTTGATAGTTGATAGTTGGTAGCGAACTATCAACTGTCAACCATCAACTATCAACCAATTAGGAACCGATGTCCGAAAAGCAACTGACTTTGCCCGTCATAGGCATGACCTGCGCCAATTGTGTGGCCACGGTGGAGCGCAACGCTAAGAAAGTGGCTGGCGTCAGCGAGGCGGTGGTCAACTTCGCCAACGAGAAGGTAACGATCACTTACGACCCGGCCGTGGCCAGGCCGCAAGAGGTTATCGAGCGCATCCACCGGGCCGGCTACCAGGTGCCGACGGCCACCGTCGTGCTGCCGCTGCAAGGGATGACCTGCGCTAACTGCGCCAATACCATCCAGCGACGGCTGAACAAGGTGGACGGCGTCCTGGAAGCGACGGTCAACTTGGCCAGCGAAAAGGCGACGGTGACCTACGCCGTGGGCGCGACCGGCCGGGCCGAGTTGGTAGCGGCCGTGCGCCAGGCCGGCTACGACGTGGTCGAAGCGCAGGGGGGAGAAGAGTTAGAAGACGCCGAAGCGGCCGCCCGCGAGGCGGAAATCCGCCACCAGTGGCGGCGCTTCATCGTCGGCGCGATCTTCTCTTTCCCCCTACTGATCCTGAGCATGGCCCGCGACTTTGGCCTGCTGGGCGCGTGGGGCCACGCCGGCTGGGTCAACTGGCTCTTCTTTCTCATGGCCACGCCGGTCCAGTTTTACGTCGGCTGGGACTATTACACCGGCGGCTACAAGAGCCTGCGCAACGGCAGCGCCAACATGGACGTGCTGGTGGCCATGGGCTCCTCGGCCGCCTATTTCTATAGCGTCGCCGTCCTCGTGGCCGTGAGCCTGCTTGGCTCCCACGCCCTGGGGATGCACGTCTACTTTGAGACCTCGGCCGTCATTATTACCCTCATCGTCTTGGGCAAGTTGCTGGAAGCGCGAGCCAAGGGGCACACCAGCGAAGCGATCAAGAAGCTAATGGGGCTGCGGGCTAAGACGGCCCGCGTCGAGCGCAACGGCGTCGAACGCGACATTCCTATCGAGGAAGTGGTTACCGGCGACGTGGTCATTGTCCGGCCGGGGGAGAAAATCCCGGTGGACGGCCGGGTCGTCGAGGGCCGGTCGGCCGTGGACGAGAGCATGATTACCGGCGAAAGCCTGCCGGTGGATAAGAAGGCCGGCGACGAAGTTATCGGGGCGACGATCAACAAGCAGGGATTACTCAAATTTGAGGCCACCCGGGTCGGCCGGGAGACGGCGCTGGCCCAGATTATCCGGCTGGTAGAACAGGCCCAGGGCAGCCGGGCGCCGATCCAACGGCTGGTAGACCAGGTCTCGGCCTATTTTGTGCCCATTGTCATTGGCCTTGCCCTGCTGACCTTTGCCGCCTGGCTCCTGAGTGGCGCCGGCTTCACCCCGGCCCTCATCCGGCTGATTGCCGTGCTGGTCATTGCCTGCCCCTGCGCCATGGGGCTGGCCACGCCAACCTCCATTATGGTCGGCGTGGGCAAAGGGGCCGAGCAGGGCATCCTGTTTAAGAACAGCGCCGCCCTGGAGCAGGCCCACAAAATTAACGCCGTCATCCTCGACAAAACCGGCACCATTACCAAAGGTGAGTTGTCGGTCACCGACGTGGCCATTTCCGATTTTGGATTTTCGATTTTCGACTTAGATCCACAGTCAGCCGATCAATCCAAAATCCAAAATCTAAAATCTAAAATCCTCCACCTGGCTGCTTCGGCCGAGCGCGGCTCCGAACATCCATTGGGCGAGGCCATTGTCCGGGCGGCGCAAGAACAGGGGTTGGCCTTGAGCGCCCCGGCCGCTTTCGAAGCCATCGCCGGGCACGGCATCACCGCCCAGGTGGACGGCCGCCAGGTGTTAGTCGGCAATTTGCGCCTGATGCAGCGGGAAAAAGTGGCCCTCAACGGCCTGGGGCCAAAAGCCGAAGAATTGCAAAACCAGGCCAGGACGGCCATGTGGCTGGCCGTAGACGGCCAGGCCAGCGCCGTCATTGGCGTGGCTGATACCATTAAGGAAAGCTCGAAAGAAGCCATTGCCACCCTGCGCCAACTGGGGCTGACAGTGGTGATGATTACCGGCGACAACGTAGCCACGGCCCAGGCCATTGCCGGCGAAGTGGGCGTGGACCGGGTGATGGCCGAGGTGTTGCCGGGCGACAAAGCCACCTACGTGGCCACATTGCAGGCAGAAGGGTACGTCGTGGCCATGGTCGGCGACGGGATTAACGATGCCCCGGCGCTGGCCCAGGCCGACGTAGGCCTGGCCATCGGCACCGGGACGGACGTGGCCATGGAGACGGCCGACGTGACCCTGATGCGGGGCGACCTGCGCAGCGTGCCCCAGGCGATCAAACTGTCCAGGGCGACGATGCGGAATATCAAACAAAACCTGGCCTGGGCCTTCGGCTATAACGTGGCCCTCATCCCGGTAGCGGCTGGCGTCCTGGCTCCTTTCGAGTGGGCGCCCGCTTTTCTACGCCAGTTGCACCCCATCCTGGCCGCCGGAGCAATGGCCTTCTCCAGCATCAGTGTGGTATCGAATGCGTTGCGGCTTAGAGGGTTGCGGTTGTAGGTCGGAGATTGGAGATTAGAGATTGGGGTGTAGGGGTGTGGTTGGCTCTGGCTGCGCTGGCGCTGTTGGTGGGCTGCCGGGCGGAGGGGGCGGCCACGCCGGCCGGAGGGCTGGTGCAGACGGTGCCTTCGATTGGCGAGCTGATGGGTACGCCTCGAGCGACTATCCCACCCCTGCCGGCGTTGGACCCGGCGGCCGTGGCTCAGGGGAAGGTTGTTTATGACCAGCATTGCGCGACCTGCCACGGGGTAAACCTGGAAGGCCAGCCCAACTGGCAAGAACCAAACCCCGACGGCTCCTTCCGCGCCCCACCGCACGACGCCAGCGGCCACACCTGGCACCACAGTGACGCGCTATTGATTGAGACGATCAGGCTAGGCGGGATGCGGCTACCGCCGGAGATCGGCGGCCGCAGCGACATGCCGGCTTTTGGCCAGACGCTGACCGACGAGGAAATTGCTGCCGTCCTGGCCTACATCAAGAGCGCCTGGCCGGCCGACATCCGTGCCGCCCAATGGGAGATGACGATCCTCTCTGGCGAGCAATAGGGTATAATCCTTCTGAGGTGACTGTCACTTGCGGAAGTGACAGGCTTTGCAAGGCAAAGCTCAGTCACCTGACACCATATGAAGATCAAGGAAGGAGACGGGTTCGTGAATAAAACAACCAGCCAGCGGGTGAGTCGTAAAGAACAGCGCCGGCAGCAAGTGGAGCAGCAAAAGCGCCGGCGCAACAGGATTATCGGTGGCGTCGTGGCCGCCGTGGTCGTCGTGGTCGTCGGGGTGCTGGCCGTAAACCTGATTAGGGCCAACATTGAAGGCGTTATTGATTTTGGCCCCCAGGAACAGGATCACGACGAGGGCGTGGTCATTGAGGTCGAGAGTCTGCCGCCGGTAGGTGGGGTCCACAGTCCACAGTGGCAAAACTGCGGTATTTACACCGAGCCGGTCGAGGCCAAGTACGCCATTCACTCCATGGAACATGGCGCAGTCTGGATTGCCTATAACCCAGAGCTGCCGGCCGGGGACGTGGCCCAACTGCAAGAGTTGGTGCGCGGCCAGACGTACATGCTACTCAGCCCTTACCCGGGCCTGGCCAGCAATATTGTTCTGACGGCCTGGGGCGTCCAGCTTGAGGTAGAGTCGGTGGACGACGAGCGCATCGAACGGTTCATCGGCACCTACCGCCTGGGCAGCCAGACGCCGGAGTTCGGCGCGCCCTGTACGGAGGGAGTTGGCGCGCCTCAAGGGTAGATAATGGAACACAAACACACCGCTCCGGCGGCCGAAGAAGAGGTCCACGATGGCCACGAACAGGCGGCGACACATCACCAGGTACACCAGACGACGGCGCATGATCACCCCCGGCCGGCGGACGGGGAACACGAACACGCCCACCATGCCGACCACACCGGCCACGAGGAAATGTTCCGCCGGCGCTTTTGGGTCAGCCTGCTGCTGAGCATCCCGGTCCTGGCTTACAGCCCCATGTTGCAAGAGTGGTTGGGCTTCACCGCGCCGGTTTTCCCTGGCAGCCAGTGGATTACCCCCATTTTTGCCGTCATTGTCTTTGCCTATGGCGGGCTGCCGTTCCTGCAAATGGCCGTGCCCGAAGTGCGTAACCGGCAGCCAGGAATGATGACCCTCATTTCCCTGGCCATTACTGTAGCTTTCGTCTACAGTCTGGCGACCATCTTCGTCGAGTTGGGCGAAAACTTCTTCTGGGAGCTGGTCACGCTCATTGACGTGATGCTCCTGGGGCACTGGCTGGAGATGCGCAGCGTGCGCCAGGCCTCGGGCGCGCTGAACGAACTGGCCAGGCTGATGCCAGACACGGCCGAGCGCATCACCAACGGCGGCGTGGAAGAGATCCCGGTCAGCGCCCTGCAGGCCGGCGACCTGGTCCTGGTCCGGCCGGGGGCCAGCGTCCCGGCCGACGGGGAAGTGATGGAAGGCCATTCGGATGTCAACGAAGCAATGATCACCGGCGAGTCCCGGCCGGTGCGTAAGGAGCCTGGCAGCCCGGTGATTGGCGGGACGATCAACGACGGCGACGGCAGCCTGCGGGTGCGGGTGACGGCCACCGGCGAGCAGACGGCCCTGGCCGGCATTATGCGGCTGGTGCAGGAAGCCCAACAGAGCAAGTCTCGCACCCAGTTGCTGGCCGATAAAGCGGCCGGCTGGCTCTTTTACACCGCCCTGGCCGTGGCCGGCCTCACCGTCCTGGCCTGGAGCGTGGCCGTTGGCTTCGACATCAACGTCCTCAAGCGGGTGGTGACCGTCCTGGTCATTGCCTGTCCCCATGCCCTGGGCCTGGCTATTCCCCTGGTCGTGGCCATTACGACCGCACTGGCCGCCCGTAATGGCATTCTCATCCGCGACCGGCTGGCGCTGGAAGCGGCGCGCCACATTGACGTAGTCATCTTTGACAAGACGGGCACGCTGACCAGGGGCGAGCAAGGGGTAGTCGGCCTGGCCACCGGCGAAGGTTGGGGCGAAGATCAGGCGCTGGCCCTGGCCGCGGCCGTGGAGGGCGATTCCGAGCACGTGATTGCCCAGGCCATTCGCCAGGCGGCGGCCGACAAACAACTGCCGCTCCCGGCCGTGAGCGACTTTGAAGCGCTCAAGGGCCGGGGGGTGAAAGCCAGCAGCGACGGCCGGAGTGTGTACCTGGGCGGACCACGCCTGCTGGAGCAACTGGCTATCGAGCCGCCGCCAGCCATAGCCAGCTTCGCCACCTCAGCCGGGGAGAAAGGCCAGGCTGTCATTTACCTGGTAGCGGACGGCCAGGTGGTGGCGGCTCTGGCCCTGGCCGACGTCATCCGGCCGGAAAGCCGGACGGCCATTCAAAAGCTACACGAGATGGGCCTGGAAGTGGCCATGCTCACCGGCGACAGCCAAGCCGTAGCCCAGGCGGTGGCCCGGGAGCTGAACATAGACCATTATTTCGCCGAGGTCCTGCCCGAAGACAAGGACAAGAAGGTGGCGGAGCTGCAAAAGCAGGGTAAGCAGGTGGCCATGGTCGGCGATGGCGTCAACGACGCCCCGGCCCTGGCGCGGGCCGACATCGGCATTGCTATCGGCAGCGGCACCGACGTGGCCGTAGAATCGGCCGGCCTGATCCTGGTCAAAAGCAATCCGCTGGACGTGGTGAAAATTTTGCGCCTCAGCCAGGCCAGCTACGGCAAGATGATTCAGAACCTGGTCTGGGCTACCGGCTACAACGTGGTTGCCCTACCCCTGGCGGCCGGCATTCTGGCCCCGGTAGGCATTGACCTGTCCCCGGCCGTGGGTGCTCTGCTTATGTCTCTCAGCACTATCGTCGTGGCCATTAATGCCCAACTGCTGCGACGGGCAACGCTGGCTGTTTGAACGAATACCCCAAAAGCTCCTCAGGGGCGCTGGGCTAACATTTCTGCCATTTCCCGGCAAGATTCCGCACAGCGGCGACAGGCTTCGACGCAATCCTCCATATAGACATATAATGAGTGTGTGCAGTGTTACGCAAATAGTGTGCGTCTCGCAACAACTTGTCTGTAAAAGAGAGACAATAATGTAACACAAGCTCTTTTCCACATCCTAATACCAGATACGGCCGGCAGATAGAAAGAGGGATATAGAAAGAAAAAGTTGGCCTGCGGCCTCAAAATGAATCAATATTCCTGGTCAGGTGACATGGACAATCCCTTAGAGTGATGATAGACTCACAAAGCCATTTATGGTTGTAAATGGGGGCGTATCGTTGCTACGCCCCCATTCGATTTAGAGAAGATTTGGAAGAAGCGGAGAGCAAATTTTATGCGTGTGAAACCAACTGCCCGGCGTCGCGCCGTCCGGCCGGACGAGGAAGGACGGCCGTGGCGCCCGGTTGCTGTCTGGGGCGCTGTTGCCATCGTCGCCGTTGCCTTAATCGCCCTGCTGTTCCTGGCGCTGCGTGAACCGGGAGCGCTGGAAGGATTGCGGCGGGTGGCTGGCCTGTCGCGCGGCCACGACGAGAGCGTGGACTACGCCGGCCTGGATCTGCCACCGGCCGGTGGCCTACACAGCGGCGTGTGGCAAAACTGCGGCATTTACGACGAGCCAATTGATACCCGGAATGCCCTTCATTCGATGGAACACGGCGCCGTTTGGATCGCTTACCAGCCGGAACTGCCAGAGGAGGACGTGGCAACGTTGCGGGAGATGGTCCAGGGGCAAACGTATGTCGTGTTAAGCCCCTACCCGGGTCTACGTAGCCCGGTGGTCCTGACCGCCTGGGGGATACAACTGGAAGTAGACTCGGTTGACGACAATCGTATTCCCGAATTCGTTGCCCGCTACCAGCGGGGGCCACAAACTCCTGAGCTGGGGGCCAGTTGTTCAAACGGTACCGGCCAACCGCTACAGTAATTATCGTGCCAGTTCTCATTTTTTTGTAAACGCCTAGGAGGATTAGATGAAAGGCTTGAGAAGATTATTGTTTCCCGTCCTGTTGCTGGCTGTCTTAATGCTGGCCTGCAACTTCGGCGGCCCAGGACAGGACGGGGGTGAGCCTACGGCCGTCTCATCCCAGCCCACCCAGCCGGCGACCCAGGCAGTGCCCGCCAGCGACACGCCGCCGCCGCTCCCCAGCGACACGCCACCCCCGCCGGTTACCGATACGCCGCGGCCGCTGCTGCCCACCAAGGCCCCCACTCAGCCCCCACGGCCCACAATGCCCCCCCAGCCAACCGAACCCGGCCAGCAGCCTGGCGTCATTGAGCTGTCCACCGCACTCTACGAGCACCCGGATGGCCTGTTCGACATTTACCCACCGCTAGGCTGGGATCTGGAGAACAAGACCGGTGCGGCTACCTTTAATGCTCCGGACAACAGTGGCTTTATCAATATCGAAGTCACCCATACATCGGTGGTCATGGATGGCGACGCCTTTGAGCGCTTTGTAGACGCCCGCGACCAGAACTTCTTCGGCCAGTTTGACGGTTACCAGGTCACTGACCGGCAGGTTGACAAGGACATCCTTGTCGCCCGGGTGACCAAAGAGTTGTTTTTTGACGGCGTGCCGCAGGTGGTCTTCACCCTCTACGACCAGCACGGCGCTGTAGTCTACTCTTTGGACTTTTGGGCCGACGCCGACGTGTCTGACAGCTACGGGGTAGCATACGAGCAGATTATTGACGGGGCCACCGTCTATAGCGAAACGGCGGCCGAAGTCGTCGAACCATACTACTGGATTTACGACTTTTACGGCCCAGGCGATCTGTTCACTATCGAGGTACCCACTCCCTGGCGCTACGAATATACCGAAGGTGACACGGCTATCGTGGATACATTCTACTCGCCGGACGAGCACGCCGTGGTCCAGAACGTCACCTACGACGACGGCGAGGTGATCAGCCGCGAAGTAGCCGGCGCTTTTGCCCTGGAACTGCTGAAGCAGTATTATGCTGCTGATATTGTCATTACCGACGACCAGGTTCAGTCGGACGGCAGCGAACGTCTGACCTGGTACTCACCCAGTGGCGATTATAGCGGCATCTCCTTCTTCGAAACCCGGGGCACTACCTTCCTGCTCTTCTCTACATTGTGGGACAACCCCTACGAAGCTGATTACCTGGATACCCTTAACTACATCATTTCTACCTATGACATTCCATGAAAAACATCAATAAAATGGTTATTGACGTTTTTTAAGAAAGTGGTATACTTTTAATTGGCTCCCCCCCAGAGGTAGCCCCTCAGCGCCCGCTGAGGGGCTACCTCACTTTTAGGAGACATGACGCCAAGGATCGCCCCACAATGGACACGCCTCGCCTGGTAGACCACGGACCGGAAGTGGAAACGGCCGGCCTGGTCCATCGGGTGTTGGAGCCAGCTTCACCAGGCCCCCACCCCACCGCTATCTTGCTCCACGGCCGCAGCGGCAATGAAGACGTGATGTGGATTTTTGCCCGGGCGCTGCCGGCTGGCTGGCTGGTGGTGGCGCCCCGGGGCATCAAGCCCGATCCGGATGGGGGCTACGCCTGGCATCCGCGCAAGCGCGACGAATGGCCCTCACTGGTCATGTTTGACCAAGCCGTGGCCGCCCTGGCCCGCTTCGTTGAGGCCCTCCCGGGGCTGTACCAGGCTGATTTAAACCGCCTTTACCTGATGGGTTTCAGCCAGGGGGCGGCCACGGCTTATGCGCTGGCTATGCGCAGGGCGGGCCTGGTTAAAGGCATTGCCGGCCTGGTCGGTTTTGTGCCCGTCGAGTGCGACGCCGCCATAGAAACGGCCGCCCTGAAAGGGTTGCCGATTTTTATGGCCGTGGGCAAGGAAGACCCCCTCATCCCTTACGAACGCGCCAAAGCCTGCGCCCAAACGCTACGGGCGGCCGGGGCCGACCTGGAATACCACGAATACGACACCGGTCACAAGCTAAACGCCGAAGGCCTGCGCCACCTCAAAGCCTGGTGGCGCCAATTATAGGGGCACGATAGGTCGTGCCCGTACCAATATATCATGCCCGTACGACAGTCATTTATTTTTTATTAAGGTTTCGCTGTTATACTGTAAGGTGATGCGTGCCCGAACAAATGACGAATGGTTACGTGCTTTAAATCAGCCTGGTGAGGCGCGAAACCAGGCACTGGTTGTTCTGCGGGATTACTTGCTGCGAGCGGTGCTCATTTACCTGCGCGGCCGGCGCAGTGACCTGTCTGGCTGGACGGCCGGCGAAATACGCCGCTTTGCCGAAGATATGACCCAGGAGGCGCTACTTTCCATCCAGGCCAACCTGGATACTTTCCGGGGCGAGTCCAAGTTTACCACCTGGGCCTACCGTTTTGTTATTAACCAGGCGGCTACCGAGCTGCGCCTGGCTCGCTACAGCGAATTATCCCTGGAAGCGCTGCAAGAGCAGGAATCGGTTTCACTGCTGTCCCTGCTGCGGCAAGCGCCCCAGGTGGGAGAACCTGGAATAACCGCCGAGCGAATTGCCCTGCTCCAGGAACTTGAGCAGATCATTAATAGGGAGTTGACGGACCGCCAGCGCGCGGCTATTATTGGCGTCCATTTGCAGGGCCGTTCCATGGACGACGTGGCTAACGAGCTTGGCACCACTCGCAACGCACTCTACAAGCTTCTACACGATGCCCGCCTGAGGATTAAAGAACGGTTAAGGGCCCGCCACCTGAGTGCAGGGGACATTCTGGCGCTTTTCGAAAGTTAAAGTAAGATTTTGCCCTGCCAGCGCGTCCTATTCTGTGGGGACGACCTCCACAAAGTTGCCTCTGATATTGAGAGAAGGAGGAAGTTTGGATCTCAAACAGTTTGTTCAGTGGATTGGCCGGATTTACGAAACGGCCGATAGTGAAATTGCCTGTGACCAGCTACAGGCGCTGCTCCCTGCCTACGTTGATGCGCGGGTTAGCGGCGAATCACCTTATTCTCTTTACTCCCAAGTCCTGACCCACCTGACCCACTGCCCTGATTGCGGCGAGGTTTTTGAAAACCTGTACCACATCGCTGCATTAGAGGCTCACGGCGAACTGCCGGAGCTGGCCGAGCTACTGGCGGAGTTAGCTCCTGCGCCTCAGCCCGAAACTGAGCCCGAGGGCGGCAAGAAAGTTAGCGCTATACCGGCCTGATCTGCGTCGTCTACAAAATGATACCAGGCAGTTCAGGCAGGAAGCCTGGCTGCCAGAGCCGTGACCACTTGAGGCCACGACGCCTTAAGCGCGCGTGTGAGCGCAATTGGCAGGCTACTCATGGTAGCCCTTCTGGTAAGCGGATGGCCACCGGCCGAGGTGGCTGTGGGTGGTAGTTTTACTATGCCTGGTGCGATGGCGCTGCCTGGCGCGACGAAGTTGTGGACACGGCGCCGGGTGAGATTTGTATCTGTTTGTGTATCTGATCTGAAACAATCATACTAATTTCTTATGTAAGAATCCTCTACCTCAACGCGTCCTATTTTGTAAACCGGTTAGTGGCGTTGGTAGTTCATTATCATCAACGCCCACCCTTATACAACCAAAGGTTAACAGATAGAGACGCACCGTTGTTTCGTAAGAAGGGTCGATCCGGTTTCACCTGATCGACTCTTTTTGTTTATTCGTACTGTATGTGGAGGTAGAAGAAGATGAGTTCACCACAAGGTACAGCTATTCTTGATAAGATCAAGGAACTGCAAGATACCAGTGGCTTTCGCGATTTGCATTGGGAGGGGAGTTTTACCGACTACCTGGATATCGTCCGCCAGGATCCCCAGGTAGCCCGTACAGCCTACCAGCGCCTGCACGACATGATCGTTTCCCAGGGCTATGAAGAGTACAACCGTAACCGCGAAAGCCTGATTCATTACCGCTTCTTCGACGACCCCTTTGAAAACGGCCGCGATGCTGTCTTTGGCATTGACAAGCCGTTGATGGACCTGGTGCAAATCTTCCAATCGGCGGCGCGCCACTACGGCACCGAACGGCGGGTGATTTTGCTGCACGGCCCGGTGGGCACGGCCAAAAGCACCATCGTGCGCCTGCTCAAAAAGGGGTTGGAAGCCTATTCCCGGACCGACGAAGGCCGGGTGTACACCTTCTACTGGTCGCCGGACGGCGGCGAACGCATGGATTGCCCCATGCACGAAGAGCCGCTGCATCTGATTCCCCCCGAGTTCCGGCCGGTGGTTTTACGGGAGCTGAGCAATGGCCCGACCGTCGCCTTCCAGATAGACATCGAGGGCGAGTTGTGCCCCGCCTGCCGCTTTATCTACAACGAATTGCTGGAAAAGGCGCACGGTGATTGGACCGAGGTGGTGCGCCAGATAAGGGTCCGCCGCCTGCTATTATCGGAGAAAGATCGGGTTGGTATCGGTACTTTCCAGCCCAAGGATGAAAAGAACCAGGATTCCACCGAGCTGACGGGCGACATCAACTACCGCAAGATTGCCGAGTATGGCTCCGATTCCGATCCCCGAGCCTTTAACTTTGATGGGGAACTAAATATTGCCAACCGGGGCCTGGTTGAGTTTATTGAAATCTTAAAACTGGACGTCGCCTTTTTGTATGACCTGCTCACCGCCTCCCAGGAACACAAAATTAAGCCCAAGAAATTTGCCCACACCGACATAGACGAGGTCATCCTGGGCCACACCAACGAGGCCGAGTACCGCCGGCTGCTTAGCAACGAATATATGGAGGCGCTGCGCGACCGGACGATCAAGATTGACGTGCCCTACAACACCCGCTTCAGCGAAGAAGTGAAGATTTATGAGCGGGACTTCAACAACCGGCGCGTCATCGGCAAGCACATCGCCCCCCACACGCTGGAAATTGCCGGCCTGTGGGCCGTCCTGACCCGGCTGGAGGAGCCGAAACGGGCCGGCCTGACGCTGCTGCAAAAGTTGAAGCTGTACGACGGCCGGTCACTACCCGGCTTTACCGAGGACAGCGTCATCGAGCTGCAGTTTGAAGCCCGGAACGAAGGTATGTTTGGTATTTCGCCGCGTTACATCCAGGACAAGCTGTCCAACGCCCTGGTGAGTGACCAGAGCCGGACCTGCCTGAACCCATTTATGCTCATGCGCGAACTGGAGGCCGGCCTGAAGCACCACTCCCTGATTACCGGCGACGAACAACGTACCCGCTACCGGGAGTTATTGAGCGTGGTGCGCGACGAGTTTGACGAAATTGTAAAAAACGAAGTGCAGCGGGCGATTACGGCCGATGAAGAAGCCGTTAAACGCCTGTCGGCCAACTACATTGACAACGTCAAAGCGTATACCCAGCGGCAAAAGGTCCGCAACCCCTTCACTGGCCAGGACGAGCCCCCCGACGAGCGCCTGATGCGCTCTATTGAGGAAAAAATAGAAATCCCGGAAAGCCGCAAGGACGATTTCCGGCGCGAAATCATGAATTACATTGGCGCGCTGGCTATCGAGGGCAAGACCTTTAGCTGGAATTCAAACGAGCGGCTACGCCGGGCTTTGGAGCTGAAGCTGTTTGAGGACCAGAAGGATTCAATCAAATTGACCAGCCTGGTCTCGAACGTAATAGACGAGGAAACGCAGCAAAAAATTGACGTCGTCAAGAGCCGCATGATGAAAAACCAGGGTTACTGTGATGTCTGCGCTACAGACGTGCTGAATTACGTGGCCAGCATCTTTGCCCGGGGCGATACGAAGGAGCGACTGGCATGATAGACAAACAGTTACGCATCGAACAGGACACCGGCCGCTTCCGGCATATTGTCCGTGGGCATGTGCGGCAAAATCTGCGCAAGTATATGTCTAACGGCGAACTCCTCGGCCGGCAAGGCCGGGAACTGGTCAGCATTCCCGTGCCGCAGATCGAGTTGCCGCACTTCCGCTTTAGCGACCGACAGATGGGCGGTGTGGGTCAGGGCGACGGCGACGTGGGCACGTCCCTGGGGCGCGACCCTAACGGCGACGGGCCGGGGCCGGCGGGTGATCAGCCCGGCTACCACATCATGGAGGTGGAGATTACGCTGGCCGAGCTGGCCCAAATTCTGGGAGAAGAGCTGGAACTGCCACGTATTGAGCCTAAAGGCAAGCGAAACCTCGAAGGTGACATCGTTCGTTACACAGGCATCCGGCGGGTGGGCCCGGAGAGCCTGCGCCACTTCAAGCGGACTTACCGTGCGGCGTTGAAGCGGCAGGTCGCCTCCGGGGCTTACAACCCCGACAACCCGGTCATCACCCCTATCCGGGACGACAAACATTATCGCTCCTGGCGGGTCTATCCCCGGCCACACAACAACGCCGTCGTCTTTTACATGATGGACGTTTCCGGCAGTATGACCACGGCCAAGAAGGAGTTGGTTCGGCTGACCGCCTTCTGGATTGACATGTGGCTACAAGCCAACTACAAAAACATCCAGACCCGCTACCTGGTCCACGACGCGGCCGCCCACGAGGTGGACAAGCATACCTTCTACCACCTGCGGGAAAGCGGGGGGACGCGCATCTCGTCCGCTTACCAGTTGTGCAAAGAAGTGATTGACGCCCAATACGACCCGGAAGAATGGAATTTGTACGCTTTCCACTTCTCCGACGGCGAGAACTTCGGCGGCGAAGACGACCAGCGTTGCCTGGAATTGCTGCGCGAACACCTGCTGCCGTGGATGAATCTGTTTGCCTATGGGCAGGTGAAAGGCGGTTACGGCCACGAGTTTATTGAAACGCTGGAAGAAATTGAGGACGAGAAACTGGTCTCCTGCAAGATCAACCGCGAGGACGATATTTTCACGGCTATCAAAATCTTCTTAGGCAAAGGTTATTAAAGTGGCAGGTCGCAGGGGGCAAGGGCAAGTCTGCGAGTGGCGAGTAGGTAAGTGAGCAAGTGACTCGCAAACTCGCAAACTCGCAGACTCGCAACCTGCTAACGATTAAGGGTATTGGTAATGGTAATCTCTAAAGAATTAACGGCGATGCAAGAAACGATTGAGGGATATGCCCGGGAGTTTGGGCTGGACTTTTTCCCGGTGCAATTCGAGATGGTGGATTACCAGATGATGAACCAACTGGCAGCCTACGATGGCTTTCCCACTCGTTATCCCCACTGGCGTTTTGGCATGGAATATGAGCGTATGTCCAAAAGCTACGCCTATGGCCTGCACCGCATTTACGAGATGGTCATCAACACCAATCCCTGCTACGCCTATCTGCTGGCCAGCAACAACCTGGTGGACCATAAACTGGTCATGGCCCACGTCTACGGCCACTGTGACTTTTTCAAAAACAACCTCTGGTTTGCCCACACCAACCGGCGCATGCTGGACGAAGTGGCCAACCACTCCACCCGTATCCGGCGCTACGTCAGCAAATATGGGCTGGAAGAGGTCGAAAATTTCCTGGACGCTTGCCTGTCGCTGGAAAACCTGATCGACATTCATGCCCCGGGGGTCCGCCGCCGGCCGCAGCCCGAAGACCACGAAGGGGAAGAAGAACGGCCGGTGGTCCACAGGATAAAGGCCAAGGATTACATGGACAGCTACATTAACCCGCCTGACTTCCTGGCCGCGCAGCAGCGCAAATTGGAAGAGGCTCGCGCCCGCCGCAAACACCTGCCGGAAGAACCAGAACGGGACGTGCTCCTCTTTTTGCTGGAATATGCCCCGCTAGAAAACTGGCAGCACGACGTGCTGGACATTGTTCGCGAAGAGGCTTACTACTTTTCCCCCCAACGGCAGACGAAGATCATGAACGAAGGGTGGGCCTCCTACACCCATAGCCACATCATGACCCGCCGGGCGCTGGACCCCAACGAGTTGATTGACTACGCCGACCACCATTCCGGGACGATGGCCGTCCACTCCGGCCGGCTGAACCCTTACAAGCTGGGGCTGGAACTGCTGCGCGACGTTGAAGACCGCTGGAACCGGGGCGCTTTTGGGCCGGAGTACGAGGCCTGCCACGACATGGAGACCCGCCGCAATTGGGACCGGAAGCTGGGGCTCGGCCGGGAAAAGCTGTTTGAGGTGCGGCGGGTCTATAACGACGTTGGCTTTATTGACGAGTTTCTCACGGCCGATTTTGCTCGCGAACACAAACTGTTTACCTTCGCCTATAACGAGGCCACGGAAAATTACGAGATTGCCAGCCGGGAATTCGAGGAAATTAAACGCCGGCTGCTTTTCCAGTTGACAAACTTTGGCCAGCCGATTATTGAAGTGGTAGACAGCAATTACGACAACCGGGGCGAGTTGTACCTGGTCCATCGCCACGAAGGGATTGACCTGGACATCCCTTATGCCGAGGAAACGTTGAGCGGCCTCTTTACCCTCTGGCAACGGCCGGTCCACGTCGAAACCGTTTTAGAAAAGCGCGGGCGGGTGCTTTTCAGCCACGGCCCGGACGGCGGCGAGCAGCGCCGCCTGTAAAATCCCCCTGATATACCATACCTGCGCCAAGTAGCTTCTGTTATTCTTTACGCGCGCTTCATTGTCTGGCAGCTTGAAAGTATGCTATCAT
The DNA here is from genome assembly GCA_022616275.1 of Chloroflexota bacterium. GTDB lineage: Bacteria > Chloroflexota > Anaerolineae > Promineifilales > Promineifilaceae. The sequence goes on from JAKEFB010000190.1 coordinate 28,167, forward strand.
AACTTAAGTTGCCAGTGCGTGTGTCTGTCGGCGCCGGGTGTCTGCCAGCACAGTGTCAGAGATGCTGTAATTTCCAGTTCGCCCCCTTCTCAGTCAAGTGGTCAACCAACAGGATCGTTGTGATGCGTTTCCTTGAAAAATTATTGAACATTCGTCCGACCGAGTGGCCCCGGCTGTTACTCCTGTTCACGATGGCCTTTCTCGTCGTCGCCGGCAATACCTGGGGGCGAACGATCGTCTTTGCCGCTTTCCTGCAACAGGTAGGGGTGCAGGCCTTGCCGGCCGTCCTGGTCATTGGCTCGATTCTGACCCTTATCGCCACGAGCATTTACGCTGCCTTTGCCGACCGGGTACCAAACGACAAGCTATTGATTGCCATCCTGGCGGTGGCCGTCGCCGGCATGGCCGGCGGCCGGCTGCTGCTGGGGGCAGAGCTGATCACCATCGCCTATCCTCTACTCTATTTGCTTTTCCTCGTCGTCATCCAGGGCGCGTTTTTCCTCCACTGGTGGACCTACGTCAACAGCTACTACGACACCCGTTCAGCCAAGCGGATCATCCCTATCGTCGCCACAGCCGCCCGCATTGCCGGCATCGTTGGCGGCCTGACGATGCCCTTGCTGAACCAGCTCCTGACGCCGCCTGATATTGTCGTCGTCTGGCTGGGGACGTTGGTTTTCACGGCCGTCCTGGCCGGGCTGATGCCCTATCTGCTGGGCGAACGCCGGACAGGGAGCAAATCGCTCGTCTATTCACCTGCCATAGAAGAAACGGAAAGGCAATCTTTCCTTGGCAATTTGCGCGAAGGTTTTCACTACGTCTCCCAATCCGCCTACCTGAGGTGGCTGGCCGTTTCGACCTTTCTGTTGATGATGTTGCTGGCCTTCCTGCACTACCAGTCGGGCGAAATCTTTGAAACAAGGCTGGCTTCTGTTGAAGAGTTGTCTAACCTGGTGGGCAACATCACTGGCTTTGCCAACCTGATCATGTTGCCTTTACAGCTTTTCCTGCTAAGCCGGATTATTGGACGGATTGGCCTGGGTAATGCCAATCTCATTTTTCCGGTCACCACGCTGGCAATAGCCAGCGGCCTGATCTTTTTGCCCGGCATTCCAACGGCGCTGCTGGCCGACCTGGATTACAACATTCTCCGCTCTTCCTTCCAAAGCCCGATTGAAAGTCTTTTATACAATGCTGTTCCCCTGCGTGTTAAAGGAAGGGCGCGGGGCTTTATTGGCGGGCTCGTCTTGCCGGCTGGCTCGCTGCTCGGCAGCAGCCTGTTGCTGCTGCCGCTCCTATCGGTCGAGTGGTTCGTGCCGGTGATGATTGGTCTGCTGGCCGTGGCTTTTGTTGGCAGCGCCCTGGTAATCCGCCAGCGATATGCCCAGGCATTGATTACCTTATTGGAACAGGAGGATTTCTCCTTCCTGTTATCACAAGAAGCTTCCGACCTGATCGTGACCGATTCGGCAACGCTGAAGTCGCTGGAGAAAAAACTGGAAGAAAGCACCAGCCCTGAATTCACCATCTTCATGGCCAAGCTAATCAGCGACATTGGCGGGAACGCCGCCGTGCCGATCCTGGCCACAGCTACCCAAAGAGGAGATGCCCACGTTCGCTCAACCATTGTAGATATCCTCGTCGCCGCCGACGTGCGCGATAGCGCCGTCCACCAGCTTTACAGTGATCTCCTGAACGATTCCGAGCCCCAGGTGCGCCAGTCGGCTATCCTGGGCCTGAAACACCTGGATGGCGAAGATAGCGACAAATTCCGACAACTGGCCTTGCAGTGCCTGTCTGATAATACAACCGACGTGCGGGCCCAGGTTTTGCCTTCGTTGCTCCGGGCCAGAGACTCAACCTACCAGGCGCCGGCCGAGCAGGCATTGGCCGAGATGCTGGCCAGCGAAGAACCCCGGCAACGGGCTCTAGCCGTCCATGGCCTGGGCAAAGTTGGTCACGCGGCGGCCATCCATAAACTGGTCGAATTTCTGAGAGATCCAGAGGACGCAGTCCGCCTGGAAGTAGCTATCGCCATCGAAACGTTGTCGGAGAAGAAGCTCCCGGAAGAGGTGGCGCCTCTGGTCCGCGAACAGATGGCCCAATCCCACCAGGATCCAATCGAGCGGGTGCGGCAGGCGGTGCTCATCGTTCTGGGCCGTATCGGCTCTCATGAGTCACACAAAACCTTGATCAATGCCTTACTCGATCCAAGTCCCCGGGTGCGGGAAACGGCCGTGGAAGTCCTGTCAAACATGGGCAAAGCTGTCATTCCAACGGTACACCCGCAGCTTGACTCACCGGATTCCCAATTGCGTAAGATGGCCGTTATGATCCTCAGCGGCGTTAACCGCCGCGAGTACGGTCCGCTCATCACGTCGTACGTCACCGGTAACTTACTGACCGTTTACCGGAACTACGGCCAGTTAGAAGCCCTGTCGCTGTGCGCCAAGTACCCAAGCGTTTCCATATTACAGAACACCTTGCGCGAGCAAAGCGAACAGTTGACCGAGGAAATCTTTTACCTGCTGACTGCCCTTCACGAACCAGAGACCCTTGACCTTGTTTCCCAGTCACTTCGGGCCGAAGATCCGCGAATCCGCGCCAATGCTGCCGAAGCGCTCGAATCTCTGACCACACCCCAGACGGCGACGCTGATTACCCCGTTATTGGAACCGGGTATTGCCCCCTCAAGGCTAATTGAATTAAGCCGGGAAGTGTGGGATATGCACCACCCCGACGCCCGCGAACTATTGCGCGATTTGTTGACCAACTCTCAAGATATCTGGTTGCGGACAGTTGCTACCTTTGCCCTGGGAGAAATTGGAGCCACGACCTGGGCGCAAAAAACCACGGCGTCGCTACCCCCAGAAGCGCCTCAATCTGAGCCGGCCGCCAAACCGGAAACGGCCGAACTACCTCGTGAGCGTAAACGTCGTGGGGCCGGCGATCTCTTGGGTGCGTTGATGGACGATAGCCCCAAAGAATCGCCAGCCCAGGATGGCCCCCCCACCCCACCCGGCGGCCGGCCCAGGCGTGGGGTAAATCCACTTGACGCCCTCCTGGACAAGCCTGCGTCCGCGGCCGAAGCCGCCCCGGCCCGGCCGCAGCCAGCCGACATTAAGGAAACAATGGTCGGCCAGTTTACCATTGACGATCTGCGCCGGCTATCTCAAAAAGAAGATAGCCAGGCCAAAGGTGAAGTAACGTGCGAGTCGCTTTTTAGCTTACAAGAAATCGAAGCCCTGCTGGCCGCCTCGCTCGTCCATCCTTCGGCCGACGTGCAGGCGGCCGCCCAGGCTGCGAATCGAATGCTATCGGGTCAACGCCTGACCGACTGGGCGTTAAAGGAGGAACCAGTGCTGTCCACCATTGAGAAAATTATCTTCTTGAAGGAAGTCCCCTTCTTCCAGGGCATGACCGTTGATCAGCTTAAGGTTCTGGCCAGGGTGTGCGAAGAGGAGTTTTTCCCTGAAGACACCCGGATCTATAACGAAAATGACCCCGGCGGCGTACTCTACGTGGTGGTCAGCGGCCGGGTCGGTATTGAACGGGAGGGGATGCGCAAAGGCTCCTACGCTCGCGTCGGTACTGTGGAGGCCCACTCCTACTTTGGCGAAATGAACCTGTTTGACAACAGCCCGCGCGACGCCTCGGCCATTGCCATCCAGGACACCCTGACCCTGCGCCTGCGCCGTGAGCCGCTCATTGCCCTGGCCCGGCAGCACCCAGACCTGTCGCTGGAACTGATTAATGTGCTTAGCCAGCGTCTACGCGAGACGACGGCTCGCATTGCCAACCTGACCAGGAGCCGGCCGCGGGAGCTGCACAAGCTGTTTGACCAGTTTGAGGAGTAGGCTTTAACCTTTTTTCAAAAAACTCTCCAGGGTTTCCTGGAAGCTGGCCAGGAGGCGGTTAATAGTCGCTTGTTCGTAGCCGTGGGCGTCGTAACCAAGGCGCAGCAGCAGCCGGCTTTCGGGTACGACCACGACGTTCAGCGGGTAGTGCCAGAAATCAAACCGCTGTTCCTCCTGAATTTTCAGGCTACCGCGCCAGGAGTTTAGGAAGTGCTTCATCGGGTAATTCTGGAAGCGTAGAAAACTTTCAAAAAGGGGTTGGCCGGCTGGAGCAGAACTCCACGCCTGAACCTGTTCCAGGGACACATATTCATATTGGCTTATCGCCAGTTGTTGGGCCTGAACCTCCTGCAGCCAGGCCATGCTGGCCTGGCGACGGTCGCCAGGCCGGGGAACGCTGAGCCGCAACGGTAAGGCACTGACGAACAGACCGATCATGTTTTCGACGCCGGGCAAGGCGGCCGGGCGGCTGGCCGTGGCCACGCCAAAGACCACTTCGTCCCGGCCGGTATGGTGGGCCAGCACCTGGGCCCACGCCCCCTGGACCAGCGTATTGAGCGTCAACCGGTTTTGTTGGGCCAGCGCCTGCAGGGCGGCCGTCGTCTCTTCAGGCAGCCAGGCCGTCTGTTCGCGCCAGACACTTTGCCCGCCCGCCCCGGCCGCCGGTGGCCGGCCTCCCAGCGTCGTCGCTTCTCCCAGCCCGTCTAACGCCTGTTGCCAGAATGCCCTGGCTTTTTCCTGGTCCTGCTGCAGCAACCAGGCGATATACTCCCGGTATGGGCGCGGCCGTTCCAGGTGTAACTCCCGCCCCTGGCTGAACCCTTCGTAAAAGGCCAGCACCTCCTGCCACAACGGGGCCATAGACCAGCCGTCTAATAACAGGTGATGGTAGCTCCAGACGAAAAGGTGCGTTTCTTCAGCCAGCCGGAGCACCGCCAGGCGCAGCGGTGGGGTATGAGCCAGGTCAAACCCCCGTTCGCGGTCAGCCTGCAAAAAGCTCTGCAATTGCTCCTGCTGGACCACGCTGTCCAGGCCGCGCCAGTCCTGCGCTTCCCAGGGTACCGGCGTCTCTCGCAAGACCACCTGGAGCGGCTCGGCCAGGCCCTTGCTGGCAAACACGGTCCGCAAGGTGGGGTGGCGCTCGATCACCCGCCTCCAGGAGCAGCGGAGCGCCTCGACGTCTAGCGCTCCTTGCAGAAGGTAGCGCCATTGCAAGAAGTAGGTCTCTGAAGCGGGGGAGGCCAGCGCCTGGCGCAGCATTTCCTGTTGGGCCGGGGATAAGGGATAAATATCCTCAACAGGTGGGTAGCTGTCCAACACCTGCTGCAGCGCTTTTGGTTCCAGCGCGACCAGCGGAAAATCGGAGGAAAACATGGCGCTCTCGCCCGGCCGCGGCCGATCCTGGATCAGCGTCCGCAGCGCCGCCAAAAACTCTGTTGCCAGTCGTTCCACTGTGGCCGGCCGGTGAATGTTCTGGCTGTATGTCCAATTAACCCGCAGCCGGCCGCCGCTGATTTGGGCGTTTACCTGGAGCAGGTATGGCCGGCGACCTTGCCGGCTACGGCTGTTTCCGTTGCTTTCCTCTGTCAGGGCAAAGGGCGAGTCCGGCGGCAAAAGCTGGTCAAACTGGCCCAGGTAGTTGAAGCTGATTTGCGCCTGGGGCAGGGCCTGCAACTGCTGGGCCAGGGCAGGGTCGTCACGCAGGTAGCGCAGCAGGCCATAGCCAATTCCCCGGTCAGGCAGGCGTTCCCGCTGGGCCTGGATAAAGGTAAGAGTCTGGCGGAGAGAACTATCTTGGCCGCCCGGCAGGACAACGGGAAAGATGGCGGTGAACCAGCCGACGGTCCGGCTTACGTCTACGGCCGCGTCAATCTCCTCGCGGCCGTGGCCTTCCAGGTCAACCAGCAGGGCCGGGGCGCCACTCCAGCGCCCCAGCGCCTGGGCCAGGGCGGCCAGCAGCACATCGTTGATGTGCGCTCCATAGGCGGCCGGCACTTGCTGGATCAACTGGCGCGTTTCGGCCTCCTCCAGCGCCCGGGAGATCGTCTGCGCTGAGGCCACGGTGTTGCCAGACCGGCCGGCGGCGTCGTCCACAGGTAGGGACTGCACCTGCTCCCAGGGCAGTTCTAACCAGTGCGTTGCTTCCTGCCTCAGCGCCTCGGACCGGGCGTAGGCGGCCAGCTTTTCGGCCCACGCTTTGAAGGACGTCGTCTTAAAGGGCAGCCGGGCCTGCCCGGCCTGGCCGAGCTGGCAATAAACGGCGTCAAGGTCTTCCAACAAAATACGCCAGGAGACGCCGTCAATGACCAGGTGGTGGGCAATAATCAGCAGGCGGCCGGGTCTCTGCCGGCCCAGGTCAAAGTAGGCGACCTGCGCCAGGGGTCCTTGAGCCAGGTCCAGGCTGGCCTGGAGTTGTTCGGCCGCCGTCTGAATGGCCTGCTCCTGTTCACCCTGAGGCAAAGCGGATAAATTCTTCCAGGAAAAAGGTATTTCCGGCGTTGGGGCAACATACTCTTGTTGCCAGCCGGCCGGGGTATGCCGGAAGCGTAACCGGAAAGCGTCGTGGTGGGCCAGCGCCTGCCGGACGGCGCGTTCCAGCAACGAAGGTTCGACGGCCTGGCCCACCGCCAGCATCATGGCCATATTCCAGTGGTGGGGTTCGGGCAGTTCTTGCGCAAAAAACCAATGCTGAATAGGGGTTAAGGGCACGGGGCCGCTCACCGGTTCCTGTTCGGCCAGGCGAGTCAGGTCGAGCCCGTTGCCGGCCGTCTCGGCCAGGGCCGCAATGGTCTGGTGCTGAAAAAGCTGGCGTGGCGTCAGGTGCAACCCGGCTTGATTGGCGCGAGCCAGAATCTGGATACTCAAAATAGAATCGCCGCCCAACTCAAAGAAATTGTCATGAATGCCCACCCGGGGCAGACCCAGGACGCCGGCCCAAATGTCGGCCAGCGACTGCTCGGCATGCGTGCGGGGAGCCAGGTATTGGGCCGTCGTTTCGGGAGTGGCCCAATCAGGCGCCGGCAGGGCGCGGCGGTCTACCTTTCCGTTTGGGGTCAGAGGCAGGGCCAGGAGGGCGACGAAAGTGGCCGGGATCATGTAATCAGGCAATTTCTGAGTCAAAAACCGGCGCAGCTCGGCCGTGGCAGGCGTTTCTTTCTCATCCAGGACGACGTAAGCCACCAGGCGTTTGTCGCCAGGGCCGTCTTCGCGAGCCAGGACGGCCGCTTCAGCCACGGCTGGATGCTGCCTGAGCGCCACCTCTACTTCGCCCAACTCGATCCGAAAACCGCGAATCTTGACCTGGTGATCAATGCGTCCCAGAAATTCCAACTGGCCATCAGGCAGGGTGCGCACCAGGTCGCCTGTCCTATACAACCGCGCGCCGACTTCGTCGCTAAAAGGATTGGGGATAAAAGCCGTCGCCGTCAATTCCGGCCGGTCCAGGTAACCCCGGGCCAGGCTGTCGCCGCCAATGAGCAGTTCGCCAGGGACGCCAATAGGCAGTGGGTTCAGGTGAGCATCCACGACGTAAATGGTGGTGGTATCAATCGGCCGGCCAATGGCTGGCGTCCGGCCGTTCTGTCCGGCCGGCGGCACGTGACCAAAGGTCGTTACCACCGTGTTCTCGGTCGGGCCATAGTTGTTGACTAAATCGAAGGGCAACCCCGGCCGGGGCGGCCGGTGTAATTTATCGCCACCCGTCAACAAAATCCTTAGCGCAGCTTCCTGGGGCCACTCCAGCAGCAAGACGGCCTCGGCCAGCGGCGTGGGCAAGAAGGTAATGGTAATAGCTTTGTCTATCAGCCACGCTTGCAGCCGCCAGGGCAGGGCGCGGGTCTCGTCGTCAGGAATGTGAATGCTGGCGCCTAGCGTCAGATAGGGCCACAACTCCCAGACCGAGGCGTCGAAAGCCGGGCCGGCCAGTTGGGTGGCCCGGTCTTTGGCCGTCACGGCAAAAGCCCGTTGGTGCCAGTAGATCAGGTTCAGCAGGCCGCGATGTTCAATCTGGATACCTTTTGGCCGGCCGGTTGTACCGGAGGTGTAAATGATATAAGCCAGGTTGTTGAGCCGGGTCAGGTTGCCGGGATTATCGTCAGGCTCGCCCGCCAGGGTTTCCCAGTGGGAGTCCAGACGCACCAGGTGGGCCTCGTGTTCGGGCAACGTTCCGGCCAGCCAGGGCTGAGTCAGTACTACCAGCTTCGAGCCCGCTTCACGCCGCTTTGTATCTGCCAGCATAAAAGCCAGCCGCTCCCGGGGATAGGCCGGATCAAATGGCACGTAAGCGCCGCCGGCCTTCAAGATACCGAGCAGGCCCACCACCATTTCCGGGGAGCGCTCCATGCAAATACCTACCGGCGTTTCCGGCCCAACGCCCAGGGCGCGCAGCCGGTGGGCCAACTGGTTGGCCCGCCGGTTGAGTTCCCAGTAGGTCAACTGGACGAGTTCGCCGGAACGGGCGTGGCGGGCGGCCACAGCCAGGGCTTCCGGCGTCCGGGCTGCTTGGGCTTCAAACAACTGGTGAACGAGGGCGTCCCGGGGATATTCCCGCCGGGTGTTGTTCCAGGTAACCAGCAGCTTTTGCTTTTCGGCCTGTGTTAAAAGTGGCAGCTCTGACAGGCGCAAATCCGGGTTGGCGGCCACGCCAGCCAGCAACGTCCGGTAATGGCCGGCCATCCGGGCAATGGTTTCGGCGTCAAACAGGTCGGTGCTGTACTCAATGGAGCCGACGAAATAGCGGCCGGTGTCGGTCAAAAACAGGGTCAGGTCGAATTTCGAGGTCTGTGTTTCCACTTCGACCGGCGTGACCACCAGGCCGGGGAGAGTGAATTCCGCGTCCGGCACGTTTTGCATGGCAAAGACCACTTGAAAGAGCGGGTGCCGGCTCAGGTCGCGGGTCGGGTGCAACGTTTCGACGAGCTGTTCAAAGGGTAAATCCTGGTGAGCGTAAGCCTCCGAGAATAGCCGGCGCACACGCTGGAGCAGCTCGCGAAACGTCAGGTCGCCGGAGAGGTTGGCCCGCAAAACCAGCATGTTGACAAAGAAGCCAATAATTCCCTGCAATTCGACGCGGTTGCGGCCGGCCACCGGCGAGCCGACGACGATATCCTCGTTGCCGGTATAGCGATATAAGACGGCATAGAAGGCGGCCAGCAAGGTCATAAACACCGTCGCCTTTTCCTGCCTGCTCAAAGCCCGCAGCGCTTCAGAGAGTGCCGGGGACAGCGCCAGGGCATGGCTGGCGCCCTGGAACGTTTGCACAGGGGGGCGCGGCCGGTCGGCCGGCAGCTCCAGGACGGGCAGCTCGGCCCTCAACTGCCGCCGCCAGTAGGCCAAATGCGTCTCCAGTCGCTCCCCTTGCAGCCACTCGCGCTGCCAGCCGGCAAAGTCGGCGTAGTGGATTGGCAAGGCCGGCAAGGGCGAAGGCCGGCCGGCGGCCAGCGCTTCGTAGAGGGCGGATAATTCGCGGAAGAAGACTCCCAATGACCAGGCGTCGGAAATGATGTGGTGCATCACGACGAGGAGGAACTGTTCCTCGTCATTAAAGCGCAAGAGCGTTAACCGGATCAGTGGCCCCTCCGTCAGCTTAAACGGGCGCTGGGCTTCCTGGTTTAAAAGGTGTCTGGCCCTGGCTTCCTGGCCGGCTTCCTGGCCCATGTCAATCACCGGCAGGACGATCCGTAAATGGGATACCACGACCTGTAGCGGCTGTCCATCTACGACGGCAAATGTTGTTCGCAGCGACTTGTGCCGGGCAACCAGCGCGTCCAGGGCTGCCTGCAACGCCGGCCCGTTGAGTGGCCCGTGAATGCGCATCGCCCGGGCAATGTTGTAGACCGGGCTACCCGGCTGCAACTGATCCAGGAACCACAACCGCTGTTGAGCGAAAGAGAGAGGGTAGGTATCAGGCTGGCTGGCCTTTTGTTTGAGCAGTTCAGCCAGGAGCGCACGTTTTTCGTGCGCCGATAGTCCAACTGTTTTTTCCAGTGTGTTATTCATTCACGTTTCCCTGACCGGCCAACATGGAGTCAAGCAACGCCGCCACTTGTTCGTCAGATAATTGATCCAGGTTAGACAACAGTTCTTTTGCTCTCTCTTGGTCGAGCGTTTCAGGCGAAAGGGGTTGAAGCGATTCAGCCGTCACTGGCGGTGCGGGCTGGCCTGCGCCAGGCGGCCGTTCATAACCCAGCGTTTCGCCCAGGCGCCAGGTGATGTCGCTCAGGAAATCTTCGTGGCTACCAGCCTGCCACTGATCGGCCACAGTGGCCTCGATACCCCGGTAGCCGTGAAATTTGACGTCGCCAATCATCCGGGATTGCGGTGCGCTGTGAATGCCATCCGTCATCCGTTGCTGGCGATTCGTGTACGGCTGCAACATGTCAGGGTGGAACTCTAATCCTAAAAAGTGGCACAATGCCGTTACCGATGGCTCAGGCTGGTGGACGAGATCTTCAAAACGGAGGCGGTGCTGCCGGTGCGAAGGGACCTCTTTCAGGAAATCCAGAATGTTCTGGTGGCTAACCAGCCAGAGCAATTCGGCCAATTCTCTTACCGAGAACAGCCGTTGTTCACGAAAATAGATCCGATCCAGGCGAACGTCCTCAAAGGAGTGGATCACGGCGTCTGGGCGTCGCAGCAGGTGAATGTAAAGCGCATCTTCAAATAATGTTTCCGCCTGCGCTAAAACCTCCGGCCAGGCGGCGTAAAGAATTGACTTGTCCACCAGGGTTCTGGGCTCGATCCACGTCTGCAGCAACCGGTAGAACTGCCCGGCCGTCATTCCCTGGGCCTCGCAATCGGCCATGATTTGCTGCGCTTCCTCGGCGCTGGCTTCCTTGACGGCCATAATAGCCCGGATGGTTCCTTCCAGGCGAAAACTATCGGGACCGCTCAGGGCCGCCGTTCGTTCGGCCAGAGTATTGAAGGTCAGCAAATCCAGCTCCGGCGGCGCGAACAGGCGGGGATGGCCGGCCAGGATGACCCGCAGCAAGGTCGTGCCGGAGCGAGGCGGCGACAGAATGAAAATAGCCGGCGGGTTCTTGACGGCCGGCGGCGCCGGGCCAGGCCGAAGCGGATTCGTCGCGGCCAGCATCTGGCGCATTCGGGCCACGCTGGCTGCGCCAACCCGCGATTGGGGAGCGGCCGGGGCGACCCCGGCCGGTTGCCTGGCGCTCAGCCGGGCCGTCGCGCCGGGATAAAATCGCTCCAGGTAAGCGACCAGCCCGGTAATTGTCGGGGCTTCAAACAGGGCAGCAACATAGATATACTCGTCCAGCTCGGCTTGCAGGCCACCAATGAAAGCCGCTCCTTTTAGCGAGTCCCCACCCAATTCAAAGAAATTGTCGTCAACCCCGATCTTCTCCAGGCCCAGCGTTTTTTGCCACATAGCCACCAGGTGCTGTTCAACTTCATTGCGGGGCGCCACGTAAGGCGTTTCCAACTCCGGCCGGGCCGGGCCGGGGGTCGGCAGGGCCTGGCGATCCACTTTGCCGTTAGGGGTCAGGGGCAGCCGGTCCAGGTAGACGAAGGCGGCCGGAATCATGTAAGGCGGCAGGATTCCGGCCAAAAAGCGGCGCAGCTCGCCCGGCCCCGGCGCGCCGGCCGGTTTCGGGACCAGGTAGAGTACCAGGCGCCTCTCCCCAGGCGTGTCTTCGCGGGCGACCACGACGGCCTTGAGCACGCCAGAATGGCGGCCGAGCACAGCTTCAATTTCCCCCAACTCGATCCGGTAGCCACGCACCTTCACCTGGTGGTCAATACGACCTAGAAATTCGACGACGCCGTCTGGGCGGTAACGGGCCAGGTCGCCGGTCTTGTATAGCCGGGCGCCTGGGGTCCGGCTAAATGGGTCAGGTATAAACTGTCCGGCCGTCAGGCCCGGCCGGTTCAGATAACCCACCGCCAGGCCATCGCCCCCGATGTACAATTCACCCGGCACACCTACCGGGACCGGGTTGAGAAAGCGGTCCAACAGGTAAAAGGTCGTGTTGGCGATTGGCCGGCCAATTGGCACGACCTCACTGCCTTCTTTTATCTGGTACACGGCCGACCAGACGGTCGTTTCGGTTGGGCCATAGAGGTTCCATAGAGAGCTGCCCCGGGCCAACAACTGGTCAGCCAGGCTACCTGGCAGCGCCTCGCCGCCGCACAATATTTTCAAGCGGCCGTCTCCCAACCAACCGGACTCCACCAGTAAGCGCCAGGTGGCCGGGGTGGCCTGCATCACCGTAGCGCCCGTATCGGCCAGCCTGGCCGTTAACAACGCTCCGTCCGAAGCAACCAGGCGGCTGGCCAGCGCCACCCGGCCGCCAACCACGAGCGGCAGGAAAAGCTCCAGGGCGGCGATGTCGAACGACAGCGTGGTCACGGCAAATAAAGTGTCTGTTTCGGCAAGCCCCGGCTGCCGGCGCATGGCCGCCAGAAAGTTAGACAGCGCCCGGTGACGGACCTGGACTCCCTTAGGCCGGCCAGTGGACCCAGAGGTATAGATGACGTAGGCAAGATCCTCGGCCGTGGCCGCCGGCGGCAGGTTCTCGTCGCCGGCCGTGGCAATCGTGTCCCACTCGCGGTCCAGGCAAATGGCGCGCGCCTGGTGATCCGGCAGGTGTTGCATCTGCTCCCAGGTCGTGAGAATAATCGGCGCCTGCGTCTCTTGCAGCATGAAGACAATGCGCTCGCCAGGGTAAAGGGGGTCCAGGGGCAAATAAGCGCCCCCGGCTTTTAGAACGCCCAACAAAGCAACGATCATATCCGCTGAGCGCTCTACGTAAACGGCGACAAAGACCCCCGGCCGCACGCCCAGCGATTGCAGGTGACGGGCCAGTTGGTTGGCCCGCCGATTCAGCGCGCCGTAAGTCAGCGTCTGGTCGCCGGCCGGGTCCGGCGCAACGGCAACGATGGCCGGCTGGTTGGGCCGGAGCGCCGCCTGTTGCTCGAATAATCCGGGGAAAATCTCTGGTGAGTATGGCGAATGGGTATCATTCCAGCTTACCAGGATGCGCTGCCGTTCAGCCGGGGCCAGCAGCGGCAGATCCGATAGACGGCGGGCCGGATCGCCGGCTACTCCTGCCAACAACGTCTGCCAGTGGCCGGCCAGGGCAGATATGGTCGCGGACTCAAACAGGCTATCGTTGTAAATCAGCCCGCCGGTTACCTCCTCTCCCTTCCTGGCCGCAACCAGGACCAGGTCGGCATCCACTGTTTCGCCGGCCACCCTCCAATCTCTAAGCGAGCCGGCCGGCGGCTTATCCTGGAAAAGAAACGCCAGTTGAAAGAGGGGCAGGGAACCGGTGTCAGAGGTGGGGCGGAGGCGGGCCGCCAGTTCTGGCAGAGGTAGCCCTCGCTGCTGCCCGGCGGCCTGCAAAAAAGCCTGCACCCGCTGCAGCAAGGCCCTAAACGATGGGTTGCCTTCCAGGGCAGCCCGCACCGGGAAGGCCTCAGCCCAGGGGTTAAGGCTTTGCCCGTCATCCGGCTGGCGGGTCAGAGAAGCAACGACAATGATGTTTTCCTGGCCAGTGTAGCGGTATACAACGGCCTGAAAGGCAGTTAATAAGACCACAGCCAGGGTGGTTCCCGCTTCTTCGGCGACAGCCTGAAGCAGCCCGGTCGTGGCCGCGTCCAGCCGGAAAGGCTGCCAGGCGCCGCTAAAGACATGCCTGAATGTCGCCGGCCGGTCCACGGGCAGATGGAGGGCTGGCAGGTAATCCCCAACCTGCTGTCGCCAAAATAGTAGATTTGCTTTCAATGGGAAAGAATCCATAAACCAGCTACGAGTTACTCAGGACTATTATACTGAACTGTGCCAGGAATAGCGTGCTGAGGTCGTGAAAAGTATCCCGTTTCTGGCCTAAAGCAAAGGCTACCAGGACCAATTGACCACGGGTTTACTCGTAGATCAAAGAGTAGAATGAGAAGACCTGAACGTCTTCGCTACCTGGTAGGCGGCCGCTGGCCTTTTATTTTTGTTCACAACATATTATAATCCACCAATACGTGCCCAGTCAGTAAGGAGAGGAATTTTGTATCTGCGTTTATTATCCTTTGAAAAATTTGTGTGCCGAAGCTCCTTGCCTTTACTGTTTTTGACTCTGGTCCTGGTAGGAGCTTGTTCAAATTCATCGGAGCCTGCACCCGCTACAACGGCCACGCCAGCACCCGAGGCAAGCATTCCCAGCGGCCGGGGGAATGAGAACATCTTACGCCTGCTCTTCTGGCAGGCGCCTACCACGTTTAACCCGCATCTAACCTCAAACCAGCGTGATTGGAATGCCAGCCGGATCATCTTTGAGCCACTGGCCACCTTTGATAAGGAAGGTAATCTGATACCCTTCCTGGCCGCCGAGATTCCTTCGCTGGAAAATGGCGGCCTGGCCGAGGACGGCCGATCGGTTACCTGGATGTTGCGCCAGGACGTCAGGTGGTCGGATGGTGAGGCCTTTACGGCCGACGACGTTTTGTTTACTTACAATTACATCACTGACCCGGACGTAGGATCGGCATCAGCCGCCAACTATGGCGGGATTGAGAGCGTGGAAGCGCTGGATGAATTCACTGTTCGCGTGAATTTCAGCGACGTCAACCCGGCCTGGTCGCTGGCCTTTGTCGGCGTCCAGGGCCTGATCCTGCCCCAGCACGTTTTTGAAGGTTACGAGGGCGGCTTCGGCTGTGAGGCAATGGCTGCTCTGCAACCACCGGGCACCGGCTCTTACCGCCTGGCAACTTGTAAACCGGAAGAGGTTTTGTTCCTTGGTAATGAGCTGGTCCAAACGATTCGCGTCATTTATGAGCCTAATGAGTTCTTCCGAGAAGAGGGCAAGCCCTACTTTAACCGGGTAGAGTTGTTGGGGGGCGGCACAGTGAACGAGGCTGCCCGGCAGGTCTTGCAAACAGGCACGATAGACTATGCCTGGAACTTAACCCTGGATAATGTAACCCTGGCCGAGCTGGAAGCCCTGGGGGTTGGCCGGTTGATTACCAACTTCGGCTCCCGGGTAGAGCGCCTCCAGATTAACTTTACCGATCCCGACCAGACGACCGCGACCGGTGAGCGTTCCAGTCTGCAATTTTCCCACCCCTTCTTCAGCGATCCTCGCGTGCGCCAGGCCTTCTCCTACGCTATAGACCGGGAGGCTATCGCCGCCCTGTACGGCCCTACCGGTAGCCCGACGAGCAATATTCTGGTATCGCCGGCGAACTTTGCCTCAACGAACACTTCTTACGAGTTCAACCTGGAAAAGGCGATCGCGTTACTGGACGAAGCGGGCTGGGTGGACACCAACGGGGACGGTATTCGCGACAAAGATGGGGATAGAATGAAGGTGGTCTTCCAGACTACCGTTTCGCCCCTACGACAGCGAACCCAGGAAATTGTGAAAGAAGCCCTGGAATCCATTGGCGTTGAGGTTGAGATTAAGCTGATAGACGCGGCGACGTTTGGCAATCGAGATCCAGACAACACCAACAACGCCTGGCATTTCTACGCTGACATGCAAATGCTGTTCTTTGGTAACCGCAGCCCAGACCCTGCTCCTTACATGGAACAGTGGGTCTGCGCCCAAATTCCCCAACAGGAAAATGAATGGGCCGGTTCAAATATTGAACGTTGGTGCAGTCCAGCCTACGATGCCCTGCTGGCCGAGGCCGCCACAGAGATCGATCCGGAGCGCCGGGCGCAGTTGTTCGTCCTGATGAACGACATGCTGGTCAACGAGTTTGTCATGATTCCGCTGGTTCACCTGGGGGTTGCCGGCGCTGTTAAAAACGACATTACCGGTGTTGACCTGACGCCTTGGGACGTAGACGTGTGGAATATAATGGATTGGAGGCGTAGCACGCCATGACGACAACGACCAGACCACCCGCAACGAAAAGTAGCGCTTTTGATCGCGCTGTCGCCAACGTTGCCAAAGCGTTACCCGGAGCAAAAGTTTTCTCAGATCTGAAAATCGGGCGCAAGCTGACGATTGGCTTTGGCATTCTGGTTTTCCTGGCCCTCTTGCTCACCGTCTTCATCTACCAGGGGAGCCAACGAGCGACTGTGACGATCAATCGTACCGGCGACCTGCGAATGCCGATGGCCCGCGCCTCGTCCAGCGCCCAAATCAATTTGCTAAAGATGCTGGCGGCCGTACGCGGCTATCTGGCCCTGGGCGACCCTCTCTTCATTGACGACTACTACAGCGCCGAAGCGACTTTTGAAAACGACCTGGCTCAACTGAGGGGACTGTCCGCCGACCTGGACCCCCTGAGCCAACTCCGGTTGAGCAACCTGGAAGCGTCATTTGAGCAGTGGCGAGTCCTGCCCGAGCAGTTATTCGATTTGCGCGATGACCGGCTGGCCAGAGAGCCGGCTTACCGGGTCCTGGCCATTGAGGGGGTTCAGTACGGCGGCAACGTCTTAATTGACATCCAGAAAATGATTGAATCCCAGGCCCTGCGCGAGCCGACCCAGGACAACGTGGAGTTGCTCAAGGACATGGCCAACTTCCAGGGGTCCTTTGCGGCCCTGTTTTCCGGCCTGCGCAACTACGTCAACACGCAAAATCGTATCTTTCGCCAGGAATACGAGGTCAACCTGGTTGCCAACGACTTTGCCTGGCAGCGACTGGAAGCCAAAAGAGATCGGGGGCTGATGACCGAAGCCCAGCTTGGTTTCATGGATTCCATCGCCCAGAATCGAGCTGATTTCCTGGATCTGCCGGAGTCGGAGATTTTCCCTGTGCTGGAAAGTGAGCGGTCGCGCGAAGACCTGTACTTGTTTGCCGCCGAAGCGGTGCCGCTCAACGAAACGATGGTCTCTCTCCTGGACGACCTGACCGCCTCCCAACAGCAGGCGCTAGAGTTTGATCTGAACCAGGGCCGGTCGGGCCTGGAGACGGCCGTGCGGCAAACGCTGGCCTTTGGCTTGATTGCTTTGCTGCTGGGTGTCTTGATGTCCGTCACCTTCCGGGAGTTTATCGCCGGGCCGGTTCGCCGCCTGACCGGCGTGGCCGAAGAAATCCGGGCCGGAAACCTGGAAGCCCAGGCCCAGGTTGAGTCGGCCGACGAGATCGGCATCCTGGCCCAGACCTTTAACCGGATGACGACCCAGTTGCGGCAGACCCTCCGCCAGGTCCGCAAGGAAAAGAACCGGGCCGATAGCCTGCTCAACGTCGTTATTCCTATTGGCGTGGAGCTTTCCTCGGAAAAGGATTTCAACCGGCTCCTGGAAAAAATGCTGGTCGAAGCCAAAACCTTCTGCCGGGCCAACGCTGGTATCCTCTACCTGCGCACCGAAGACGACAAGCTGCAATACGTCATCGTCCGCAATGACGCCGAAAACCTGGCCCTGGGCGGCACAACCAACCAGGACATCCTCTACTCCCCCCTCCCCCTGTACCAGGACGACGGCCAGCCGAATAACCAGAACGTGGCCGCCCACGTCGCCATCAGCGGGGTAACGATCAACATTGCCAACTCGCACGAGGCGGCCGGCTATCACTTCCATAGCCCCAGCAACGAAGATGGCTACTACGCCACCTCTTATCTGACCATTCCCCTCAAAAACAGCGCGGGCCAGGTTGCTGGCGTCCTCCAGTTGCTGGATGCCCGCGATCCCGAAAGTGGCCAGATCGTTGCCTTTGACCAGAACCTGCAACAGATGATGGAATCCTTCTCCTCGCTGGCCGTGGCTGCCCTGGAAGCGTACATTCGTGAACAGGCCCTGCGGCAGGAAATCCAACAACTGCGCATTGAAATTGACGCCGTTAAACGAGAACAACAGGTCGAAGAAATAGTCGAGTCAGATTTCTTCCGCGACTTGCAGACCAAAGCGCGCGAAATGCGCCAGCGCGGCCGGCAGCGGTAAGAGCACATGACTTCATTTCTGAAAAACACCAGGCTTGGGCTGAAATTTACCCTGGTGCTGTTGCTGTTTTTTGTGGGCGGCACGATTTTAAGTTGGGTAGCCCTGTCCAGAGCGCTGGAACAAATCGCCGAAGACGAGGTCAACGCCAAGGGGTTGCTGCTCATTGCCACCATGAATGCCGTCCGGGGCTACACCAGCTCGCACGTCAACCCCCTGTTGGCGGCGCGCCTGGAGACAGAACCGGAATTTATCCCGGAAACCGTGCCGGCCTTTTCGGCGCGGGAGGTTTTTGAAACGTTCCGCAGCAACGAAGCGTACCAGACTTTCTTTTACAAAGAAGCAACGCTAAACCCGACCAACGAGCGCAACCTGGCCGACGATTTCGAGGCCGAGTTGGTTCAACGTTTTCGCAACAACCCCGAATTGAAGGAAATTTCCGGCTTCCGCACTGTGAACGGCCAGTCCCTGTTCTACAGCGCCCGGCCGCTGGCTATTGGTAGTGAAAGCTGCCTGCGCTGCCACGGCGACCCGGCCGCCGCGCCGGCCAGCCTGACGAACACGTACGGCACAGACGGCGGCTTTGGCTGGCAATTGAACGAAGTGGTGGCCGCCCAGATGATTTACGTGCCGGCCGAGCGGGTCTCCGATACGGTCTGGATCTCCTTATCCATCGTCATGGCCGTCTTTATCCTCGTCTTTGCCCTGGTCATCCTGATGATTAACTTGCTACTCAGGCGCAATGTCATCCAGCCCCTGGGGCAGATGGCTGCCCTGGCCGAACTGATCGGCGCCGATAAATTAAGCGGTGACGGCTCAGAGCTGGCCAGGCTGGACAATGTGACCGGGCGGGGAGACGAATTGGGCCAGTTGTCGCGCGTTTTTCAGCGCATGGCCCGCGAGGTCTACAGCCGCGAACAACAGTTGAAACAACAGGTCCAACAACTCCGCATCCAGATTGACGAGGTCAAAAAGGCCCAGGACGTAGCCCAAATCACCGACTCGGAGTATTTCCAGGACTTGCAGCAAAAGGCCGGGGCACTCCGCGACCGGCGTAAAAACCGCGGGGAAAAGTAGTTGATGGACCTTATTTTCTTCTGTATCATGTGCCCATGCCCAGCGTAATTATTGCTGCGGCCGTGGCCACGGCCGTCCCCCTCATCGTCCTATACGTCATTTACACCCTGGACCTGTATGGCAGTGGTTCCTTTAAGTCAGTGGGGCTGTGCTTCGCCTGGGGTGGTTTTGCCGTCTTGTTGGCTTTCTACGCCAACAACGATCTATATGCCCGGATTGGCGACTATGACGCGATGGTGCGCTTTGTCGCCCCTATTGTCGAAGAGTTGTTGAAGGCCATTGTCCTGGTCTACCTCGTGCGCCGGCCGAACTTTACCTACTTTGTAGACGGGGCTATTTATGGCTTTGCCGCCGGCGTCGGCTTTGCCGTTTTCGAAAATTACTTTTACCTCTACATTAACCAAAATGACGCTCTCGGCGTGGCCATCGGCCGGGTGCTGTCTACCAACCTGATGCACGCCACGGCCAGCGCGACGGTGGGGATCGCCCTGGGGCTGTCCCGCTTCCAGCGTTTCCGGGGCCGGGCGGTCTTCTTGCTGGGCGGCCTGGTGGTTGCCATCCTGATCCACACCGGCTTTAACAACCTGACGCAATCAGACATTGAAGGCGGCTGGCTGCTGCTTTACTCCAGCGCCGTTGGTTTTGGCGGCACTGGCATCATCGCCTGGACCATCAAGCGCGGCCTGGCCGAGCAAAAGCAGTGGATTGAGGAAACCCTGGGCGTGGCCGACCGGGTGACGGCCGGCGAGGCGGCCGTGGTCCAGCGGCTGGCCGATGCCCACGAAATCCTGGCCCCCCTGGCCCAGATTTTTGGCGAGGAAAAAGCCAACCAGATTTACGAATTCCTGGTCCTGCAGGCCCAACTGGGTATTAAGCGCAAAACGCTGGAAAAATTAACAGACGACGAGAAGATGCGCCAGGCCGTGGAAAAACAGATGGACGAAATCCGCCAGAAGATGGACGATGCCCGGCGGGCCGTCGGCGCTTACACGATGCTTTCCTTAAGGAGTATTTTCCCCGAAAACGCCAGCCCGGTGTGGGGCCGGTTGGAATCGGTGATTGACGAACGGGCGGCCCAGCCGAACAGAGGGCCGTCGGCCCTTTTTGCCAGCCTGGAAAAGCGAACTGCTGCTCGTTCTTCGGCCGAAAGTGAAACACCCAACCAGGAGCAGAGCCTTCAGGTGTAGCTGGTTTGTTGCCCACGTCTACAGGTGTGGTAAAGTTAAAGTATTGGTAGTCGCAAGTTGTATTAAGCAGGAAAGCCTCTTACAATACCTTCGTCAATTAAGGCGAATTGAGGCAGGGTTGAGCGTTATGAACACTGCCGAGCCTGGAAATCCGGTCAAGAATCCGGGCCAATAAAATAG